>NZ_FRBB01000008.1:0-132318 GCF_900142505.1 Fibrobacter sp. UWH5 | reverse complement strand
GGCAAAATCGCCACCAATCCTATACACGCTTTTTTGCGGGGAATGGATCCCGATTTTTTGAAAAATGATTGTAAAATTTTTTAGCACGAACAAAGGAGATCCCCCGAACAGGTCGTGGACACCGGAGGGGTGCGGTTTACAGTGCTTTGTCAATTGAAGTTGCTCTGTCGAGCGCGGTTTACAGGGCTTTGTCAATTGTCGGCTGCTTATTATGCATTTTACAGGAGACTTTTGCCAGAATTCACGGAGAGAAAAGATCCACTTTTTTGAGGGAAGTTTTATTTACAGATAAAAAAATCCCGCAGGCTGCGGGATTTTTTAATGCTGTATTTGTTCTGCTTCGACTAGAGTGTTACAAGAACGTTCTCGTATCGATAGAACGAAAGTTAATCCAGGGATTCACCTTCATCATTATGCGACTGGGAACCATAACCGCAATTATCAGAACAACAGAGCGGAGTCGCAACACCGTCCATCTTCAAAACGGTCATTTGAGGAGCGACGTATTCTTTCTTTTCGATATTTTCGTTAATATTCATTTTTCACTCCTTACTTGACGATTGCTTGCTTGCTGTAGAAGGAACCACGATTGGAAGGTTTCTTGTTGAGGCGGCCAGAGAGATCGTACCAACGGTTAGCCTTTTCTGCAACAGGAGCCACAAACGGCTTGACAATGGAAGTGGTTTCTTCTTCCGGGTCAGTCACTTCGCCACCAACAGAAGGATCAACGGTCTTTATAGAATTGAGGCGAACCACCATGGAGTCAGAAAGAACTACAGGAGAAGCCTTGCAAAGAGCGTTACCGCATTCTCCAAGATTACCTGTATACTTCAAGTAAGCGCGCATAGGCATGATGTTTGCCTTTTCTACACGAACAAAGTTGCCGGGAACAAAGCCATCGGACTCAGCACCAGCAAAGCCATAGATGCGGCCAATTTCACCTTCATTGAGAGCTGCAAGGCCCTTTTCTTCGTCAGCACGGCGCCAGACCTTCTTTTCAAGAGCAGTGATGAAAGACCAATCACCAACAGTAGTGTTTTGGGAGGCGGGAGTCTTCTTCAGGGTTACGGCACCAGAAACAGCGAAAGAACCATCATTACCGGTAGGCTTTACAAGGTAAGGTACATAAGCTTCAACGGAGGTAACACCATTTCCAACAACGGTATCACGAGAATTCTCATTAGACTGATCTCTCGGTGTGACGCCCGTAATAGTGTAGAATTCAGCACCAGCAATTACAGACGTACTTGCGCTGAAAGGCAGAGCGATTGTAGAAGACTTGGTGTTTGTGAACTTGCGGTTGAAGACAACCTTGTCGACCTTGAGGTCGTACGGAAGATTGAAAGTTGTAGCCTTGTCATCAAACGTTGCAACAACCTTGCCGTCTTCGTAGGAGATAGCTACGGTTCCTACGTAGTCATTGTCAACGGAGTACATCTTCGTGAAAGCATCTTCATCAGCAACGTAGAGTGCGACAATATTGGACTGATCGTAATCGTTGATGACGGAATGAACGTCGGATTCGTTGGATTTAACGACAACATTAGCCTTTACAACATCATTACAGGTTTCTCCAATCCCAACAATAGACGAAGACTTACAACCAACATTACTGGCAGTAATCGTACCACCGTCATTTTTTCCTACAAGGATATTATTGTTATACCAGTTACCAGAAATCAAACCATCATTCATGACGTAAGCCGTACTATAATCATTATACAATGTCAAGCTAGCACCACTTTGAATATAGGCGACAAAACCACCAAGATTTCTACTTGTCCTTTTAGGATACACACAGCCTTCAACAAAGCTATTTGTGATAACAGCATTTCCTTTACTAGCAATAAAACCAACCATTTCAGCAAGATAACCATCACCAGATCCACTCGTTGAATTGGACGCAACTAGACCAATAAAGGAACAACTATCCAAATAGACCTTACCTGATCCCTTCACCTGTGCAACAAAACCACCAGCGTAAGTATCAGCAGCGATATAGGAGTCCCTAATCTTCAGATTCTTAATCAGAGCAGTTCCGTTTTCCACAGACTGGATAAGACCAGCATTGGAGGATGCCTTGTAATACAAGCCGAAAATGGTATGGTTGGCACCATCCAGAATACCCGTGAATTTCTGTATTGGGGTCCATACATTGCTAGGCACCGACTTTGTATTTTTCATGTCATCGCTCAGCACATTGCTGTTTGCAGTAATATCGGCAGTCAACTTGCCACAAGCACTATGTTCACCACCATTCACCTTGATAGCAAATTCCTTCAGTTCATCATAGGTACCGATCTGGTAGCAACCATTCACGGTCGTCAAAGCATTAGCGCCTACAGCGCAGATGCCGGCAAAAGTCATAGCATAGATTATCTTTTTCATACAAACCTTGATCTTTCTCAGCGACAAAAGATAAATTTTCATTGCATTATTGTCACTAATTTTCTTACAAAATCAGACGTTCCTTTTCCGCTTCCCCCCCCATTTTTTGTTCCTTGTCACACACGAACCCCCAAAATGTTCAGAAGGCGAATTCATTCAAGTACTTTATAAAATCCGCTTATAAACAAAAAAAACACCCCGTAGGGGATTCCTACGAGGCGTTTTTGAAGTTTAGGATCCTGAAACAAGTTCAGGATGACTTTGGGTCAGTTCAGGAATGACGTCCTGTAACTGATTAGATCAGGGCGATGCCGGGGATCACGCCGACCACCAGGAGGGCGATAGCGGCAACGGTCACTGCAAACTTCAGCAGGTAGCTGAAGGGTGCGCTCTTGGCGCATACGCACTTGCATTCGCATTCAGGCTTGAGGGGCATGAAGAGGACGAAGGCGATACGCAGGTAGAACACGGCAGCCACCAGGGAGAGGCCGAAGGCCACGGCTGCGAGCCAGCCCATACCAGCGGAGAATGCGTCGGTGAACAGAGTGAACTTGGCCAGGAAACCAGCAACCGGCGGAAGGCCAGCCAGGCTTGCCAAGCAGACAGTCACGCCCAGAGCAACGAAGGGACGCTTGCGGCCGCGGCCCTGGATTGCTTCCAGAGTTTCGTTGCGGTCGTCACGGCCAGACAGGTAGGCAATACCGGTGAGGGCGCCAGCAGATGCAACGGCGTAGGTCACCAGGAAGTAGAACATGGGGCCCATCTGAACGGTACCGTTTGCAGCGTAGTTAGGCAGCAGCAGGCCGATTACGATAAAGCCGGCGTTCATCACGGCGGAGTAAGCCAAGATGCGACGGATGGACTTCTGGGCGAGACCGCCGAAGGCACCGAACACCATGGAAAGCAGAGCCACGATAACAACCACATAATAGAGGCCCTTGGACTGGGAACCGATGGTCACCTGTTCAGCAAGGTTCCAGGCGGCTGCGGAGCCAGCCTTGGTCACCAGGATGCCGAGCCATACAGAAGCCAGGGCGGCGAGAGCGCCAACCTTAACAACTGCAGCCATGAAGCCGGTCACTGCAACGGAAGCACCGGTGTAGACGTCAGCCACCCAGAAGTGGACAGGAGCGGCACCAGCCTTGAACAGGAGGCCAATCACGGTCATGAACACGCCAATGCCGTAGATGCTTTCGCGACCCGGGAGAATGGCGGAATTGAAGCTGGTAGTACCGGTAGCACCGTAAACCATAGCCACACCGTAGAGGAAGATGGCGCTGAAGATGGAACCGGAAACGAAGTACTTGAAGGCACCTTCGTTAGCGTTTGCATCCTTGCGGCGAATACCCACCAGGGCGTAGATCGGGAAGCTAGCCAGTTCCATGCCCAGGAACAGGGCCACATAGTCGATGGCCTGAGTCATGAGCAGGGCACCAGTAGTAGCAAGCATCAGGAGGGCGTAAGCTTCGCCACCCTTGAACTTTTCGTGGCCCAGGGTCCACTGGAGGCCAGCGATACCCAGGAAGGCGCAGAGCACAATGGCAACGCCCAGGAGGCGGCGGGCCGGATCCATGGCATAGAGGCCGTAGAAGGTATCGGTAGTGACCAGGGCGTAGGCACCGGCTGCGAACAGGGCGAATGCGGAAGCGACCCAGGGAAGGATCTTATGCTTGTTCTCGTCCTTGATGAAGGGTTCTGCAGCCAAGGAAATCAGGGCGCCAACGGCAACCAGGATAACCGGCAAGAGAATGATCATGTTACTCATTAGTTGTTACCTCCTTCAACAGCGGCTTCGGAAGCGGCGGCGGTGTCGACATCCATTTCGCGGAGCTGCTTGATGAGAGATGCGCGTTCTTCTTCGCTGAAACCGTTGGCGGCCAGGTTAGAATCCAGCTGACGGAAGTCTTCTTCGGTCATGGGCTGGGCAACGCTTGCGATATTTTCGTCTTCGGCGGAGGCGGCAGCTTCAGCGGCGGGAACTGCTTCGTTTTCGGCAGTTTCTTCGATCTGCTGGGCGTTGCCGGAGAGCTTAGCCATCTGTTCCACAGCCTGTTCGTCGAAGAGGTGCAGAGCGTTGGTGATGAATGCGGGATGCATACCGAACACCAGGAGCAGGGCGGCCATGATACCGATGGAAGAACCTTCCAGGGCGGTCATCTGGGTGCCGGTCACTTCGCACTTCTGTTCACCGAAGATCACCTTCTGGACGAAGCGGAGCATGTAAGCGGCAGAGAGGATGATGGTGAGACCAGCAACCAGTGCGGGGAGCGGGCCCATATCCCAGAGGGACAGGAGCACGGTGAATTCGCCGACGAAGCCTGCAGTACCAGGAACAGCCAGGGCCATCACAGCCACAAAGCCGAACAGGGTGCCGAACACCGGAGTCTTGCGGGCAAGACCGCCAAGCTTATCCAGTTCGCGAGTTCCAGTCATACGTTCGCCAATGCCCATCAGAAGGAACTGTGCGCCTGCGGAGAGGCCGTGTGCCACCAGGAGCACCAGCACTGCGGGGAGCATAGCTTCGGAAAGGCTAAAGACACCGGCAACAGCCAGGCCGAGGTGACCCATGGAGCTGAAGGCCAGAAGTTTCTTGGCATCCTTGGCGCGGAGAGCCATGAGAGCGCCGTAAACGGCAGTCACGAGGCCCAGCCACATCATGGTGCTGACAGCAGTCATAGAAAGCGGGAAAATCGGGAGGATCCAGGCAATGAAACCAAAGACGCCAGCCTTACTCATTGCACCGGTAAGGATTGCAGAGAGCGGAGCGGGAGCTTCGGAGTAGGAAATTGCCTGCCAGCCGTGGAACGGGAAGATCGGAGTCTTCACCATGAAGGCCAGGAGGAAGCAAACGAGGATAGAGGTCTGGACGGCGGGATCCATGTTCTGGATAGCCAGGGCCAGAGAAAGGAGCAGGGAATTGTCAGCCTTGGTCAGCACGTACCACAGAGCCACCATCATGGGAGCGGAGCCCACCAGGGTGTAGATGGCGAAGGTCATAGCAGCCTTGACGCGATCCTTGCCACCGAAACCGGCGATAAGGATTGCGGCGGGGATCACCATTGCTTCGAAGAAGAAGAAGAACAGCACTGCGTCGGCGGCCAGGAAGGTGCCGTTCATGGCGCCCATCAAGGCGAAGATGCCGATTGCGAAGTTGCGGTAGTTCTTGCAGGTAGTGTTACGAGCAGTGATGAGAGCCACCAGGGAAAGACCAGTGGAAAGGAGCGTCATCCAGGCGCCCAGACCATGGCTGTACAGGTAGTAGTAAACCGGGCCCTTTGCGCCAGGAATGCGGAACCATTCCACAGCTTCGGTAGCCTGGTTGCCACCGGCGATCAGAGCGACGGACATGCCCACAAAGGCAAGGCCGAAGAGGAAAGCCAGGCGGGAAGAAGACTTGGGATCTTCCTTGGAGGTTGCCACCATGAGGATAGCGGCAACGAACGGAGCCAAGACGAGGAGATGCAGAAGCATTAGATCATACCTCCGGTCAGAAGAACAACGAGCACAAGGGCTACAACACCGGCAACGCTAAGAGCGAGCTGCAGGCGAACCTTGCGAACCTGGAAGGAGGCAACGCCATCACCCAGGATTTCAACAATGCCGGCTACCAGCCACTGGACAAACTGAACCAGCTTATCCACGCAGTTTTCGATAATCCAGGCAACAACATTGGTAAGGCAGATGAACCAACCGTGAATGATATCGAAGAGGAAGGTCCAGGTAGCCATCTTGCCGGTAGGAGCAGAAGAGCCCTTGGCTTCAGGAATGCGAGCCTTGCCGAACTTGGCCCAGGCAATCACGAGACCGAGAACAGCAGCGGCAGTGCCGAGACCGGCGAACACCATGGGGTTCACGTGGGCTTCGGAGTGAGCCACGGAGAGCTGTGCAGCACCAACAACAGGAGCAAGCATATCACGGAAGAAGGTAAGGCCGATGGAATCTGCCCACATATAACCGGAGAACACTGCGCCAACGGCGAGAATCACCATGGGGATCAGCATGCAAGCCGGAGCTTCGTGAATGTGATGTTCGCTTTCCTTGGAACCGCGATAGGAACCGAAGAAGGTCAGGATGATCAGACGGCCCATGTAGACTGCGGTAATAACAGCAGTGAGGAGGCCAACTGCATAGTAGTAGGGGCCCATGGGACCGCTCATGTAGAGACGTTCCAGGATCAGGTCCTTAGACCAGAAGCCAGCGAAGCCCGGGATACCGATAATGGCCAGGAATGCAAAGATCATGACGCATGCGGTAACGGGAACCTTCTTGACCAGGCCACCCATCTTGCGCATATCCTGTTCGCCAGCCAGGGCGTGAATCACGGCACCGGCACCGAGGAACAGGGCTGCCTTGAAGAAGGCGTGGGTAAAGACGTGGAAGATGGAAGCATCGAATGCAGCCACACCTGCAGCCATGAACATGTAGCCCAGCTGAGAGATAGTGGAGTATGCCAGCACCTTCTTGATGTCGTTCTGGAAGAGGCCAGCCACAGCTGCCCAGAATGCAGTGAGCATACCGACAACGGTAATGATATCAAGCACGGTGGGGAGCATGGCAAACATAGAACCGAGACGGGCAAGCAGATACACGCCAGAGGTCACCATGGTTGCAGCATGGATGAGGGCGGAAACCGGGGTCGGACCAGCCATTGCATCGGGCAACCAAGTGAGAAGAGGAATCTGGGCGGACTTACCGGTGCAGCCTACGAAGAAGCAGATACCGGCGAGAGACAGGAACGGAATGACGATTTCAACGTGGCCACCGGAAACGACCATCTGGATGAATGCAGCCAGCTGATCGTAGTTGAGGATGGCGGAGCCGCCGATAGTGCAGAGCACCAGCATACCCAGGAGGAAGCCGATGTCACCCACGCGGTTCACGATGAAGGCCTTGTTTGCAGCCTTGCAGTTGTTCACGTCGTGGTTCCAGAAACCGATCAGCAGGTAAGAGCAGAGACCCACACCTTCCCAACCCAGGAAGGTCAGGAGCAGGCTGTCGGAAAGGACCAGCACGATCATGCTGAACAGGAACAGGT
The DNA here is from genome assembly GCF_900142505.1 of Fibrobacter sp. UWH5. Lineage (NCBI taxonomy): Bacteria > Pseudomonadati > Fibrobacterota > Fibrobacteria > Fibrobacterales > Fibrobacteraceae > Fibrobacter > Fibrobacter sp. UWH5. Next base: position 124,895 of record NZ_FRBB01000008.1, on the reverse strand, counting down.
TGATGTAGGCGAAGAAGCGGGCAAAGCCACGGTCGCCGTGCATGTAACCGATGGAGTACAGCGCAATCAGGGAGCCGATGCCAGTGACGAACAGCAGCATGATGCGGGACAGACCGTCAAACAGGAATCCGATGTCCACCTTGAGCATGGGGACGTCGATCCAGTTGCAGAGGGTCTGACGGATGCCGGTTTCGGGCATGCCGAAAGCCAGCAGGACAACGCTAGCGAAAGCGAGAGCCGGGAACAACACGGCCAGCGCGCCAACGAAACCTTCGGAAGGGCCCTTCTTGCTGCCGGAAGAAATCACGGCGATGGTACCCAAAAGGATGGTACCGATGAGCGGGAAGAGCGGAATAAACCAAAGCGGTAAATTAGTCATTGATTATTACCCCTTCAAGTTAGAGAAGTCGTTGGAATCAACGCTCTCGCGGTTACGGAAGATCATGATGACCATGGCAAGGCCCACGCAAGCTTCGGCAGCTGCAACAGCAATTGCGAACAGCGGCACGATCTGGCCTGCAACGCTCATTTCGGCAGGCAGGGTCTTGGCAAAGCCCACGAAAGACAGGTTCACGGCGTTCAGGGCGAGTTCAACACCCATGAGCACGAAGAAGATGTTTCTGCGGGAAATGGCCACGATAAGGCCGATGGCGAAAATCACCAGGGCCAAAATCTGAACATACATAGCTTGGAGTTCCATTACTTTTCCTCCTCGATTTCAGAGCCAAGGCGCTTCTTGGCCATGAGCACAGCGGCACCCATGGAAGAAAGGAGCAACAGACCGAGGACTTCGAACAGGACGAAGTAGCCGGGGCCTTCCTGAGCTACGTTAAACAGTGTTTCGGAGGTGAGCTTTACAGAGCCGCGGAGGGTGGTAGCATCGAAGACGATGGGAGCACGAACCAGGGCAAAGCCCACGAGACCGGCGAGAACGATCACGGCCGGAATCACGAACAGGGAAACCTTGTCGAACATGGGAGTCTTGCTGTCCTTACCGGCGTTCAGCACCATGATCACGAAGGTGAGCAACATGATGATTGCGCCTGCGTAAACCATGATCTGGACAACGCCCATGAAGGGGCTACCCAGCAGGCCGTAGATACCGGCCAGGGAGAGCATGGTAAGAACCAGGGAAAGAGCTCCGTAGAGCGGATGCTTGGAAAGGAGCACGCAAACGGCAGAGCCAATTGCGATAATTCCAAGGACAATGAAGTAAATCAGGGCGAGCATTACTTAACCTCCATTCCCCAGACCTTGCGGGCCTCGGCGTTCTTGGTACCGCCCGGAGCCATCTGGCTCTGTGCGTCTTCGGGGTAATCCTTCGGATCCCATTCGATGAGATCGGCCAGGTGTGCCACGAAATCTTCGCGGTTGCGATGTTCAAAAACGATCTGCTTGGTATCCATGCGGAGAGCATCTACCGGGCAGGCTTCGGCGCAAAGGCCGCAGAACACGCAAACCAGGTGGTCGATGTCAAAACGCATGACGCGCTTTTCGATACGGGGATCGTCAGACTGGGTTGCTTCGATAAAGATACAGTGAGCAGGGCAAGCTGCAGCGCACATGCCGCAAGCAACGCAACGGGGAGTGCCATCGGGGCGGAGCATCAAGCGATGCTTGGCGCGATAGGTGTTGCGAACTTCGGGCTGGCCTTCCGGGTAGGAAATAGTGGGAAGTTCTTCGTAGCGGAACAAACCACGGGCAGCATGCTTAAGGGTGGTCCACAGACCGCGCATAGCCTCGAAAATGTAGAGGCGTTCGATGACGGTCATGGGTTTCTGTTTAATAACGCGAGCCATTAGTTACCTCCAACGAGCTTTGCGACAACTGCGGTCACAACGAGGTTCAGGATAGCGATGTTAAGGATAATCTTCCAACCGAGGTTCATCACATGGTCATAGCGGAAGCGGGGCAGAGTCCAACGGACCCAAATCCAGACCCAGCAGAAGAACACGCTCTTGACGACGAGAACCAGCAGGTGGATAACAGCAGTACCGAGAGCAGTACCGATGGTGTTGACGCCAGCGGCGGTATGTGCGATTTCCGGAGTGTAGAACATCCAGGAAGCGACACCGGCAGCGATGAACACGACGGTAGCAATACCGGCAACCAGCTTGTACAGCTTGTATTCCTGCAGGATCACCATCTTGTTGCTCTGGGAAGAAGCGCGGAGCTTCTTGGAGTAGCGGTGCATCATGTGGAGGAATGCGAGGCCGAGGAATGCAAGCACCCAGCAGAGGATGGCCAGGGAGCCGCCCATGTGAGCCTGCATGGTTTCGGTAGTAACGAACGGTACAGAGTAGCCACCCAGGAAGAGGGTTGCCACCAGGAAGGAAGCGATGCAGATATGAGCGTATTCGCCCATGTAGAACATACCGAACTGCATTGCACCGTATTCAGTGTGGTAACCAGCAACCAATTCCGGTTCACCTTCGGCAACGTCGAAGGGAGCACGGCCAGTTTCGGCGATAGTTGCAATGAGGAAGCAGAAGAAAGCCACCGGCTGGGCAACGATACCCCAGACGTGGTGTTCCTGCCAGCTAACGATGTCGGTGAGGCTGAAGGAGCCTGCGAGCACCAGGAGGCCCATCATGGAAAGGCCCTGGCAGACTTCGTAGCTAATGGTCATTGCAGAAGTACGGAGGGAGCCCAGGTAGCTGTACTTGGACTTGGAAGCCCAACCAGCCAGGACAGCACCGAATGCAGACAGAGAAGAGAAACCGAACAGGAGCAAGATGCCCACTTCGGTATCAAGGATGGAACCGCTGATCGTCACGACCTTGCCACCCCATTCGAAAACCAGAGGTCCGAACCAGGGAATGACGCAGGGAGACAGGAACACGATGGCAAACGGGATTGCCGGAGCCACGTAGTACAGGAACTTGCTTGCGCCCTTGGGAGCGAACATTTCCTTGAAGAACAGCTTGGTACCGTCGCACATGTTCTGCACGTAACCCAGCAAGCGGATCTTGCCGAAGTACGGGATCTTGATGTAGGAACGGTTGGGGCCCTGACGGTCCTGCATAAAGCCGGCGCCACGGCGTTCCATAGGAATCAACAGGAGGATGTAAAGGACCGGCACGAAGCAGAAGGCGAACTTCGCAATCGTGATCAGCCATTCAACCCAGGATTTGGATTCAATAATATCCATTATGCGTTACCTCCTTCAAGATGAAGGCCAGTGCTCTTGATGCTGTCGTAAGCGAGGCCGGCGAGAGCCGGGGCGTATTCGGCAGCCTTCTTGAAAGCGTCGTATGCACAGGTGAAGGTGTTGCCAGCCAGTTCAGAGAGAACTTCGTAAGCGGGTCTCAGTTCTGCATCGGGGCAAGTGGGAGCTGCGTTCAACTTCTGGAGAATGTTGAGAGAGTTCACCATGGTGCCCTGGACTTCGCTCCAGTGCCTGATACCGTAAGCAAGGGTAGCCATGTTTGCAGTTTCGTCATTGAAAGCGGAAAGAACGATGCGGGTCGGAATCTTTTCGATTACGTCCATGGACTTGTTGCCATCGCCAACAATGTTGTTGTTCACGCAGACCAGCACGGAGTAGTTGGAAACGTTCTGAGCCAGATCCCACAGATTGTCGTCGGCAAGGCCAAGGAGCTTGAAGCCGGCGCGGTTTGCCATGGGGTCTCCGCTCTTGGCGATGCCATCGGGTTCGGACTTGATCTTGAGAGAACCGCCGAAGATATCGGCACGGTCACCCAGGGATTCCTTCAGCATGCGGAGAGCAGCCAAGTCTTCAATGGTGCATTCGCCACCGGCAACGAGAGCGATCTTGCCAGTTGCAGAAGCGAGAGCTTCCTTGATGACCTTGACGCCACCGATTGCGGGGAGACGGTTCTTGTTAAAGTTCTGGAATGCCATACGGCTGGTGTTAGAGAGCCAGCTGCGGTTCACTTCCGGATTGCAGCGGGGCATGACGCGGTAGATCTTACCGTCGGCATGGTCGATCCAGATGTTTGCGCCCAGGGAGTCATCCATGGAGATGGTCGGGGTGTGGCTCAGGAGCCATACGCGCTTCTGGAAACGGAAGTACTTGGCAGTCATTGCACCGGTGGGGCACACGTCAGTGACGCAGAGGTCATATTCGTGGTCCAGCTTTTCGCCGGGGAACGTGGTGATGTAAGTGTGGTCGGCACGGCCTGCAAGCTGCAGCTGTTCATCCTTGGCCACAGAACGCATGAAGCGGACACAACGGTCGCACTGTACGCAGCGTTCTTCGTCGAGAAGGATTCGGGGACCGATATCCACGTGCTTACCGCCACGGACCTGGCCCTTGGCGTCAACGAACTGGTGAGCCGGATTGCCGTGGTAGTTCTTACCATATTCCGGACGGAGACGGCCTTCGTTCTGACCGCATTCCATGTAGTTTTCCTGCAGGGTGCATTCGCCAGCCTTATCGCAGATAGGGCAATCCAGCGGATGGTTCACCAGCATGAATTCCTGAGTTGCCTTGCGAGCGTTCTTGACGCGAGCAGAGGAAGCAGGAGTATAAATCTTCATACCCGGAGCGACAGGAGTATAGCAGGAGATGACCAGCATACGACCACGGGGGCCTTCCTGTTCAACCAGGCACTGACGGCAGTTACCGGAAACCGGCAGATACGGATGGTAACAGACGTGCGGAGTTTCAATCCCGACAGCCTTCAGGGCTTCGAGGAGGTTAGTATCGCCAGGAACCATCACGGCCTTGTCATCCACGAAGATTTCAACCTTCGGGCTGTTTTCGGTCGGGAGTTTCGGCATGTTATAGTAGTTACTCATATTATTACCAGAAAATTCCAGGACGTGCGGTTTCTTGGACACGCGGCTTTGCGTGGTCCGGGTTCTTTGCAATGTATTCGTCGAAGTCGGCGCGGAACTTTGTGCTGTAGGAAGCTACAGGGCCGCCCAGAGAGATGGACAGCGGACAAATGGTCACGCCACCGAAACCACCGGTAAGGCTCTGCATCAGTTCCACATCGCCGTCGTGACCGTTGCCAGCAACGATCTGATTCAGCATGCGGTGCAGAAGACCGGTACCTTCGCGGCACGGGGTGCACTGGCCACAGGATTCGTGGCTGTAGAAATTACCCAATACATTCAACAGGTCAACCATGTTATGAGTGTCGTTAATGACGATCATAGCACCGGAACCGAACATGGTCTTCATGGAAGCCAGGCATTCGTAATCCATGGTTGCAACCGCAGCTTCTTCTGCAGTTAGAGGAGCGCAAGAAGAACCACCGGGCAGCACAGCCTTCAGCTTGCCACCGACCACGCCACCGGCATATTCGTTGATCATGGTCATCATGGGAGTGCCCAGAGGAGCTTCGTACACGCCCGGATTCTTGACGTCACCGGAAATGCAGAACACCTTGGTACCACCTGCACGGGGAGTACCCATCTTGGCGTATTCGCTGGGGTCGTGCTTCAGGATCCAGGGGAGAGCCATAATGGTTTCTACGTTGTTCACGCAGGTGGGGCTCTTCCATGCACCGCTAACAGCCGGGAAAGGCGGCTTCAGGCGGGGCTGACCCTTCTGGCCTTCGAGAGAGTTAATGAGTGCGGTTTCTTCACCGCAAATGTAGGCGCCAGCACCGCGATGTACGAAGATATCGAAGCTGAACTTGGTTCCGCAGATATTTTCGCCAAGGTAGCCAGCGGCATAAGCCTGGTTCAGAGCCTTGTTGAGGCTTTCGATGCAGGGCAGGAATTCGCCACGGCAGTAGATGTATGCTGCACGGGAACCCAGAGCCCAGGCGGCGATGATAAGGCCTTCGATAAGACGGTGGGGATCTTCCAACATGAGGAAGTGATCCTTGAAGGTACCGCCTTCGCCTTCGTCAGCGTTCACCACGATGTACACGGGCTTGCCGGTTCCGCGGGGCACGAAGCTCCACTTCATACCGGTGGGGAAGCCTGCACCGCCACGGCCACGCAGATTGGTGCGCTGCACGTAGTCGATGAGCTCGAACTGGCTCATATTGAACAAGCGTTCGGAAATATTTTCGTAGCCGCCCAGCTTCTTGTAGACTTCAATGTCCTGGGCGCCCTTGCCGAAGTTTTCAGTACAAACTTTTACGCATTCTGCCATAATTATACCTTCTTCTCTTCAACCGGTTCCGGCTTTTGAGTGGTAACAGCAACAGCGGAAGGCTTAGCCACGCGTTCGCCAGAGGTAGCGATCATGCGATATTCATCGCCAACCTTACCAGCGGCATCCACGAAAGCCTTGTCCTTAACGCCGGGTTCGCCAACGACGACCCAATCATTGCCAGACTTCTTTTCAACCACGATCTTGGTGAATTCCGGAGCACCCTTCCAAGTGAGGGTAGCGCCAGCTGCATCGGCTTCAGCCTTGACGCAGAGAACGGGGCTGGGAGGAGCATAGTCATTGACCTGGGGCTTGGCAGTTGCGCCAGGAGCGCCCGGATGACCGCAATGACCCTTAACAACACCGCCCAGCACGTCGTGCTTGGGAACGTTGTCTGCATGAGCCTTGCACCATTCGACGATACGGTCAATGCTTTCTTCAGTGAGAGTAGTGCCGCGCTTCATCTTCAGCTGACCGTCAACAACGTCGGTAGCGAAGTCATCGTTCACCAGCATCATGGGGCCGTTGCCGCAAGAGCCCAGGCATTCCACCTGGAGAATGGTGAAGAGGCCATCGGAAGTGGTTTCGCCGGACTTGATGCCAAGCTTATTCTCGATGTACTTGATGAGGGGCTGTGCACCCTTGATAGCGCAGCTGATGTTGCGGCAGAACTGCAACATGAACTTGCCCTTGGGAGCATGGTTATACATGGTATAGAAAGTGGCAACGCCAAGAGCATGAGCCGGAGCGCAACCGCAAACGTTAGCAGCCCAGCGGATACCTTCGGTGGGAACCCAGCCGAACACGCCCTGCACAAGCCACAGCACTTCGAGAAGTGCGCCCTGTCCTTCAGGGTAACGGCTCAGCAAGTCAGCGCAACGTTCCTTGATTTCGGAAGTGGAGAGCTTTTCCAGCACTTCCTTGGGATTGGGCTGTTCCTGAATCTTGTTCACGTGGCCAAAGATCTGTGCCGGATCCGGCATAGCACCAATAGGCTGTTCCGGACGATCGAACTTCAGATTGTTGTTTGCAACAAAATGAACTGCACCTTTAATATGTTCACTCATCGGTCAAGTTCTCCTGCAATCATGTTGAGGCCAGGCAAGGTAGCCATAGAGTCGGCCAAGGTAAGACCTTCAACCAGGAAGTTGAAAGCGGAAACGTGAGCGAGACTGGGGGAACGAACCTTGATGCGGTACGGGTGGCCGGAACCATCGGCAATGATGGTGAAGCCAAGTTCGCCGTTAGCGCATTCACTACCGCAGTAGTATTCGCCCTCGGGCACGCGGATGCCTTCGTAAACGCTCTTGAAACGGCCGATGAGGCCTTCCATATCCTGGTAAGCCATCTTGTGAGACGGCACGCGAATACGAGGATCGACAATGTCAACAGGACCCGGAGCGAGACGCTTCAGAGCCTGACGTACAATCTTAACGGATTCTTCGATTTCGTAGAGACGAACCTGGAGACGGTCGTTTGCGTCACCATTGGTGCCAACCACAACGTCCCAGTCATAGGTTTCGTAATCGTAGTAAGGTTCATCCTTACGCAGGTCGCTTTCTACGCCGGTAGCACGGAGCACGGGGCCGGTCCAGCCGTAGCTGATAGCGTCTTCCTTGGAAATCTTGGCAACGCCAACGGTACGATCCAGGAAGATACGGTTACGGTCCAAGCAGGCGTGAAGATCCTTGAGAGCCTTTTCAACAGAGTTGCAGGCTGCCAGGACATCACCTTCGAAACCGCTATAGGTGTCGCGATACAGACCACCGATACGGGCAAAGCTATTGGTCAGACGAGCGCCAGTGAGCTTTTCCCAAATCAACATGATTTCTTCGCGGGGGTTAAATGCGTACATGAACGGAGTGGTACCACCCAAGTCCTGGAATGCAGCGGCCACGCAAATGAAGTGGTCGTTGATTCGGCTTAATTCGTTCACAATAACGCGGAGAACCTTGTTGCGTTCAGGAATTTCAATGCCGAACATATTTTCGACGGCACGGCAGAACGCAATGTTGTTCATCATTGCAGAACAGTAGTTCAGACGGTCAGTGTAGGGAATCACCTGCTGCCAGGTGCCGCGTTCAACCATCTTTTCGAAACCGCGGTGCATAAAGCCAATTTCGCTAACGCCGGCAACGATAGTTTCGCCGTCGAGAGCGGTAAGCAAGCGTACGCAGTGGTGGGTAGCCGGATGAGTGGGACCCACGTTCAGGGACATGAGGCTCAGCTTTTCGCCATTCGGATCTAATACGATCATTTTCTGCTCCCTTCAAGATATTCTTCGTCCACAGGATTGATTTCCTCGGAGCGTTCGATCACCTTGTAACCCTTGGATTCAAGGCGCTTTTCAAGTTCGGGCATCAGGTAGTCGCTAGTGGAAAGCCACTGGCGCTTCTGGGCCGGGTAATCCTTACGGAGAGGATTGCCCACAAATTCAACATGGTTCAACAGGCGGCGGAGGTCCGGGTGACCTTCGAACACAATTCCGAACTGGTCGAAGACTTCGCGTTCCAGCCAATCAGCGCTCTTGTACAGGTCGGTGATGGTGGGGACCTTCAGGTCGGCTTCGCTGACCAGCACCTTAAGACGGATGCGACGACCGGCAACCTTGGTGCTCTTGAAGCTGTAGCTCACTGCAAAGCGAGGACCTTCGTGATTGGGGTAAGTCAGATAGTCGATGCCGGCTTCGTCCAGCAGCATATCCAACTGGGTAGAACTATCGTTCTTCAGGAACTCCACTGCATTGTGGAGGTATTCCTTAGGAATCACCACACAGGCGTCCCACTTGGCCAGAGGTTCGCGCTTGCCGCCGAACTTCTCTTCCAGGAGGGAAACGGTCTTTTCAGCAAAATCCATTTTTACTCCTTCCAGAACTGTGCTTTCTTAATAAGTTTCTGTTCTTTTTCGACCAGGAAATCCTTGGCGGCGGAGACCTTTTCGGCAGCCATGGCCTTAGCCTCGGCCTTGCATTCGGCGGTCTTCACCTTGATCATTTCAAGCTGATCCTTGACGCGTTCCGCACGCTGCTTCATGAAGGATTCGTCCTTGATCTTGTTCTGCAGGTCGAACATGGCGTCGAAGAATGCTTCGGGACGGCTGGGGCAGCCACCGATATAGACGTCGACGGGGATGATATGGTCGATACCCGGAACGGTGCAGTAGCAGTCATAGAAACCGCCGGAGCTTGCGCAGGCGCCCATGGCGATCACCCACTTGGGTTCTGCCATCTGTTCGTACATGCGCTGCAGGATCGGAGCCTGCTTGTATGTAATAGTACCTGACACAAGCAGCACATCGGACTGACGCGGCGTAAAACGCACATATTCAGAACCGATACGGGAAAGGTCATAACGACCCACTTCCGTACTCATGAATTCGATTGCACAGCAAGCCGTACCATAGGGGAACGGCCACAGAGAATTAGTACGGCCCCAGTTGACCAGGAAGTCAAGGGAGGACGTAATGAAATTCGGCTTATCTGCCTCATTTTTCATAGGAGCTTACCTCATTAAATGCCGGCGCAAAGGTAGAAATTTTTGGGGACACCCCAAAGTCCCCATGCCCCCGGAGCCCTCCAAAACACCCCTATACGGCACTTAAACCGTCAAAATTCCACCACCAGCCCAATATTTTTTACAAACAAACGTAAAATTTGACTTTTATCCTTCTTTTTAGGTATATATTAGTATGTGTGATAAAAAACAACATTTAACACGGTCCCGATGGTTTTGCTCAATTTTTGCTTGCACTAAGCACCGCGGATTTTTAAATTTGGCTCGGTTTTGTCTTTAAGACATACAACCGATTAGCTCTTTTTGAGGAAAATTATGGACTTTAGGCTTTGCAGCGACGAATACAAGAGGTTTAGGGAAGGACTTCTCAGCCCCATTACTGCCCCTGAGGTCCTTTTATCGCAGATATCCCGCATGATCGAGCCCATCGCAAGGGCTCTGAACGTCGGTTTCATGGAGTGTGGCCTTATAGCCCCGGTTTCCACCTTCGCCCAGTCCGGCGTCGACGGTAAAATGCTCATTTACCATGACAAGGAAAAGCTCCCCACCCTCCCGACCTGCTCAGACATCGCCGAAGTGATGTCTACAGCCGAAAGCGGCACTTTTACTTTTAACGCCCATCCCGTTGACGGACATAACTTTACAGATCAGGAAAGGGATGCTTTGCAGCTCATCTGCTACGACTGTTTCATCTTGGGCGGACGCGCCCGCCTCATGGGCATGGCAGAACGCGCCAGGACAATCGACTACATGACCGGTGCCGACAACCAGCCCGGCCTCATGAATTTCGTGGGCAGACTGATCAGCCAGAAGAATTTCGTCGGACACACGGGCATCTTCACCAACCTGAAGAATTTTAAGTACATTAACAAGTCTATGAGTCCCCAGGTCGGCGATATCGCCATGAAGGCCTACGTGAACGCCGCCAAGGCAGTTCTCGGCCCCGATGAAATCATATCCCGTCTCGGTGGCGACAATTTCTTCTTCCTGGTCCGAAACGAACATACCGAAGAGATTATCAAGAAATTCTCTTGCCTGGATGTCACCCTGAGCCAGGGGCCCAAGCCCCTCAATTTCAAGATTTCTGCCCGTATGGGCGTCTACGTGGTTCGCGAACAGGACACCGTTTCCGAACTGATGAACTGCAGTTCCATCGCCCTGAATACCGCCAAGAACGTCAAGACCACCGACATTATCCGTTTCAACAACGAAATGCTGGTCGACGCCCTGCACCAGAGAGAAATTTCCAGCGAATTCCAGAACGCCCTCAAGAGCAAGGAATTCATGGTCTATTATCAGCCCAAGGTCGACCTGATTACCAAGCAGTTGTGCGGTTCCGAAGCGCTGGTCCGCTGGCTCCGCCACAGGACTGTAGTCCCCCCTGCAGATTTCCTGCCCATCCTGGAACGTGAAGGAACCGTCTGTCAGCTGGATTTCTACGTATTTGAATGCGTCTGCAGCGACATCCGTAAGTGGGTAAACTCCGGCATCGAACCGGTCCGTACTTCAGTGAACTTCTCCAAGTTGCACCTGAAGAACCCCAATTTCTCGGAAGATTTCTTCGCCATCATGAACAAGTACGAAGTCGAAAGCAAGTACTTGGAAGTGGAACTGACCGAAGTGTCCGACTATGATGATTTCGTAGCCATGCAGAAGTTCATTGGCGCCATGCGCAGCCACGGAATTTCCGTTTCCATCGACGATTTCGGCACCGGATATTCCACCCTGAATGTCATCAAGAACTTCGACTTCAACGTGGTCAAGCTGGACAAATCCCTGTTGGACAACATCGGAAAGGCCGGTTCCCAGGACGAAATCGTGCTGAAGAACGTGGTCAACATGGCCAAGGAAATGGACAAGGAAGTCATTGCCGAAGGCGTGGAAAACGAAGAACAGGCCAAGTTCCTCCACGACGTGAACTGCCGCCACGTACAGGGATTCCTCTTCGACAAGCCTCTGAGCCGTGACGACTTCGAGAAGCGCCTTACCGGCGAAAAGATGTACTAATAAGGGTTAACGAAGACAATTCCGTCTGACTTTTATAAGGGTCCCCGATTATCGGGGGCTTTTTTATTTGTGCGCCTCGGCACATGTTCTCAAAAACTTTCTCATGTTTTAAATATTTTATGCTATATTATAGTTGTGGAAAAATTTGTTGACATCTATCAGTTTACGCACTTTCGCAAGTATCTAGAAGAATACCAGGCCGCCCGCGCACAGCAGGAGCCCGGTTTTACCCGCACCGAAATTTGCAACCTGCTGGGCATGGAAAAGAGCCGCAGCTACTTCGCCGATGTTCTCAGAGGCAAGAAAGTTAGCCCCCGCATGGTGACCAAGTTCATCGAAGTCCTGGGCCTCGAAAAGAAAGAAGCAAGATACTTCGAGACCATGGTCCAGGTGGATCAGGCCAAGAACGACACCATCCGCAAGGCCGCCATGGAAGAACTGCTGCGTCAACACCCCAACCCGCAGCACATCATCAACACAGACGCCTACGAATATTACAACCACTGGTATCATAGCGCCCTGTTCGCCATTCTGGACGCCATGGATGTGGGCGACGATATGGCCCCAGTGCAGAAACGAATTTTCCCAAAGGTTCCCCTGGGCAAGTTGAGCGACAGCCTGGAACTTTTGCAGCGTCTGGGTCTCGCCCGCAAGAACGAGGAAGGTTTCTGGAAACCCACCCGGGAGTCCATTTCCAGCGGACCTTACAACAACGCGGAACTGATCAAGCAGTATCAGTTGCAATGCTTTGAACTTTCCAAGCAGGCCCTGATTACGCCGCCCAAGTCCCCCACTGTCATGAGTACCATGACCTTCAGCATTTCAAGCGAAGCCTACAAGGACCTGGAAGCCGCCGTGCAGGAATTCAAGGCCAAGGCACGACGCATCATCGGCGAAGACAAGGCCAAGGCCGACAGCGTCTATCAACTGAACTTACACCTGTTTTCTAACCTGGATCCGGAGGGCAAGTAATGAAATTACGAATTATGAATTACGAATTACGAAAGATTCGTGGTTTCGTTGCAAGCATGAGCATCGCTGCATTGTGCTCAGCAAGTGTCATGGGCTGTTCCGACAACGGAACCGATACCGCAGGCGTTTTGACCGAGACTGAATCCGGACAGACGGCAACCATTGACGAAAACGGCGACAAGATTGTAAACGTAGATGGTTGCAGCACCAGCATTCCAAACTCCTTAAGGAAAAACGCCTCATTGCAAGATGCCGAGTATGGAACAGAGCTTGCATGCATTTCCTTCATCCGAGATTACGCCCAGGCAAGGGTAAAGGGCTCTGCTGTAGACACTGACGGCAATCCGCTGAAAAACACCCGCGTCCTCTTAAAGAGAATTGAAGGAGACTATGATGTCGGAAATGGCCTAAGCCACGAAACATCCGTAAGAGAAACTTCTACAGACAATAACGGAAATTTCGTTTTTGACGATGTCGTTTACAAAGCGACCTACCTTAACATTGATCCCATCGACGAAAGTTTTGAGAGGAACGAAAAGGGCCAGGCCGTCGTTTATATTCGCTACGCCCTCATGATCGGATCAGAAAATGATTCCCTCGCAAGCTACAGCAAGCTGGACCTGAAGAATGCTGAGCGAATTTCTGACGACGATGGCAAATACCTAGAAATCAAACCGCAAGAAATCCGCAAGACTACAAACCTGGAAATTCAATTCAACAAGAACGATTTCTCGGCAAGCGATAAAGTCTGTCTGGACTTTTCCAATGCTTGCCATGTTCTTACCGAAGATGAGTTGACTGCGGGAAGTTTCCTCATGGAAAACATCCCCGAAGGCATTTACCAGAACCTCTGCACATACGTCACGAATGCGGCAGGAACATCATCGGAATACACCAACGCCATTTGCAAGTCCTTGAGCATTCCTGTCATCACCAAGGAGCCCTCAAATTCCTTGTCATTCGTTATTCCTGAAACCGCACTGGCATTGCTTGATTCCTTCAGCAACAAGACTCTAGATAAAGTTCTGGCGCAATATTCCTTCGACAAGGATATAAGCGTCCCCATTTTGGTCAACGGGAACAGTATTTCAAAATCAACGTTCATCGAAAGCAACGGGAGAGAAAACCGCTATTGGGCAGAAATCAACTTAAATGCACAAGATACAGCGACCTACAATATTGTTGATGCATCCGATTTAGGGATTTCCTCCAATATATTTGTCGCCCAAAGTTCTGCACAGGACACCGTCATTGACAAAGGCCACTATGAGCGCAAGAATATCGGATATAGCTTCAAGATAAAGGTTGACGGAAGCAACGAAAATTACGAATCTGCGTTCATCAGCGTTCTTGATAGTATCAGTGACGAAAAAAAGTTGACTATCGGCTATGAAATCGGGCAATGCGAAACAGACCCCAAGAGCATCTGCTCACGAATCTATAGCGGCCTTGACGGCTCCGTTACGGACACGACAATTTACGGAAAGGCAGCAATCCTAGACGGAGGCGAGCACATCTACTCCATCGCTTTTGTGGGAGTACACTTGACCATCGCTGTTGACGGCAAAATAATCCGTGACACAGATCTAAAAGTCAACGACCATTTTGGATCGTGGATCAATAGTTCCCCAATCGTCATTGGAGATGCAAAATTGAGAGACTTTGTCGTGTTCAAGATAGATGAAGGCATCAAACAAGAACGCGACAACAATTGGAACCGTCTCAAAGCCTGGCTCATCGCCTTCCAGGAACTGCAAAAGTAGGTTTCGGGGACGGCATTGAAAGAAATGCTTTGCAAAAAAGGCGGTGGCAAGCGATCTTTTTATTTGATAGCCACCGCCAAAAATACTTCGCCCACAAAATCGGCTTTAAAGTTTTTATATTAAACCTTATGAAGAAACTCGTCCACGACAAGACCAAGTGCTTGAAGTGCGCCGGCTGCGTCGGCGTATGCTCCAAGATGGCCCTAGACATGTACGGTCTGGATTTGCAGATCGATTACGAAAAGTGCGTCCGCTGCGGACTTTGCACCAACACCTGCCCCGTAGGAGCCCTCAAGATCATGGAGGTGGACAATGCTTGATAACAAGTATGACGTAGTGGTGATTGGCGCAGGCCCCGGTGGTTCTGTAGCCGCCCGCAATGTAGCCAAGGCAGGCCTCAAGACCTTGCTCCTTGAAAAGCGTGAACGCATCGGCTACCCTGTACGCTGCGGTGAAGCCAGCACCAGCATGAAGGACCTGCAGACTTACGGCCCCATCGACGAAGACTGCATCGAAACCATTATCAACGGTCTTTATATCTACGGCCCCAACGGCGTGAACATCGAAGTGCCCAAGCCGGCTACTGGCATCATGCTGAACCGCGAAAAGTTTGACCCGTGGCTGGCCAAACTTGCAGCCGACGACGGTGCCGAAGTTGTTACCTGCGCCCGCGCTGAATTTGTAAGCGACGTTGAATCCGCAGGCAATGACGGCTACCGCAGGGTCCGTGTCGTGTTGGGCAAGGGCAACGGCGACGGATCTGTCACCGCCGAATCCACTCAGGAAATTTTGGCCAAGATGGTCATTGCCGCCGACGGTGTCGAAAGCCGTATCGGCCGCATGGTCGGACTGGACTGCATCCAGAAGCCGGGCATGACTTGCAACGGTATCGACTTCCATGTGAAGGGTATGCTGACCCGCCCCGACTACCTGACCTTCTGGCAGGGCCATGATTTTATCAATGACGGTTACATCTGGAGCTTCCCCAAGCAGAAGTCCAACATGACCAAGTTTGGCGCAGGCTTCCTGATTCCCCACAAGAACGAAACCATTTACGACGTAACCCTGGAATGGCTGCACAAGCTGTTCCCCGGCGCAGAAATTGACCATGTGGTCGGCGGCGTGATTCCCGTTTCCAGCGTCTTGAAGGACTATACCCTGGACCGCTTCGCCCTGGTGGGCGACGCCGCCCATCATACCAATCCGCTTACGGGCGGCGGCATTGCGGCAGCAATGCGCGCGGGCCGATTCTGCGCCCAGACCGTGGTTGAAGCATTCAAGGAAGACAATCTTTCCAAGCAGTTCCTGAAGACTTACGAAAAGCGCTGCTACGACTACTTTGGCAAGATGCACGACTTCGAATACAAGTTCCGCAGATTCCTGCTGGAACTGAACCGCGAAGACCAGGTTGGGCTCTACAAGGTGCTGCAGGGCTTCGCCTTGAGCGGCTACAAGAAGTCCGCCTTCCTGAAAACTCCCATCCAGACAGCCAAATATCTCTACAAGTTTACCAAATTCAAGGCCTAAACCCCTGAATATTGTCAAAAAGACTAAGGTTTCCGCAATAGCGGGAACCTTTTTTGATGGATTAAGTTATATCTATTATACTAAGAAGGATTTTTATGAAAAAAGGTTTCACTCTTATTGAAGTTATGGTGGTAATCGTAATCCTCGGCGTTCTTGCAGCCGTAGGTACCCCCAAACTGTTCAACTCCATAGCCAAGGCCAAGGCAAGTGAAGTTCCCGTAGCCGCCTCTGGTTACGTCAAGCTCCAGGACATCTACCTGGCAGAAAACTCAGCCCTAGGCAACTGGAAAACTATCGGCTACATCGCCCCCGGGAACGGTTCCACAGAAAATTTCTGCTACAGCCAGGGAGCCATTACCGATGAAAAGATTTCTCGGGAAGGACTGAGCGCAAGTCTTATCGGATGGGGAGCCACCAACCTGGTTGCGCTTAACGAATGCGGTATGCGAAGCTGGTGGTCTATCGAGATGACCCCTTCCAGCCAAAATTCTGTCAGTTTCAACTACAATCTCAGCTATGAGCCCTGTCTCGCATTTACCTCTAACTGGCAAATCGGCAACACTCTAATCGGAGACTGCGCGAACGCCACGCAAATTTCTGCTAGCGGTAGCGATGATAACAACTTCACCGATAAGACAGATGACGGTGCAGACGGCAAAACCGACAATAAAACCGACAACAACACAAATACAAATACAGGCAATCAATCATCCGACAAACAAGCATTGGATGCAGCCCGTAAAGCCTACACTTCTTGCACCCACTGTTCTAATGAAGAGAAAGAACGTCTGAAGGAAGCCTGGGACAACGCCAAGGAGAAATGCAAAGCCTCCTACGGCAACGCATCCTGCAGCTAAAAGAATTTTAAAACAACTGATCCACTTTCGTCTTGGCAAGCGTTCTATTATAGATGATACGCTTGCCTTTTACGTTGTCAGAAACGCAGACGTGGTCCTTGGGCGGTTTCAGCAGCGAAGTCACAAGGTGAGCCGCCACCGTCTCGGCGTGTACCGGTCTAAAGAAGCTGGGCACCAGCATAGGATTCTTGCCAAAGAGTTTCTGCATCAGTTCTTCACCGATTCGACGGTCCTTGTGTTTACCCAACAGCAAGGACGGACGGACCAGGGTCAGTGTTTCGAAGTTCATCATGGTCAGACCGTCTTCCAGCATACCCTTCAGTCGATTATAGAAGAAGGGGGAATGGGAATCTGCCCCCATGGCACTAACGCAAAGGAAGTTCTTGACCCCCGCCCTTTTGGCGATGGCCGCACAGGTCAAGGGCAAACGGGTATCGATACGTTCCTGTTCCGCCTTGGATCCCGCCTGTTTGATGGTCGTCCCCAGACAGCAGATTACGGCTTCACAGCCTAAAAATCCGGCGAGTAATTTCTTATTTCCTTCACCGTCTGCGGCAAGTTTCCCGAAGTCCACCACCTCAAAATCCAATTTTGACGCACCCTGTAAAATACCCATGGACGTAAGGTCAGGCGCGCCATCTGTTCCAGGTATCGTACGTACAGGGCAATAAACCCGTACAACCTGGTCTAGGCGGGACAGAAGTTCGACCACATTTTTACCAATAAGGCCTGTAGATCCAAGAACTGCAACTTTCATGGCTATAAAATAAAAAAGCTAGTTGTGATTTATCCAACAAAAAACCCTTTTATAATCCCCTATGCCTTTATATAATCCCCATTTTTTTCTAAACTTCATGTAAGAAAATTTTAACCACAAACCCATAGGGATGTCTTATGGCAAAAGCAACTAAGAAAGTAGAAGCCCCCGTGCTCGGCACCGATGCGGAATCCTTCCGTAAGGCCTTTACCGACCACATTCATCACACCTTGGCCCGTAACAGCGTTACTGTTACCGACCACGAAAAGTTCCTGGCAGTGGCATACGCCGTCCGTGACCGTCTGGTAGACCGCTGGATCAAGACCCAGGAAACCTACTACGAAAAGGACGTGAAGCGCGTCTACTATCTGTCTCTGGAATTTTTGATCGGCCGTACCCTCGGCAACTCCGTTCTGAACCTGGACGTCGAAGGTGCTGTGACCGAAGCTCTCGATGAACTGGGCATGAGCCTGGAAGACCTCCGCGAACAGGAAGTGGACGCAGGTCTCGGTAACGGCGGTCTCGGCCGTCTCGCCGCTTGCTTCCTGGATTCCATGGCAACTCTCGAACTCCCCGCCACCGGTATGGGCATCCGTTATGAATACGGCATGTTCAGCCAGAAGATCGTGAACGGCGAACAGGAAGAACAGCCGGATAACTGGCTGCGTCTCCCCAACCCGTGGGAAATCGCTCGCCCGGCTAACGCAATCAAGGTTCCTTTCTACGGCTACGTCGTTAGCTGGATGGACGAAAAGGGCAAGCTCCGCAACCGTTGGGAAACCAAGGACTACGTCCTGGCCCTCCCCTACGATACTCCGATTCCGGGTTACAAGAACAACACCGTGAACAACCTGCGCCTCTGGAGCGCCAAGTCCACCGACGACTTCGGCCTCTCCTACTTCAACAACGGTGACTACATCGCCGCTGTGCAGGACATGGAACTTTCCGAAACCATTTCCAAGGTTCTCTACCCGAATGACTCCTCCATGAACGGTAAGGAACTGCGCCTCAAGCAGCAGTACTTCCTCTGCTCCGCTTCTCTGCAGGACATCATCAAGCGCTTCAAGAAGCTCCACAACAACGACTGGAAGATGTTCCCCGAAAAGGTGGCTATCCAGCTGAACGACACCCATCCGGCAATCTCCATCGCCGAAATGATGCGCATCCTCCTGGACGAAGAAAACCTGGAATGGGATGAAGCATGGGAAATCGTCACCAAGACTTTCGCATACACCAACCACACCTTGATGCCGGAAGCTCTGGAAAAGTGGCCCGTCAGCCTCTTCGAAAAGCTGCTCCCCCGCCATCTCCAGATCATCTTCGAAATCAACGCCCGCTTCCTGCGCATGGTTTCCCTCAAGTGGCCCGGCGACAACGCACGTCTCGGCCGCATGAGCCTCATCGAAGAAGGTGGCTGCAAGATGATCCGCATGGCATACCTCTCCATCGTAGGTTCCTACGCTGTGAACGGTGTGGCCGCTCTGCACTCCGACCTTCTCAAGACCACCCTGTTCAAGGACTTCTACGAACTGTGGCCTGAAAAGTTCAACAACAAGACTAACGGCGTTACTCCTCGCCGCTGGGTCCGCAAGGCTAACCCGGCTATGTCTGACCTCATCACCTCCAAGATCGGTGACTCCTGGGTTAAGGACCTGGACGATCTGCGCAAGCTGGAAAAGCTGGCCAAGGACGCCAAGTTCCAGAAGGCCTTCATGGACGTGAAGAAGCAGAACAAGGAACGCCTGGCCAAGTACCTGAAGGAAGCACAGGGTGTCGAACTGGATACCAACATGTTCTTCGACGTCCAGGTCAAGCGTATTCACGAATACAAGCGCCAGCTGTTGAACATCCTCCACGCTATCCACCTGTACATCCAGATCAAGGACGGCAAGGAAATCATGCCGCGTACCATCATGATCGGTGGTAAGTCCGCTCCGGGTTACTGGATGGCTAAGCAGATCATCCGTCTTGCAAACGCTGTCGCAGCAATCATCGATGCTGATCCGGCATGTAAGGGCAAGCTGAAGATGGTCTTCCTGGAAAACTACCGCGTTTCCTTCGCAGAAAAGATCATCCCGGCAGCAGACCTGTCCGAACAGATCTCCACTGCAGGTACCGAAGCTTCTGGTACCGGTAACATGAAGTTCGCCCTCAACGGCGCTCTCACCATCGGTACTCTCGATGGCGCTAACGTCGAAATGAAGGAAGAAGTCGGCGACGAAAACATCTTCATCTTCGGTCTCACCGTTGAAGAAGTGACCGACCTTCTCGCTAAGGGCTACCGTCCTCGCGACTTCTACGAATCCGACGACGATCTCCGTCGCGTGATCGACCTGATCGGCTCTGGCTTCTTCAGCCCGGATCGTCCGGACCTGTTCAAGCACATTGCAGACAAGCTCCTGACCCACGACCCGTACATGCTCTGCGCAGACTTCCGTAGCTACGTCGACATGCAGAAGAAGGTCGCAGAAGCTTACCAGGACAAGAAGCACTGGGCAGAAATGGCTATCCTGAACGTGGCTCGCATGGGCAAGTTCAGCTCTGACCGTACCATCGACCAGTACGCTAAGGAAATCTGGAACGCCAAGGCTTGCAGCATCAAGCTGTAATTAGCGTAGAGGATAAAGTTTAAAGGTTAAAGATATTTCTTTACACTTTAAACTTTCCGCTTTAAGCTAAAAAAGTCCCGCGGTTTTGCCGCGGGCTTTTTTCGTATTTGCTCCGCGGACTTTTCGGACATATTGCCTCATCGTCATTTTGACATATATCACACTGGAATAGTCCAAAAACGTTATTCTTATTACATAATTTCAAAACGGTTTAACATTTTTTACATTTTTCGCTGTGATTCTATTCACATCAATAAAAGTTTTGTTATTTTCAAAATATGACTAAGGAATACCTTAAGGAGTTTGAGCTCACCGCCAATGCCTTTACGTTGAAGGCCATTGGTTTTACGGCTGCGCTGTTCGGCGTGGTCTGGGTTCTAAATCTCCTGAGCATATTCATCGTGGAGCAGTCCATTATGAATATCGGCTTCTTCGGAAGCATCCTTATCAATGCCATCACATTTAGCGTGGCCCGCGTTCTCGGCTTGGGCGATAGCCGCACCAAGTACGTAGCCCTATTCTTTGCCACGGTCAGTTTCCAGTTCATCGCTGTCATGCTGACTTACCACGCGTTGCTGATTACCATATTCCCGATTCTCCTATCGGTGCAGTACCGCAGCAAGAAGGTGATCCGGTTCGCCTACATCCTGACTTTAATCGGCCACATTGTCAACGTATATGGCGGCTACTATTTCGGCCTGTGCAACGGCAACATGCTGCTGTTCACCGCCAACACCACCGAATATTATATTCAGCAGATTGTAGCGGGAACCTTCGGACCCAATGATCCGGGCATGCCCATCAACCTCGCCCTGTTCGTATTCTTCATCGTGCCCCAGTGGTTCATATTGATTTCGTTCCTGCCGGTCCTGTTCCACATCTCCAAGCAGATTGAATCCCGCACCCAGCGCGAAATGGCCTTAGGCCAGAAAACCGACATCGACTTCATGACAGGCGTCTTCAACCGAATCTGCTTCGACCGCCTCACCAAGGAATTCTACCCCACCCTCAAGAGCATTTCCGTAATCGTCTGGGACATCAACGATCTCAAGCGGATCAACGATCTCCACGGGCAAAGCGTTGGCGACACGCTGGTAGCCATGACCGCTGATTCCATCAAGATTCTGCAGACTCCCACACAGCGCCTATTCCGTTACGGCGGCGACCGCTTTATCCTTATTATTGAAAATTCCACCAAGGGCGACATCAACAGGGCCCTTCTAAAGTGGAACGTCAAGGTGGATCAGCTGAACAGCGGTTCTTCAATCAAGATTTCTGCAGCGGTGGGCTACTCCCAGGGCAAGGGCGACGACCTGGAATATCTGATCAAGGACGCCAGCCACATGATGTACAACCACAAGAGCACTACCAAGATGCAAGCCATTTAATGGTGGACGTCTGATAGGGAATGCAAACTTTTAAACCCCGCCAAGGCGGGGCCTTTTTTATAGTTAGACGAAATTCATCTAAGACGCCAATAATTCATCCCTTAATCGCCGAAGCCTCTCCAGTGGCAAGAATTACGGCATTGGCGGCATTCAACAAGGCGCGATTTCCCCACTCACCGCAAGCCCCCGCCAACAATTTCAAAAAGAACCGATGTTCGTTATCCAGCGAATCGGGAATGTGGGCCACATCTCCAGAAGACGTATAATGAACAAGGCTCACAGAATAGTCAAAACCGGGATCGTCCCCATTACGACCAAATTCAGCAGAAATGGTCCGGGCATCATGTTCACTATCGCGGTCGGCCATAAACTCCGCCTCAACGCCGGCAAACTCACCAGACACCACCTTGAGGCTCATACGGATGCGGTCACCACAGGCGCATCCACGGCCGTCATCGACCATCACCACGTCTCTAGCGTCAAACAGATTCAGGAACAGGCTGACGTCATGAACCAGCAGGTCCAACGCCACATCCACATCACGACACCGGGGGCTGTAACCATGTTCGCGACGGAATTCCAGCTTGACCTTCAGAGGAGCAGGTCCAGAAGCGGCCTTTTTCAGGTCCACCAGCAGGTGCTTACGGAAGTTCAGGAAAATAGGGTTATAGCACTCGGACTGGGCCACAAAAAGAAGAGTCTCGTTCTCTTGGGCCAACTTCACGAGTTCTCGGGCCTGGTCAGCAGAAACAGCCAACGGTTTTTCTACCAGCACGGGGATCCGACGTTCCAGAAAGAACCTGGCATATTCGTAATGGGTCGACGCAGGGGACGCCACCACCGCAAAATCCGGGCGGGTCCACTTTTCCTGCTTCAAGATTTCAGCAGCATCCATATCCAGAGTTTCCGTAAAACGGACTCCGTTTTCTTCGAAGCGGGAACGATGACGCTTGCCCATCGTGCCGCAACCAATCAATATGGCGGTGCGCTCATTCATAATCAAACCATATTTAACAACTTTGTCGTTTTGGCGACTTTCAATTAAGTCATCTTATAGTATTTTTTCGGCGTGAATCCCGAAGTACTCCTAGAACTTGCCAACACCACCATGCCGTTTGGCCGCTATCAAGGCGTAAGGCTTATCGACTTACCCGAACCCTATGTAGTGTGGTACCATTCCAAAGGTTTCCCAAACGGTCACCTGGGAGAATTACTGGGACTGCTGTACGAAATCAAGGTCAACGGTCTAGAACCGCTATTGGAACCTCTAAAGCAGCCTCTTGTACCAAAGGCCACAAAAGTCGCCCGAGTCATCATGAACAACCCCACGTCTGCCGCCCTGGAAAAGGCAAGACAACTCCGCCAGGAAAATTCTCCCGACTCCATGGACCCGCAGTTGGCAAAGGCATTGGCCGCCCTCAAGGAATCCATACGCTAGCCTTATTGCAGGGAATCTCCGCAGTTTTTATATTTGGGAAAAATCAAGAGAGTTTCAAATGGCCGCAGAAATCAAGAAGACAAATGTCGCACGCATCCTGGACAAGCAGAAAATTTCCTACGAACTGATTCCCTATGTGGTGGACGAAAATGACCTGGGCGCACAGCATGTAGCCGACTCCCTGGGCGAAGACATCAACCAGGTTTTCAAGACCATCCTTGTTCATGGCGACAAGATCGGTTACCTCATGTGTGTGGTGCCGGGCAATCTCGAAGTTGACCTGAAGGGTGCCGCCAAGGTTAGCGGCAACAAGAAAATCGAAACTGTTCCCCTGAAAGATTTGACTCCGCTGACAGGCTATATCCGTGGCGGTTGCAGCCCCCTTGGCCTGAAGAAGAACTTCCCTATTTTTATGCACGAGACCTGCAACAACTTCCCCTACATTTACGTGAGCGCCGGTGAACGTGGACTGCAGCTGAAGATCGCCCCCGCCGACCTGATCAAGGCCTGCCGCGCCACCGTGGGCAGCATCGCCCGCGTTCCGCCCGAAGCCCCCCAGGACTAGTTAGACAGCCCTTTCCGAGGCCCCCAAAACAAAACGTTTTTATACAGCGAAAAAGCCACTCCCGAAGGAGTGGCTTAATTCTTTTCCGTTAGACGTTTCGGATTACTTAACCGTAACACTCTTGACCACAGTGCCCTGCTTTACCAGGTAGACGCCTGCATGGAAACGAGCCTTGAGTGCAGCCTTGAGACCGGCAGCCATCAGGCGAACCTGATGAATAGATTCGATATCGGAAGCGCTGGATTCCGGATTCAGAGCAGAGTCGCTGGATTCAATAACTTCTTACTCTTGCAGCGACTTTGACATCTAAAAAAGGTTTAACGCCGTACATTACAAATAGCCGTAAGTTTTTCGCTTACGAATAATGAAGATAGCCGCCATAATAATGGTGGCTATTTCTGCACCCCAAATAGCAAACCAAATACCGTCAATTCCGAAAAGGAGCGGCAGCAACAGCACCGACACCAATTCAAAAACAATGGAACGGCTAGTGGAAATGGTGGCAGAAATTAGGCCATTGTTCAGAGCGGTAAATAAAGATGACGCAAAGATGTTGAAGCCAGAAAGAAGGAAACAGAAACTGATAATGCGGAAGGCATAGACCGTCATATTATAGAGATCTACGTCGTAGCCTACAAAAACTTTCGAAAGCAGGGACGCGGAAGTCTCCGCCAAGCCAAACATGGCAAGACCAGAGACACCAATAATCACAAAGCAGCGTTTGAACAGGTTTTTCAATTCGTCCTTATTGCGGGCACCGAAATGGTACGAAATGACGGGAGCGATTCCATTACTGAAGCCGATGAACAGCGCAAAGAATACGAAGGTGATGTACATGATGACACTAAAAGCAGCCACACCGTTTTCGCCTGCGAAACGCAACAGCTGATAATCATAAAGCAAAGTCACGATGGAAGAGGAAATCCCGGACAGCAATTCGGAACTTCCATTGAAAGTCGCCTTGATCAAAGCGTGAGGCATCCAACGAGTTTTACCCAGGCGCAAAGTGCTGGAATTCTTGCGGGCGAAATAGACCAGAGGAATAATGCCACCTATGAGGAAACCCACATCCGTAGCCACAGAAGCGCCAAACAAGCCCCAGCCCAGGATGCCCACCAAAAGCCAGTCCAGGAACATGTTGGCAACGCCGGCACCAAGAGTCACATAAAAACACAACTGCGGTTTTTCCGCCGTAATGAACAAGGTCTGGAACATCATCTGCATAATGAAAGGCACAAGTCCCAGTAGAACAATGTGACCGTACAAAATACAGTCTGACAACAGGCCGCCTTCGGCTCCCAACATCTTCATCAAAGGTTCCATCAAGAACCAAGTGATAACCGTCAGAAGTACGCCCAGCCCCATGGCCGCATACACAATCAGTGAGAAATATTCATTGGCACGTTTCAAGCGACCGCGACCTTGGGCAGCCGCAATCAAGGCACTACCGCCAATACCGAACATCAGGCCCAGGGTTCCTAGGATCATAATCACGGGCCAGGCCATGTTCACCGCCGCCAGGGACTGTGCCCCCGCAAAGTTGGAAACGAAGTAGCCGTCCACAACACTATAGATGGACGTGAACACCATGGCTGCGATAGAGGGCAGGGTAAACCGCAGAAGCCTAGAATAATTGAAATGGTCAGAAAGTTGGATGGGCATGACTACCTATTAAACAGCAAACTGATCAAGAATAGTTCCCACATAGGTCTGGTAAGGAATGCCAAGGGCGGCGGCCTTTTTCTTCAAACCTTCTACGGTCTTGATTTTCAAACGGAAGGAATAAACTTTCTTTTGCTGTTTTTCATATTCTCTTATGGCCTTGCGTGCACGTTCCAAAGCTTGGTCAACGGACTCGCCAGGTTCGCCAGCAGGGATTACAATACCTTCGCCCACCCCCACTTCATTTTCTATCTCTTCCAATTCTTCCTTAGTATGCCAATCCTCTACCAAGGTAAAATCGTCATTTATCCTTCTAATCACTTTCAATTTCCGACGCATGAGCTCTCCTTACTGTTACCATAGTATACAAATCACTTTCGGTAACCACAGTCCACCATTTTCCATCAACAAAGCCCGTCACCAAATAACGATTCTGTCGTTGAGGCGATGGTTTCAACCAGTATCGTCCTTTCAAAAGCTGCCCCAGCATTTCTACTGTGAAGCCTCTTTTTTTCATCTGATCGGCCGCATGGTCCGTAATATTCACACACGCCCCCGATCAGAATTTAATATACAAAACGTATTACACTTTGTAAATACACTCATTTTCACAGGTCATTTTTTGTCAGCATAAAAAAAGACCACCTCCGCCACAAGGCAGGAAAGTGATCTAATAAATTATGTTGCATTCGCTAATGCAAGCGAGAATATACAAAAGTTCAATGAGAACTCGACACAAAAGAGATTAAATTTTGAATTATGCAACTGGCAAACGTTCAACGCTACTTTTTTGCACTCCTGTTGGCAAGCGCTAACTTTTTTGCGTGTTCATCAGACAGTCCAGCAGGTACTGACAACAATGCTCCCGAATCAAGTTCCGTGAGTGGCGTTCTGGCAAGTTCCGCAGATGTAGCGCAGGTAAGCTCCGGTGACGCAACGCCGGCAAGTTCTGCCGTGGAGAATCCGTTAAGTTTCGCCGCGGTACCTTCTAGCAGTTCCCAGAATGTCATTCCGAGCGTAGTCGAGGAATCTAGTAGCAGCAACGAGTCTATTTCTAGTAGCTCTGTTGCAGACGTTGCGCAGTCAAGTTCCGCAGACGACCCTGCCAGCAGCGAATCCGCAGGACTCCCCACAGACACCCCCGCCGACCCCACAGCCTTCTGGTCCGACGAATTTAACGGCACCGCCCTGGACCTTACCAAATGGACCTACGAAACAGGAAATTCCGGCTGGGGCAATAACGAACTCCAATACTACACCGACCGTACCGAAAACACCTACGTGATGGACGGCATCCTCCACATTGCCGCCAAGAAGGAAGACTTCGGAACCGCCAAGTACACCTCCGCCCGAATCATTACCAAGGGCAAGTTCGAATTTACCTACGGCACCATCGAGGCCCGCATCGCCCTGCCCTCCGGCAAGGGAATCTGGCCCGCCTTCTGGATGCTAGGCAAGAACATTGATCAGGTCAGCTGGCCCACCTGCGGCGAAATCGACATTATTGAAGCTGTCAACGACGAAAGCGTAGTCTATGGCACCCACCACTGGGCCCACGAAGGTCAACACGCCGAATACGGCAACAACACCAAGGAATACTACGGTACCTCCTACCCCATGGACATCACCCAGTTCCACAACTACAAAATGACCTGGGACAAGAGCGCCATCACCATGTACGTGGACGATTTCAAGTACCAGGAAATCGGGATTGAGGACGCCGCCGGCGAAATGGGAACCTTCCACAAGGACTTTTTCTTCATCCTAAACGTGGCTGTTGGCGGTACCTGGCCGGGCTTCGAAATCGACGACTCTCAATTCCCCAACGAAATGCTGGTGGACTACATTAGAGTGTATAAAAAATAATTTTTTTGACCCCCTTGTTTTCCTACCTTTTTATTGGTAGTTTTATACATGTCCAATCGACGGTCCAGGATGGCAACCTGACTCCGCCAAGTTTAGGGCCTAGGTCATGTTGACCAGGGCGTTCGACAGAGGCAAAGATGGACATCAGAATCCTGCCGCAGCCTAACGATGTAACCTGCGGCCCCACGAGCCTTCATGCGGTTTACGCGCATCTTGGCTTAAACGTTCCCCTCCAACAACTCATCTCAGAAATTGAATCTCTTGAAGAAGGCGGCACCCTCGGGGTGTTCTTGGGCATAGACGCTTTAAAAAGAGGATTCAATGCCACCATCTACTCTTACAATCTCAAGATTTTCGATCCCAGCTGGAGCGACTTGAAAATGCCGGAACTGCGCGAAAGACTTTGCGCGCTGCACAAGGCAAAACACGCCCCCAAGCTGAAGAAGGCCATCGAAGCCTACATCCGCTTCATTGACCTTGGAGGAACCATCGCAACCGCCGATTTGCGGGCTAGCATGTTCGAGAAATTCTTTAAGAAGGGCACCCCTGTCCTTTGCGGTCTCTCGGCCACCTATCTCTACAGATGCAAGCGGGAATACACCGACGAAAACGATCGTTCCGTCTCTGACGATATCAAGGGTGACCCCTGCGGACACTTCGTGGTACTCTACGGCCTAGACGAAAAGAAAAACTTTCTGGTGGCAGACCCGGATTGCACAAATCCCCTTTGCAAAGGACCTTACTACAAGGTGGATAAGTTCAGATTGATCCACAGCATTTTACTTGGCGTCATGACCTACGACGGCAACGTTCTTGTAGTAGAAAAGAAGTAGGGAAAAACTTCAACAGAAGACAATCATGAAAAAAATCATCGTGGTGAATAACCCGAAGAACTGGAAACTGAACGTTCCAGGAATTGAAATCGTATCCGCACAGGATTACCTGATCTCCCACAAATACACCGGCGAAAAGAATACCCGCGTATTCAACCTCTGCCGCGATTACAGTTACCAGAGCAAGGGCTACTACGTATCCCTTTTGGCAGAAGCCCGCGGACACAAGGTAATTCCTTGCGTCAAGAACATTCGCGACTTCAAGACCACTGCGGTCATCAAACATATCTCCGACGAAATCGACAACCTGATTCAAAAAAGTCTTCACAAGCTGACCGGCACGGAATTCGTACTGAGCATTTATTTCGGTCAGAATGTCAGCCCCCAATATTTAGAACTCTCCCAGGAACTTTACCGCCTTTTCCAGGCACCCCTGCTTCGCGCAAAGTTCATTTTCAAGCAGAAATGGTTTATCCAGAGTATCCGCCCCATTTGCGTCGACGAAATTCCCGAAACCCATATGGAAATGGTGAACAAGTTCGCCCAGGAATACTTCGAAAAGAACCGCTACGTGGCAAGCAAGGAAGAGGATTACCTTTACGACCTGGCCATCCTCACCAACCCCGATGAAAAGGAACCTCCCAGCAACGCGCAGGCCATCCAGAATTTCATCAAGGCTGCCGAAGAAACAGGTTTCCGCGTAGAACTGATTACCAAGAAGGACTACGCCCGAGTAGGCGAATTTGACGCCTTGTTCATCCGCGAAACTACAAACGTCAATCATTACACTTACAGTTTCGCCCGCCGCGCCCAATCTCTGGGCATTGCCGTCATCGACGATCCGGACAGTATCCTCCGCTGTTCCAACAAGGTCTACCTGCAGGAACTGATGCAGGCGGCCAAAATCCATACCCCCAGAACCATCATCGCCCATTCCGAAAACCGCCATACTTTGGCCAAGGAAATCGGGTTCCCTATGGTGCTCAAGTCCCCGGATTCCAGTTTCTCCTTAGGCGTCAAGAAAGTCTCCAACAAGGAAGAACTGGAAAAGACTCTGGACCAGATGTTCGAACATAGCGACCTGCTTATCGCCCAGGAATTCACCCCCACGGAATTTGACTGGCGCATTGGCGTTCTGGACGGAAAGCCCCTTTACGCTTGCAAGTACTATATGGCCAAGGACCATTGGCAGATTTACAACTGGGCCAGCGAAGACAAGGACGAAATCTGCGGCATGTTCGATTGCCTCCCCATCGAAAGCGTGCCCCATGGCGTTGTGAAAACCGCCCTAAAGATTTGCAGCATGATCGGAAACGGATTGTACGGTGTAGATCTTAAGGAATGGAACGGCCACCCCATCGTGGTGGAAGTCAATGACAACCCCAGCATTGACGCCGGCATCGAAGACCAAGTGGGTAAAAAGAAAATCTATTCAGCCATTATGCGATCTTTGCGTCACCGAATTGAAGACCGCCTGAATGCAGCACAACAAAAGATCCTTCAACACGAAAGAGAGTTTTACCTGTAGGAATAAGGGTGCACTGAATACGTCATCCTGAATGGAGCGCAGCGAAATGAAGGATCCAGTGAAATGCTTTATGGATTCTTCGGCATTGCGCTCAGAATGACGAGTGGAGAATAATTATGAACGCATACAAACTTTGGCAAAAATACGGCATCGAGATGGAATACATGATCGTTGACCGTGACAATCTCAATGTTCTCCCTCGTGCTGATGTGCCCCTGGGTCATGACAAGAACGGCGAACAACTTTCCGACGTGGAGCACGGCCCCATTGGCCTTTCCAACGAACTGGTTAGCCATGTTCTGGAACTGAAATGCGCCGAACCGGTGGACCACCTAAAGAATCTGGGAGCCACCTTCCACAAGGAAATCCTCCTTGCCAACGAAAAGCTGAAATCCATAAACGCCATGCTCCTGCCTAGCGCAGCCCACCCCTTTATGGATCCGGCAGAAATGCAGTTGTGGCCCTATGACTGCAACGAAATCTACGAGACCTATGACCGCATTTTCAACTGCAAGGGTCACGGCTGGGCAAACCTGCAGAGCACCCACATCAACCTGAGCTTCAATGGTGACGAAGAATTTGGAAAACTGCACGCCGCTATTCGCGCGCTGTTGCCCCTGATTCCCGCCATCGCCGCCTCCAGCCCCTTCCTGGATGGGAAATACTGCGGTTTCCTGGACGGCCGTATTGAAACCTACCGCCACAATCAGGATAGAGTCCCTAGCATTGCAGGGCTCGTGATTCCGGAAGCCGTCTTTACCTACGAAGACTATAACAAGCAGATTTTCGAGAAGGTAAAGAAGGACATCGCCCCCCACGATCCGGAACACCTGCTGAACCATTTCTTCCTAAACAGTCGCGGAGCCATCGCCCGCTTTGACCGTGGTGCGGTGGAAATCCGCCTGGTGGATATTCAGGAATGCCCCAATGCAGACATCGCCATCGCCGAATGGGAAGTGGCAGTCTTGAAGGGCCTTACTGAAGGTGCCTTCAACGGCATCGATTCCAGCTGCGCCCTGAAACGCGTGAAGGCATTGGAAACGGAAGCCTTGGCAAAGATCCTGATGGACACCACCCGCTTTGCAGAAAAGACCATCATCCGCGACAGAAACTTCCTGATTACCTTCGGCATTGAAGCTAGCGAAATCACTGCCGGCGAACTGATCAAGAAAATCACATCAAAGGTCCAGTCCAAGATTTCCGCACACTCACAGGAACTGCTCCTCAAGATGTTCCAGCGCGGAACACTTGCAAGCGCCCTTGTAAAGAACGTTGGAGCAAACCCAGGTCGCGATGACTTTGTATGCGAATACGGTCGCCTGGCAAACTGCCTTGCCGAAAACACCCTTTACGGAGTAGAAGAGTAATCACTCAATTTGCGCGAAAGCGCGAGACATTTATGTTCAACGATTTCAAACTCCTCCTCTCCTGCGAACATGCCCATAACGCTGTTCCCGCCTTCGCCAGGAACCTGAACATTCCTTGCGAAATTTTGGAATCTCATCGGGGTTACGACTATGGTGTTTATGACATCTATAAACGTCTTGTCAAACAGGAAAAGCCCGATTTCTACTGCGCTGGAAAATACAGCAGACTTTTTATCGACCTGAATCGAAGCCTATGGAACCATAGCGTGTTCAGCGAATTCTGGGATTCCATCAAGGACAATCAGGGGGACGCAAAATATTTCGCCCTAAGAAAGAGAGCCTTCGCCTACTATCTGGGTTACCGCAATGCCGTAGAAGAATACGTCAGCACCACCGCAGCAACAACACCCGTTCTACATCTGGCGATCCACAGTTTTACGCCGGTACTGAACGGCAAGGAACGGGACGCCGACATCGGCATTCTCTTTGACCCGAGCCGTCCCCAAGAAAACATGATTGCAAACGTAATCATCAGCGAAATTCACGCTAGGGCCCCGGAACTGAAAGTTCGTAAAAACTTTCCCTACCAAGGAAAATCCGACGGACTCTGCACCGCCTTTCGCAAGCTGACACCCCATTACGCAGGCTTTGAGATAGAGTTTAACCAAAAACTGTTTGGGTGAGTTGCTAATTCTCCTCAATACAGCCCCCAAAAAGTAGAATTGTCCAAAGACAACGGTTTTTGAACGCTTCCTAGACTTTTTCATCGTATTTTTCCTGAAAAACATTAGATTTACAGCTGGTGTTAAAAAGGGATTGTTTGTATGAAAAATTTTCTAAGCTCAGCTCTGATTTTGTCCTTCGGGATCTCCGCAGCATCTGCCGCTGAATCTCTGTTGGCATTCCCCTCTGCCGAGGGATTTGGCCGCTTCACTTTGGGCGTTCGCGCCGCCAGCGCTCCTGAAGTTTATCACGTCACCAACTTAGACGACTCCGGCACAGGCTCCTTGAGAGACGCCGTCAGCAAGGACGGTCGCATTGTGGTCTTCGACGTCAGTGGCATTATCAAGCTGAAGAGTACCTTGGTTTTCAAGGGCAACTCCATCATTGCCGGGCAAACGGCCCCAGGGGATGGCGTTGTGGTTTACGGCGATCGCGTTTCCTTTTCTGGCGCCAAGAACTTGATTATTCGCCACATGCGTTTCCGCATGGGTAAAAGTGCGCCTAGCGGCAAGAAGGATGCCGCCGGTGTGGCTAACGGCACCGATATGATTTTTGACCATCTGTCCATTAGCTGGGGCCGCGATGAAACCTTCTCCATTAGCTGGGACAACAAGGGTAGCAAACCCGCAAACATTACCATCCAGAATTCCATTATCGGCCAAGGACTGCACGACCATTCCTGCGGAGGCCTGATACAAACTGATGGCGGTGTAACCTTATTCCGCAATTTGTACATTGATAACAAGACTCGTAACCCGAAGGTGAAGGGTCTGAACCAGTTTGTAAACAACGTGGTTTACAACTGGGGCGGTGGCGGCGGCTACATTATGGGTGATTCCGAAGGGAACTCCTGGGCCGCAGTAGAAAACAACTACTTTATTGGCGGCCCCAATTCCAGCGGCACATCCGCCTTTACCCGCGGCACACAAACGTTCCAGATTTACCAGAAGGGCAACTATATCGACGCCGATGGAAATGGACAGCTGGGCGGATCCCTGGCGACCACAGAATCCGACGGATCTTTCTACGGGTCTAAAACGGTAGCATCGCACGATAGTTTCGAAAACTTGCCCGTAGCCTTTGCAGCCATCACCCAGCAAACATCCGCCAAGGAAGCCTACGACATTATCGTGAAAGAAGTAGGAGCCTCTTACCCCGCACGCGATGACGTTGACAAATACATGATTGACGAATTGACTTCTCTGGGGAAAAAGGGTGCTATCATTTCTGACGAAGCAAGCTTAAGCCTCGCCAATGTGGTTGGCAACTTTAAAGACGGCACCAAGACCGACACCGACAAGGATGGCATTCCCGATGAATGGGAAGAGAAAATGGGTTTGAATAAGAACGATCCCAGCGACGCCTTGAAAAAGGATGCATCCGGCTACCTGAATATGGAAATCTACCTGAACGGATTAGTGGACGGATACACAAAACCCGTTGAGGATGACTCCACCAAGGTCCCCGATATTGAAACGCCCGCGGATAGTACCGAAATAGGGGAAATTCCTGCTGACAGTTCTGAAGTAGAAAAGAATCCTGCAGACAGTACGGACCCCACTGCAATAGCAAAGGATATGCAAATCGCCCGTAAGAGCGGTATGGCCACCGTCCACGTTTTCAATCCCATGGGACAAAGAATCGCCATCCGCCAAGTCTATATAGAAGAAGGCAAAAAGATTTCAATCCCAGGAACGCCTCGAAACAGCATCTACGTGGTGAAGTAATCTGAACTTCAGAACACGAAAGAAGAATCCCAAATTTTGGGATTCTTTTTCGCATTGGATAGTTCCCTGGATTTTCTATTCAGGACTTTAGCAACACTATCGTCAGTCACATTGTAATCCTTGCGCCATTTTTCAAGTTCCTCAAGAAACGACTTTTCATGTTCGTTCTTCACACCCCCTCCTTCACAAGAATTTCTAGAAACTCCCGAGGAGTTACAACAAAAGAAACTCCTGGAAAATGTTTGGTATTCCCCATTACAAGCGACGCGTCCTTGTCACGGCAAGCAAGAGCAACATCATAGAACACAATGTCCTTGGGATCGGGAAGTACAACTCCGCTTTCTGGAGCATCAACGTTTATACAAAGGCTTTTGATATTTTCCAAAGTTTCGCAAACCGCTTTTTCGTCAAGCTCAAACTTAGGTCTAGAAAGGACTTCTTTGTATTCCGCAAGAATAGCGTCATTAACAAGCAATTGCACTTTCCCAGCAAAAAGTTCGTGCATCACCAACATCACAGGAGACAAAGGATTCTTCGTCAACAAAGATGACACAATGACGTTAGTGTCAATAACAGCGTACACCACGAGCTCCTCCGCCGTTGTTACTTTCCCGCGCGGTAGGCTGAAATTTCTGCTTCGATTTCTTCTTCACTCATCCCTGCGGCAGGGCCTTGCTGGGCCTGATTGCGCAACTCCATAAACGCATTCCAACCTTTATTGGCAGAGTAAGTAGCGCGAGGTTCGCGAACTTCAAAGGGAATCGCCTTTTCAGCCACAGCTCGCTTTAAGAAAACGCGGATTGCAGTGGGAAGGTCCATCCCCATCTTGTCAAAAAGATCCGCGGCCTCGTTCTTGAGGTCTTCATCCATACGAATCTGTAGCACAGTAGTTGCCATAAACGCCTCGCATTACAAGTTCAATACATTACAAAAATATGCAAGGCGAGCGAAGCACCCAAATGTTCACATTTGGGTATTTCCGAGCCGAAGCAATTTTATCAAAATATAATACAAACCATTACACAAAGTAAGGTTTGTGTATTTTCAATCATCCGTTCTGACATTGATTATTGTGGAAATATCAAATTTAACTTGAAATTTCCACAATGTATTAGTTATATTCTAGGCATGGTTTCTAGGAAAATTGAAGAAAAAATTCTTTCAGAAGGAATAAAATACCCAGTCATAACGATTGTCGGGCCAAGGCAATCCGGCAAAACTACTTTGGCAAAAAAACTGTTTCCTAATTACAAGTATGTAAACTTGGAACAACGAGATTTGAGAGATTTTGCCCACAGAGACCCCAAGGGATTTTTGGCATCCCATAAGCCCCCCATCATCCTAGACGAAATCCAGAATTGTCCGGAACTGCTGAGCCAGGTACAAGTGGAGGTAGATCGAACAGGACTGGACGCACAGTTTGTAATCACGGGTAGCCAGCAGCTCTTATTGAGCCAAGCGATTTCCCAGAGCCTCGCCGGACGAACAAGCATCTTTACTCTGCTGCCTTATTCCATTTCTGAAATTTCAAACTACAACAAAGAGTTTTCTCGGGGCGAATTCATTTTAAACGGAGGCATGCCACGCCTCTACGAAAAAAATCTTGAAGCAGAGAGTTACTATCGCGACTATATCCAAACATACATTGAACGAGATGTCCGAACCTTAATTAATGTCAAGGATCTTCGCAAGTTTGAGCTGTTTCTCACATTACTGGCAGGCAGAGTTGGGCAAATTATCAATTACTCCAGCTTGGCAGGCGATGTCGGCGTAAGTTCTACAACTCTCAAGGAATGGCTTTCCGTTTTGGTAGCAAGCCACATTGTATTTACATTGCAGCCGTGGTTTGGCAATGTTACCAAGCGCTTGACAAAATCGCCAAAGGTATTCTTTGTAGATACGGGTATTCCGTGTTCGCTGCTCTCCCTGACAAATGCAGAACGTGTTGAAAAAGATGGCTTATTCGGCAACCTGTTTGAAAACATGGTTATACTCGAAGCCATGAAGGCTCGACTGAATGCTGGCAAAAAAACTGACCTTTACTTTTTACGAACAGAATCAGGCATTGAAATCGACTTGCTTGATGTTAGAGGCGGATCCGTCGTTCCGTACGAAATCAAAGCCAGCGATTCCATTGTGCAGGAATTTTTCAAGAACTTCACCAAAGCCGAAAGCTTTGTCCCAAATTTTGAAGGAAAACAAGGCGGCCTGATTTATTCCGGTGACGAAATGGATTCTTACATGGAGCACAGAATTTTCAACTACAAGAAGTTGGATACTGTGTTTTGATTTTTGGTACGGAAATCGCTACAATTTCAAAAATTGCCAGTTCGCCCCCAC
The DNA here is from genome assembly GCF_900142505.1 of Fibrobacter sp. UWH5. Classification (NCBI taxonomy): domain Bacteria; kingdom Pseudomonadati; phylum Fibrobacterota; class Fibrobacteria; order Fibrobacterales; family Fibrobacteraceae; genus Fibrobacter; species Fibrobacter sp. UWH5. The sequence continues at coordinate 89,378 of NZ_FRBB01000008.1, read as the reverse complement.
ACATCATCCCCAAATTTTTGAAACCTTTTTGATATTAGGCAGTTTGAGGTTTGTTATTCAAAATCTTGATGACTCCATCGTCAACCACATCGAAATCACGACGCCATTCTTTCAGTTCATCTGCAAAAGATTTTCCAAGAAAAGCGTTAATCAAGGCCCCCTCCTAAAACCCAAGTTCCATTTGAGCATTCACAGACATGATATTTTGATCTTTTGTGGTTATTTTAGCCGACAAAATCTTAATTCCTTACATTTACTTACTAAAGGTAAGACAATCTGTCACGGGAAACAAGGGGGGGGGCAACGATGCTTCCTTGATATTCGCCGCCGAAGCCCTAGCTTTTTTTACTATATTATGGAATGACGTGGCACTTTAAATGCAGTGCTGCAACGTATAGGCCCGTAAGGGAATTCTATAAAGTCGGGGTTCGAAAGGACTTGGGCGGCTGGTTTTTTGACGAGTTTCCCCTGAAAAACTCGTTTTTTTATTTTATGTCATCTAAGATTTATCCGGGCATCAAAATAGCCCATATAAAACTGAATACCGGCACGAAGAAGCCCTCCTGGTCACCATTTCTGATGACCGGGAGGGCATGTTCTTATTTCAGTTTTGATTTTATTTCTGTTTTAACTTTATCAAGGTCGCAACATGTCAGTATCGGAATCAGACTGTTAATTTCTTCAATGGTTTTATCCCACCATTTCCATTCAAGCAACAGATGAATCAATTCATCATCAAATCTCTTACGTATAGGTTTCGCCGGATTTCCTGCAACAATCGTATAAGGTTCCACATTGCTTCCAACTACGCTCTTTGCGCCGATGATGGCACCATCACCGATATGTACTCCCGGAAGGATGGTCGCATCCTGCCCGATCCAGACATCATTCCCTATAACAGTATCTCCCTTAAACGGCATATCATTCGGATTTGGAGCCTCCATGTCCCAGCCTTCAAGTGTATAAAACGGAAAAGTAGATATCGCACTCATCTGGTGGTTTGCGTCATTCATCATAAACTCTGCACCTGATGCAATTTGGCAGAACTTGCCGATAATCAGTTTGTCTCTACTCCACGGGTAGAAGTTCGTCACATGACTCTCAAATTCAGAATCAGCAATATAAGAAAACTCGCCAACAATAATATTCGGATTCTTAATTGTTGGTCTCACATATATTTCTTTCTCATAACCGGCGATAGGATGCACGGTATTCGGATTTGGCTCTTTTCCGTTTTTCATTACGCATTCCTCACAAAAAACAATTACAGGACAAGCCCATCTTGATCTTTATGTCTTTTTCTCTGTTTTATTAAAAAGGTTGCTATTTGATCATTTCCTTCCAAAACAGATTAATTCAAAGCATTTAAGAAATCGTCAAACTTCACCTCTTCACGCAATTCCAGAGACTCTTTACCTTTCCCAATATTGCGATCAATCCAAAAGCCCGTCGGAATCATCATCCCAATATTATAACCCGTTTTTAAAGTCCATTGAATAAACTTGTCCGAGCTGATAATTTCTTCCAAAATCATTTTATAAGCACCTAGTTAGGGTTTGTCTTAAAAAAAATAAATTTTGGTGTCTTTTGGTATAATTTGGCGCTCCATTGGGGGGCGCCTTTTTCGTGCCTAATTTAGGGGGAATGAATGAATTGGCCCTCAACAGTCCCCACGACATTTTCCTGCAGGGAGACAGCATTGAGAATACGCTATCTTCCAAATAGATCCGAATGGGAGCCTGTTGCGGTCGCGGATAACACCAGCTGGTTTTCAATGATTTGATACATCAACAGCCAATCGGGTTCTATATGGCATTCACGAAAATCTTTCAAGGATCCTGTCAACTGATGGTCGCGATTTGACTCCGGCAGAGTTTCTCCTGCAGCTAACTTATTTAGTACAGCTACCAGTTTGCCCATGTCCTTGCCTCGTTTTTTCATCAGTTTGGCGTCATGTTTCATGCGGTTCGTATAGACGATGCTGTACACTAATCCTCCAGCATCGACGCAACGGCCTCCTCGGCGGTTGCGAACGGTCCATGAAGATTTTCACCATTTCGACTATCGGCAACAGCTCGCTCCAAGGAAAGGTCCGGCTTGTGGCGGACCTCAAACGGAATACCGTTGTACTCTACAGCGAACTTCAAAAAAACGCGGATCGCGGTGGATGTATCCATCCCCAAAGACTGGAAAAGCTTATCAGACTTTTCCTTCAGTTCGTCATCCACGCGCAGTTGCAAAGTAGCCATAGAAATATCCTTTATTTTTGTTCTACGGCTTAAAACTACATTATTCGTCATTACAAATCAATCCCTTATCATTACAATTCATTCCGACATAACAAAAAAAAGCCGCATTTCCATAAAAATCCCATAAGGAATCATGTAGAAAATACGGCTTGTTACAGAACAGTTCTGCAACCATCGCATGTCAGTGGAAAAAATACAAAAAAAACTCGCAAAAACACACATTCTCCACCCTCTTTTTCACTCATAATTCATAATTCCTACTTGGCTCTCTTCGAGTGCATTTAGCACAGTTCAGTCATATCAACCAAACAAAATCGTTTGCCACGACGCTCTCCAAATTCTATGTTTGGCCGCACCGTCAGATGTCGTATTTCTGCGGAACCGGGCAAGAACTGCCCAAAAAAGGAAATTATTATGTCTCAAATCAACCTCACCATGCCCGATGGCAGCGTACGTACCGTTGAATCTGGCACCACCGGCCTCGAAGTAGCAAAGAGCATTTCTGAAGGCCTCGCACGCAAGGCTCTCGGTGTAAAGCTGGGCGACAAGGTCCTGGACCTCTCCCGCCCCCTGACCGAAGATGGCGCTTTCAAGATCATCACTCCGAACAATGACGATCCGGATTGCTTGATGCTGCTCCGCCACTCCTGCAGCCATGTGATGGCAGAAGCCATCTGCGACCTGTTCCCCGGCACCAAGCTGGCTTACGGTCCCGCAGTTGAAAAGGGTTTCTACTACGATTTGATGACACCCACACCGCTTCAGCAGTCTGATTTCGAAAAGATCGAAAAGCGCATGAAGGAAATCATCAAGGAAGACCGCCCGTTCACTCGCGTGGTTGTTTCTGGTGAAGAAGGCCTGAAGCGCACCGCTGGCGACAAGTACAAGACCGACAACGCTGAACGCGCTCTGGCTCGCGAAGGCGCCGACGGCACCCTGAGTTTCTATGCTAACGGCGAACCGGGCAAGAACTGGGAAGATCTCTGTGCAGGTCCCCACGTTCCCAGCACTGGCAAGCTGAAGTCCTTCAAGCTGCTCTCTCTCGCAGGAGCATACTGGCACGGCGACCAGAACAGCGACCAGCTGACCCGCGTGTACGGCACCTGCTTTGCCGACAAGGAAGGTCTGGAAACTTATTTGAAGTTCCTTGAAGAAGCTGAAAAGCGCGACCACCGCCGCATCGGTAAGGAAATGGACCTCTACCACATTGAAGACCATTCTCCTGGCATGGTGTTCTGGCACCCCAACGGCACCAAGATGGTGAACGCCCTCAAGGACTACATCCGTGGCAAGATCGACCGTCGCGGTTACCTGGAAGTGATTACTCCGGAAATCGTGAACAAGACTTTGTGGATTAAGTCCGGCCACGCCGACAAGTACAACGAAAACATGTTCAAGACCATGGCTGGCGACGTTGAAATGGCTGTGAAGCCCATGAACTGCCCCTGCCACATTCAGATCTTCAACACCGGTCTCCGCAGCTGGCGCGACCTCCCCATGCGTCTTGCAGAATTCGGTAAGTGCCACCGTTACGAACCGGCCGGTACCATGCACGGTTTGATGCGTGTTCGCGGCTTCGTTCAGGATGACGCTCATATTTTCTGTACCGAAGAACAGATCGCTTCCGAAGTGGCAGACTTCTGCGCTCTCGTGAAGGAAATCTACCACGACTTCGGTTTCGATTCCATCGTGGTGAAGTTCTCCACCCGTCCGGAACGCCGCGTGGGTTCTGACGAACTTTGGGACAAGGCAGAAGCTGCTCTTGAAGAAGCAACAAAGCTTGCCGGCCTTGACTACATCTTGAACCCGGGCGAAGGCGCCTTCTACGGCCCGAAGCTTGAATTCACCTTGAAGGACTCTCTCGGCCGTGATTGGCAGTGCGGTACCATCCAGGTGGACTTCAACCTGCCCCAGCGCCTCGGTGCAGAATATGTGGGTAAGGACAACCAGAAGCACATCCCCGTTATGCTGCACCGCGCAGCCGTGGGTTCCATCGAACGCTTCCTGGGCATCCTCATCGAAGAATTCATGGGCGATTTCCCGCTGTGGCTCGCTCCGGTCCAGGCACGCGTCCTCCCCATTTCTGAAAAGTTCGCTGAATACGCCCACAAGGTGGAACGCGAACTGGTGAACGCCGGCGTCCGCTGCGACATCGACGAATCCAACGAAAAGCTTGGCTACAAGTTCCGTCAGTGCGAACTCCAGAAGGTTCCGTACAAGATCATCGTTGGCGAAAAGGAAATGGCCGAAGGCAAGGTTTCCGTCAACAAGCGTAAGGAAGGCGATAAGGGCGCTATGACCGTCGCTGAGTTCCTCGCTATGACCGAAGACGACCGCAAGGTTGTTCGCTAATCAACGCAAGTGAAAGCCGCGGCATCCGTCGCGACTCTGACATTAAAAAGTCCTCGAGGTTACGCCTCGGGGACTTTTTGCATTTCATTAACTACCTTTACCCTTCGTCAATCATGTTAGCAGGTTTTCATTCAGAAATTCCAAACAGGGCTTAGCTTAAACAAAATCAAGAGCTATATCAGAGAGTCAATTTTAGACTATTGCGAAGATATTCAGGAGAGATACGAATCAAGTCTCTCCGAAAAAAAATAATGTCAATGTTTCCACCAATGGTTCTTGTACCATAGACACGCTCTACTCCTCCAACAGACAAATGCAATTGAACTATTCGGAATCCTGCTTTTAATTTTTGACATTACAGGCGTTTATTATATTTCGGTCAAAGGTATTTTTATGGACGTCTATATTTTTCAGCATGTGGAATACGAAGGCCCGGGAGCCATTCTCCCCTATTTGCAGGCCAAGGGTCATAAAGTTCATGTAGTCCGTCTCTACGCCGGTGACAGGATTCCCCACGAAGACGAAGTGGATTTCGCCATCATGATGGGCGGTCCCATGAGCGTCCTGGACGAAGCCGACTATCCTTATTTCGTTCGTGAAAAGGAACTGTGTCGCGACATGGTTCAGTTGGGCAAGCCCATTCTCGGCATCTGTCTGGGCGCACAGATGATTGCCAGCGCTTTCGGTGCCGCCATCCGCAGAAGCCCCGAAAAGGAAATCGGTTGGTTCCCCGTGGAATGGGAAAACGGAATGTCCGAATCTATGACAGCATTCCATTGGCATGGCGAAACGTTTGACATTCCCAAACAGGCCGTAGCCTTGGCCCGTAGCGAAGCATGCCCCCGTCAGGCATTCCGCCTGGGCAGCGCATTGGCATTGCAGTTCCATCTGGAAACCACCTTGGAATCTATGGAAAGCATGTTGAAAAACGGGGCCGAAGAAATTGAATCGGCATCCGGTTGCAAGTACGTTCAGAGCATCGAGGACATCCGAAAAACATGCGCCGAAAACATCGGCAAGAACAACGACACCCTGGTAAAGATCCTGGATTTTATGTTGGCCAAAAAGTAATCGCAACAGGATACGGAGTTTTAGAATGAGTAACATCATCAAAGTGGTTAGCAAGCAGCACAACAGCAAGATGTGCATGATGTGCGGACTGGACAACGAATACGGGGTCCGCGCTCCGTTCTACAATATGGAAGACGGAAGCGTCATGAGTCTGTTCCAGTATCGCGAACAGCATCAGAGTTATCCCGGTCGCGTTCATGGAGGCCTCATTACCGCCATGCTAGACGAAATGGGACTTCGCGCAGTGTGGGCCAAGGAAGGCGGCGACGAATCTATCTGGGGCGTCACCATGTCCCTTGAAACCAAGTACCGCAAACCCGTTCCCTATGGCGAACAGTTGATCGGCCGCGGCGAAATCGTAAAGATCACTCCCCGATTCTTTATCACCCACGCCAGCATCATGGATATGAGCGGAACCGTCCTTGCCGATGGCGACATCAACTACATCCATCTGGACATGAGCAAGATTGCAGAAGGCGTCACCATGCACGAAGAAATGCCTTACCTCATCGAGGATGGTGTAAAGGAAATTTCTTTCTAATAGAGTGCGGTTATCGCCGTGCATTAGAAATAGTATAGGCGGGCACAGCTCGCCTTTTTCTATATGGCACTCTTCCAGTGCATATAGTGCGGCTAGGTCATGCCAGAAAATAAATTTTCTGTCGCGACACTCGCCTTTTTCTATATTTTGAGCCGTCGGGACATGCCGCGAACCAAGGAGTTTTTATGTCTTTCGTCCAGGAACTGAAAAACAAGATTTTGAATGATGGTTACGTTACCACCCGTGAAGATGCCATCAAGCTACTTGACGCTGACCTGGAAGAATTGACCGCCGCTGCCAACGAAATCCGCGAAAAACTCCACGGCAACGATTTCGACTTCTGCTCCATCGTCAACGCCCGCAGCGGTCGCTGTTCCGAAAACTGCAAGTACTGCGCACAGTCCAGCTACTACCACACCGGTGCTCCGGAATACAAGTTGCTCAGCGCCGACGAAATCGTAGCCGACGCAAAGAAGAAGGAAGCCGCAGGCATCCCCCGCTATTCTATCGTCACCTCCGGCAGAACTCTCACCAAGAATGACGTAGAACAGATTTGCGAAACCATTCGTCGCCTCAAGAAAGAAACCAGGCTTAGCGTTTGCCTCAGCAGCGGTCTTCTGAACCGCGAGCAGTTTGATCAATTGAAGGCAGCGGGCCTTTCCCGTTTCCATAATAATCTGGAAACTTACCGCCGTCATTTCCCTGACGTTTGCACCACCCACACTTACGATGACAAAATCGGAGTGTTGCAGAATGCCGTAGCCGCAGGCCTTGAAATTTGCAGCGGCGGAATCATGGGCCTTGGCGAAACCATGGAAGACCGCATCGACATGTGCATCGACATCCGCGAACTGGGTGCCAAGTCCACTCCCATCAACGTGTTGAACGCCATTCCGGGAACTCCTTTCGAAAATCTGCCCAAGATGACCAACGACGAATTCTGCAGAATCGTCGCCATCTATCGCTTTATCAATCCCAAGGCATATTTGCGTTTGGCAGGTGGCCGCGGCGTTCTAGGCGATTACGGTACAAAGGCATTCAAGAGCGGAGCCAACGCCACCATCACCGACGACATGCTGACCACCGCCGGAGTCAACAGCGCCACCGATTTCGAATTGGTAAAGAGCCTCGGATTCGAACCTCACGGATTCCTGGACTAGCGAAAAATATTTAGATTTCGCTTGATGGCTCTCCTGAGAAATATTCTATTTCTTGCTTTAACCCTGGCATTCCTTTCGGCTTGCTCCTTTCCTGTTCGTACTGGATACGATCGGCGGATTGGAGGCTACAAGCCCGCTAGAACAGCGCAGGCTCAGCAGCCAGCCCCACAGACCACCTCTGAACCTGCAGCTGTCGCAACAGCAGCAACAACTCCCCAAGACACGGTAAAACCGCCTCGTCAGAATTCCTCGGCCAAGGCCCACGCCGCCATCAACAAGAAAGAAGTAGCACGCGCCACCCCCAAGAAGGCAACCTCCCTAGAAGGGGTCATCAAGCCCTGGTTGGGAACCCGCTACAAACTGGGCGGCACCAGCAAATCGGGCATCGACTGTTCCGGCTACGTCATGGTCATCTACAAGGAGCTTTACGGCATCGCCCTCAAACATAACGCCGAAGGCATCTACAAGGATGAACGCGGCAAGAAGGTGAGCCGCGGCGACCTGAAGGAAGGAGACCTGGTCTTCTTCGGAGACTTCTGGGGCATCAGCCACATCGGCATCTACATGAGCGGCGACCGGTTTACCCACGCCAGCACCAGCAAGGGCGTAATGATCAGCCCCATGAACGACAAATACTGGAGTCCCAAGTACAAGGGAGCCAAGCGTTTTAAATAGGGGGTTCGCAACAGGAACCGCAAATTTTCTAACTTAACGTCATGAAGAAAATTGCATTCCAAGGCCGCAAGGGCGCATACAGCGATTGCGCAGCCCACTACCTTTTTGGCGAAGACATCGAAACTTTGCCCATGGACACTTTCGAAGAAATTTACCAGGCCATTGAAACTGGTGAAGCCGACGGCGGTGCAATCCCTATCGAAAATTCTACGGCAGGTTCCATCGAAGCGAACTACGACCTGCTTTACAAGTGGCGTCACCGCATCGTTGGCGAAGTCATGCTCCGCATCGAGCACACCCTTTGCGTTATGCCCGGCGTAAAAGTTGAAGACTTGAAGCGCGTCTACAGCCACCCCCAGGCTCTGGCCCAGTGCTCACACTTCTTTGCAGAAAACCCCCAGATCAAGGCAATCCCTGCATTCGATACCGCAGGTTCTGCCGAAGAACTGGCCGCCCGCGGTAACCGCGACGAAGGCGCCATCGCCAGCGCATACGCCGCCAAGATTTACAATCTGGACATTCTGAAGGCTGGCCTCGAAAACCTGAAGGGAACCAACTTCACCCGCTTCTACGCTATCCAGAAAACTCCCGCAGACTTCACCGAAAGCGAGAACGCCAAGACCACCATCCTTTTCGAACTGGCCGACGACAAGGCCGTAGGCGCCCTCTACAACGCCCTGGGCTGTTTCGCCAAGCGAGGTCTGAACTTGACCCGTTGCGAAAGCCGCCCCCACCCCGATAAACCCTGGGGTTACATCTTCCACGTTTCCTTTGAAGCAAACATCAAGGACGAGAACGCTCAGGCCGCCTTGGCAGAACTCAAAAACTACACCAGCTTCGTGTACATCCTTGGCACCTTCAAGAAAGGCGTCGTTGAAACGCTTAAGTTCTAATTACGAATTACAAATTACGAGGTACGAGATTAATAATCGCGCCGTAGGCGCCAAACTAAATCTCATAATTTATAATTCATAAATCATAATTGAAAAAGGATTTTTCTATGGCATACGAACGCACCGACAGAAAGTTTGACGAATACAGAAACCTGAAAATGACCACCGGCTTTATCAGTTCCGCCGACGGTTCCGTCCTTATCGAAATGGGTCGCACCCGCGTGATCTGCAACGCCACCCTGCTCCCCAAGGTTCCGGATTGGCTGGCTGGCCGCGGCACTGGCTGGATTACCGCAGAATACAGCTTGCTGCCTCAGAGTACCGGCAAGCGCGTCGAACGCGAACGTAAAGGTGCCAGCGGACGCACCCAGGAAATCCAGCGCCTCGTAGGTCGTTCCCTCCGCGGAGCCGCAAACCTGGCCGCCCTTGGCGAAAACGCCATCGTGATTGACTGTGACGTCATCGAAGCCGACGGCGGCACCCGTACCGCAAGCATTATCGGCGGATTTGTAGCCCTGGCCATCGCCCTGAAGAAAATCAAGGAACGTCTGGGCCTCACCGAACAGATCCTCCAGCACGCCATTACCGCCATCTCCGTAGGCGTCGTAAACGGCAAGCCCCTCTGCGACCTCTGCTATGTAGAAGACTCCGCAGCCGACGTCGACATGAACGTGGTGATGCAGGATGCCAAGAACTTCATCGAAGTCCAGGGCACCGGCGAACACGCCAGCTTCGATCGCGCCATGCTGAACACCCTCCTTGACCTGGGCGAAAACGCCTGCAAGGACATCTATAAAAAGCAGATGGAACTGATTGGCGGTGAACTGCCGTAATTATTCAGCGACTTTGACAGCTTCCACTCGATAGACTGCGAAAGATCCACCACTACCCGAGCTTCCGTCAAACTTGATTCTAACGGACGCCAAAGATTCTTCCACGTTTTCGTCGGAAGGTTCTTTTGAATCGGGTTTGGTAAAATCACTCCACAAAGCACATTTACGGACAATTTCAGAAGAGCTTTCAAAAACCGCCTCAGGCAATTGGAAGCTCATCGCTTCCGCCTTTTCTAATCCCGGGTCCAGAACGATAGCTCCGCTCATGTCGGACTTGTACACGACGCACACGCCATCCCATTTGGGAGTCACATCAACAGGCCTAGCCGTCGCAATTAAATCAGAAGATCCCTTCACGTCAAAGACAACCCCCACAAACGGTGGTTTTCCTTTAGCCACATCGCCAAATTCAATCGTACCACAAATACCCAGACATTCTTCGATGACTTCATCTAAAGATCCCGAATCAAAGCCGCCTCCTAACGAGACCGGCCACGTAATCGTAGAAGAACCTTCATAAACATGATCATCAAAAGCATACCAGGGAGCTCCGTATTCATCCATTTCCCAAAATTCTGTTTTTACCTCATAACTTATTGATCCATCCCATAACTCCACCAAATCATTTGTATCAATCGTCCGTTTCGCAGGAGTGATCAACGTATCCGCACTAGATTCCGACGACGTAGTTGAATCCGCAGACGAGGTTGTGTCCGCTGACGAACTTGATTCCGCCGAAGAGGTCGATTCCGCCGAACTAGTTTCCGCTGATGAGTCAATCTCTCCGGAGCTGGACTCCGCCGAAGACGCTATTTCTCCCGAGCTAGATTCCGACGACGTAATAAGCAACGTATCTCCACCAGAAGAATCTACAGGAACATTTACAGAATCATCCACTGGTGAATCTGCTAGAGAATCTGCTGGAGGGTCATCAATTTTTTCTTCTTGAGTCTCCTTGAAACTACCGACCACCAGGGCCCCCAGCTTCCGGATGTTAAAATAGCCACTCATCCCAGGAGACCCCTCAAAGTAGAACGAAAGGGAAACCAGACGTTTCACTGCTTCAAGACCCGGAATTTTTCCGGACTTTTTCGGTTTGAATTTTTCCCAGCCAACACAACGAACTTCGACCGAATCGCCAGACGTCTTTTTATACAAGGCCGTCGGAGAATCCTCAACGACAACACCTGTCGAATCCATTGATTCCAGGTCGACGCGAACATCCAGGCCAGAAGCATATTCCACGCACAACTGTCCCCAAGACGAAACATCCGCCAAAACCAGCGTATCATTCCGTTCCTTGGAAAGATCCAGATTAAACCCAACGGAAGCCACCTTGTCAGACGAGCTCTTTCCAAGAACAACCGTTCCGCAGAAACCGCCACATTTCTTTTGAGCCGATTTCAGCCAAGTCCTTGAAAAGACTTTATCACCGTCAACGTCCCATTTAATTTCAGACCCTTCACCACCATCCAACATAGACCATGTTCCGGGTACGTCCACCACGTTTACATCTTCAATGTGGACCACTTCAACAGAAGCATTGTTTTCTTCGGTGGATCCTTCGTCAAAAACCATGTGGCGGTCCGATCCGCAACCACCCAGTAAAAGCGCGTTAGTTAAAACAATAGAGAATGCAATATTTTTTTTACTCATCCTAGCCGTCCCAAATCAGCTTTCTAGATTTTCCTTGTCAAAGGAAACAATTGTAAGTTCAAACGATATACCTGATCCGGCTTTCTGCTGGCATTGGCAATGGAGGCTATTTTTCGTCGGCACGAAAGCAGTTCCTCCACAATTTGTTCGTAAGCTTCACGATCAACACTCATTGTAACACCCATAATATTTCGATCATTCACATCAAACGCATCTATAGATTTTTGAGCAAGCGCAGCCATTTCCCGATGCATCGTCCGTACAGCCACGGGAATCGCATCGGAATTCCCCACGAGAGCCTTATCCGTCTGCACATAAACATTACGGCCCTTCTTCTGTAACAAACCCAACTTTACCATCAAATCAAGCGAAGCGCAGACTTCGTCGGCACTTACCGGCTGCCAGCACATGGCTGCCATAGCCTCGGGAGTGGCACCCGGCATCATGGCCACTAATTCACGCAGCACCGGATTCTTCCAGGACTCAAAATAAGCGTAGGCGTCGCCATCCAGCACGCGGATCTTTTTTGACTTGGCCACTTCCTGCATGGCACCGAACGCCTTCTTGCGGGACTCGTCATCTTTAGCCTGGTTAAACTGCACCAGGTAACGGAAATAGACGTAATCAAAACCCTTCAGCCCCATGGCGTCGGCCACCTTGCCGATTCCCGCCTCGCTAAGGCTACTTTTGCCCTCGCAAACCAACTTCAGGTAGGTAGGCGAAGAAAACCCTGCCAGACGGGCATATTCTCGCCACGTAAACGAATCCGTTCGCTTACGCTCCTCATAAAACTCCTGCATATAGCAGCGATAGCTTTGATAATCGGTTATGGGATTCAAAAATTTACCTGCCTTGACGGCGAAGGCAAACATAATTTATTTTGTATCATTCGTCAATAAATCAATGATACAAAATTTATTTTATCAATAAAAATAGACGTAAACTACCAGACTCTTAACCAAGAATCCATATTTTTTTATTATAAAAAAAGACCGCGGATTAACACGGTCTAACTATAAAGTAAAAAATTGGCTAAGGCGAATTAAACTTTCCAGTCGCAGAAGTTCTTCAGCATGGCAAGCCCCACATCACCACTCTTTTCCTGATGGAACTGGGAAGCAATCAGGTTATCCTTGCCAATAAGGCCCTGGAAGGTCTGGGTGCCGTAAGTAGTTTCAGCAAAGCTATACTCCGCAGGCACCACCGGGTGATAGGAATGAACGTAGTAGAAATCGCTACCGCTGGCGATGCCCTTCATAATGGGGTGTTCGCGGGTAAATTCCACCTGGTTCCAACCCATGTGAGGGATCTTCAGGCCCGGTTCATCCTTAAAGCGCACAGCCTTGCCGGGAATCAGACCCAAAGTCTTGACTCCGCCATCTTCTTCGGATTCTTCCAGAATGATCTGGCAACCGATACAAATACCAAGCACAGGATTGCCGGCCTTCACCACCGTCTTGATGGCCTCACCGATTCCGGTCCTAGTCAAGGTTTCCATAGCCGAAGCCGCAGCGCCAACGCCAGGGAAAATCAGGCGATCAGCCTTGGCAATCACTTCGGGATCGCGGCTAGAAACAGCATCGGCACCGATGTGTTCCAAAGCGTTCATCACAGACGTCAAGTTGCCAGCGTTGTAGTCAACTACGATAATAGACATAGAAACCTCGTTTTTACAACCGCAAAGATAGAAAAAAGATTAAAACCGTCGAAGTGCCGCCCTAGTTATTGCACCAGGGGAACGTATAATTCAGCTGCGGCCTGATGGTATCAGCCCTTACCGGGAAATCGTTAGCGGCATTCATCTGCATAATACCCACAACACCGTTGGCCATTCTGGCCTTGATGTTCTGGACATCATCCCAAGGCTTCTTGTGGCCGTTACTTGCGCCACCGGCACCATAGCCCGCATCCGCAAGAATGGGCTTGCCCGTCACCTCATGAATCTTCGCCCAGGTGGCAGAATTGGCAGCCACAATCTTCTCGGATGTCGCCAGGGACGAACCGCCGGAAGTTCCCGCAAAATCCACGATACTCATGTCAAAGTTGGAATACCACTGGGCAAACAGGGCCGTATCCTTATCGCCAATCCAGGGTGAAATATCGATGGCAATCTTTGCCGCAGGCAAGTAGGCACGAATGGTATCCACGATCTGCTTGAAGTACACGCCCATTAGGGAATCGGGAATGCCGCCTCCTTCCTGGACAGTTCCATCGTATCTTTCCTTCTGCCTTGAAGCCGTTTCGGAATACTGATAAAAATCCGGTTCAATCAGCCAGATGGATTCATAAGTATCCGCATCCACCTCCAGACGGTAAATCAGCTGTTCACGCATACCGTTGGCATAAGCCGCATAACGATACAAAATGGAGTCCGCAAAATATTCGCGAATCATCTGGGCCCCATGGGAGCAATGGGTCTTTTCTGCCTTGGAAATATTGCAGTCGTCAATTCCATGATCCTTGTCGAACTCGGCAATCACGTAAGCGTAAATCATGGGAGTCGCGCCAATTTCCACGCTCATCTTTACCATACGTTCTTCAAAGCCGTTATAGAAATCGTTATCACCAAGCCAGACCGCAATATAGTCCAGGCCGGCGTAATTCGTAGAATCGCGTTCCTTGTCGGTACTCCAGGCCGCACCAAAATTAAACTGGCACGGATCGAAACCTCTCTTATGAGGCGCCACGTCATACGCAGTCCACAAACCGGACTCGCAACGGTAATAACTCTTACCCGTTTCGATCCACACAAAACCGCCCTCCTCCTCGGGAGCGCAGGGCAAAGTCTGGGGGACTTCTACTACAGCCGACGAAAAAACTTCAGCGGGGTCAGCCGTTCCCATGGCAGAACTAGATTCCGCCTGAGGAACCGGATCCGAATTTTCTGCTTCAGAGGCTGACTCGCCACATGCCACGAAAAAACTGCAACCCGCCACAAAAAGCGTAAGGGCCAAAAGTCCAAAACGATTCTTCATCAAGTCTCCTTTTCCTAAATACCCGAACACCGACACAAAGATACTTAATGGAATCGCAAAATAAAACCCCAGACCGCCCTATTTATTCAAGGAGTCCAGCGCCTCGCCCGCCAATTCCACACAGCGGTTGCAGGGAATCACCCCATTGGGGCGAATTTCACTACACAGGGTGCAGCCCTTGGCACCGTTCTTGAAGAACTCCACAATGGCATCAGACTGGGCAGGAGCCAACAGCTTTGCCGCATGTAAGGCGCCGCAAGTTCCCTCCGGAGCACGACCGCCACTGAACTGCTTTACAGCCATGGCCAGTTCCAGAGCTTCCGCTTCAGACTTGCCCTGGGCACGCCAATAACCATAAGTCACAGACACAGCGCAGTTGCCGTGTTCCTTGTGATACACCTTTGAAATTTCAGAAATCTTTTCTGCCATAAAAACCTCACGTTTTAATAGTCACTTGTCTGCAAAACGGAATGTCTCCGCTGGTAATCAATCTTTTTCTGCTTAAAGAAATCCGCCCGTAATCATTGCAACACCGCCATAACTGAACGCATTATCAAAACTGCGTTTGTCCATGGCAAGTCCCGCGGACAGCATATCAATACCGATAAGGGCGATACCAAGCCCTGCCCTACCACAAATCCCACCATAGCGGGCAAACTGCTTAGCCTTGCCAATATTGTAGTTGTAATCCTTCATGTAAATGGACACACTATCCGCAAAAACGGCACGGTCTTCGTTCCAGTTCAGCAACGAATCAGGCACAGAATTTTCCGACCCATAGGAAGACTCCTCCTGCGGCACAACATCAGTCCCGTCCACACTGCCGTAGATAGCCATACCCTTGGGAACAAGCTGAGCCTGAGCCGCCCCTACAGAAATCAACAAAACTAACCCCCAAATCAATTTGTTCATGACTGCAAAAATACAAAATTAAACAGATAATACTATATTCAGTACATGCCTAACGAAAACAACAACAATGAAGAATTAGATCTGGACGCCATCATCAACAACATGAGCTCCATCAACAGTGAAGACTACTGGTTCAAGAAAGTGAGCCAATTCGAGGAGCACGACGAAACCGTCAACCCCAACGCCAGCCAACAATGACTTAGAGCTTGACTACGGTTATCAAAGTCATTTCCGTTCAATTCAACCGTAGTGGTCCGCAAGGCGCAAGCCCACCTCCCCCAAATACAAAAAAATCCCGACTTCCATCGGGATTTTTTCAATTCACAATTTCTCTAAAACGCAAATGTAATTTGCGATTAGAAGCAAGCAGTGCAAGGCGCGAGCCCCCGTAGCGTACTTTCGTACGTGAGGGGGCGAGCAACGCGGCAATGCGCCGCTTATCATCGCAAGTTACTTGTCGGTCAGGGCTGCGACGCCCGGCAGGACCTTGCCTTCCAGGAGTTCGAGAGAAGCGCCACCACCGGTAGAGGTGTGGGTGACCTTCTTGTCTGCGCCGTACTTCTTAGCTGCAGTAGCGGTATCGCCACCACCGATCACGGTGATTGCGCCAGCTGCGGTAGCTTCGACGATGGCGTCAGCCATAGCCTTGGTAGCCTTTTCGAATGCTTCGAATTCGAACACGCCTGCAGGACCGTTCCAAACGATGGTCTTGGAGGACTTGATAGCTTCAACGAACTTCTTGGTGGATTCTGCACCAACGTCCAGACCCATCCAGCCAGCGGGGATACCTTCAGCGTCAGAAACAGCCTTGGTAGCAGCGTCAGCAGCGAACTTGTCAGCAGCGATGTAGTCAACCGGGAGGATGATTTCCTTGCCAGCAGCCTTAGCCTTAGCCATCAGTTCCGGAACCAGCTTTGCGCCTTCTTCGTCGAACAGAGAAGAACCGATTTCGATATTGTCGATCACCTTCTTGAAGGTGAATGCCATGCCGCCGCCGATGATGATCTTGTCAGCCTTGTCCAGGAGGTTGTTGATGAGCTGGATCTTGTCGGCAACCTTAGCACCGCCGAGGATTGCGAGGAACGGACGCGGGGGGTTGTTGAGAACTGCGTCGAATGCCTTGAGTTCCTTGTTCATGAGGAAGCCAGCAGCGCGCTGCGGCAGTTCAACACCAGTCATGGAAGAGTGGTCGCGGTGAGCGGTACCGAAAGCGTCGTTAACATAGACGTCAGCGAGCTTGGTGAGAGAAGCGCGGAATGCCTTGACAGCTTCCTTGTCAGCCTTAACCTTGTTGCCTTCGGCGTCCTTCTTCTTGCCTTCTTCTTCGATGTGGAAGCGGAGGTTTTCGAGGAGGATGATTTCACCCGGCTTGATAGCAGCGCAAGCAGCTTCAACTTCTGCACCTGCACAGTCAGAGAGGAACTTCACCGGCTTCTTGATGAGTTCTTCGAGCTTCTTGGCAACGGGAGCGAGAGTGTACTTCATGTTCACTTCGCCATTGGGGCGGCCCAGGTGAGAAGCGAGGATAACAGCAGCACCCTTATCGAGAGCGCACTGGATAGTGGGGAGAGCAGCTTCGATACGCTTGGTGTTGGTGATTTCGCCGGTGACCTTGTCCTGGGGAACGTTGAAGTCGACACGGATGAACACGCGCTTGCCAGCGAGTTCGAGATCTTCAATAGAAAGCTTTGCCATGATTAGCACCTTCTGGTTAGAGTTAAAATTTACGGATTAAAATATAGTAAAAGGGGGCAAAAAAACATGGTCAAATGCACAAATCAACTATGCAAAGCATACTTTTGTAAACTTTTCTTTATATAATTTACATCATCTATCCGACTATCCCTTAATCATTTACCTTTGTATACTGCAAAAAACTTTCCTTTGTGAATTTTCAATCTTTTTTTTATATATTTCACGAAAAATAGTCCATATTGGAGTTATCAAATGAAACGTTCAATTTTGTGGGCCCTGTGCCTTTCTGTCGTGTCCGCTTTTGCCGGTCCGTACGATATCAATGAATTTGATGCTAAGGACGCCGGTACTCCCGACGAATACATCTCTGCCGAATTCGGTGGCGAACTGAAGACTATCCCGGCAGACGAAGTGGAATCCCTCCAGGATGGCCGTCTGGTCGTCCGTCAGAAGTTTGTAGACCCGTTCGGCGACAACGACGCGACCTACCAGCTCTACCAGGGCTCCGCAGGCGACCTGTCCTCCATGACCGCCATGACCGCTGACGGCGTCGACTACTCCAAGCTCCTGACCGCCAAGGTTTACTCCAAGCGCGGCATGGACGCCGACAAGGACGTCGAAAAGGTATACTTCGATGGCAAGTCCGTCTTCGCCGACGGTCTTTCCTCTGCAATCGTCTTCATTGACGGCAGCCCCGTGACCCTCAAGGGCGAAGGCGCCGACGAACCTGTCGCCGAAACCGCTGCCGCTGCAACCAGCAGTGACGAATACTGCGACGACGATGAAGATTGCGAAGACGATGATGACGTCTTCCAGTACAAGACTACCGCTCCGATAGACAACTCTGCAGCCGACAGCCGTGACCAGGCAGCCAGCGACGCAGCAGGCAACGTAGGCGACCGTTTCGGTATCGCTGACGAAGTCCGCTTCTGGAGCGCAGTGGGTCTCACCGCCCTGGCCGCAGCAAGCATCGTCATGGGCATCCTCCAGCAGAAGGAAGCCAACAAGGCCCAGAGCGCCTACGACGACCTGGACGAACTTAAGGGCAACCTCCTCCGCGCCTGTAACGGCAACCCCAGCTGTGAAGAAGTGATGATTTCCAAGGGCGAGTACGTGCTTAGAACCACCGAAGAAGGCCCCGTCTACTGGACCATGCAGAGCCTCCAGAACCGTATGAACGAAAACAAGAAGACCCACGATTCCTATGCTTCTGCCCGTAACATCTGGTTCGGCGTAGCAGGCGCATCTATCGCAGGCGCAGTCGTTCTCTACGTATGGTAACAGAACTCGGTAAAATCAGCCTTCGGGACCTTACTTTCGACTGCATCATCGGGACCCTTCCCTATGAACGCGAAAACGAACAGCCGATCGTACTGAACGTGACCGTCTGGTCTGATTTTACCCTCGCTGCCAGAAACGAAGACCTGGCACACTCCATAGACTATGCACAACTGGCGGAAGACCTGAAAGGGTTTATCCGCCTTTCTTGTTTCCAGCTGGAAGAAACCCTGGTGTACCGCTGCGCCGAACGCATTCTCGGGAATTATCCCAAGGCTCAGGCCGTCGAGGTTTCCGTCAGAAAGCCGTGCGCCATCCCTGATTGCGTCGGGGCAGAATCATCCATTAGGATGCGACGCTAAGCAAGAGATAAAACAAGAGATTAAGCAAGAAGCGCCCCTCCGTTAGGAGAGGCGCTTTGCTTGTGATGAGGGGACGGAGGAGAAAGTTCTTTTACAACGTTCAATCAGGAGCGAAAGGAACGATAGCGAAGCGCCTCGGACAGGTCCAGAATTTCGACGGCAGGAGCCCCGCGAAGGTCAGCTATGGTCCGTCCCACCTTCAGGAGCCTGAAGTAGCCTCGTGCACTCAAGCCCATCTTGTCGGCGGCAGATATGGCAAAACGCTCGGTAGCTGCAGACAACCTGCAGAACGATTTCGCCGCTTCGGACGACATTTCCGCATTGGTCTTGAAAGGGAGATTCTTAAAGCGATCCCTCTGCAAGGCCCTAGCCTCACAGACCCGCTTGCGAATGTCTGCAGAAGTCTCAGATATAGTGGCCCCGCTGGCAAACTGGGATGCCTCCACAGAGGGCACACTGACCTGGATATCGATACGATCCAGCAGCGGTCCCGAAATTTTTTCCTGATATCGCTTGCGGGCTTCCGGCAGGCACGTACAGCTCCGTTTTGCATCCATGGCATAGCCACAGGGGCAAGGATTCATGGCAGCCCCCATCATAAAACGAGCAGGCCACACGACCGTTCCGCTAGCCCGGCTCACCGAAATGAGTCCCTCTTCCATCGGTTCTCGCAAAGCCTCCAGGACACTGCGGTTGAATTCGGGGAGTTCATCAAGAAACAAAACGCCATTATGAGCCATGCTAGCCTCCCCAGGCCGCAAATGCACGCCGCCCCCAACAAGAGACACCATAGACGCCGAATGGTGTGGCGTCCGGATAGGACGAACCATTACCGGCTTAAAGCATTCCATATCCCCTGCAGCCCTTGCGCAGGAATGTATGCGGGTCGTCTCGAGAATTTCCTCATCCGTCATTTCGGGGAGGATTCCCGGAAGGCATTTGGCACATAAAGATTTTCCCGCACCGGGAGAACCAACCAACAGGAAATTATGGGCTCCGGCAGCAGCCACCTCAAGAGCTCTTTTGACCCCTTCCATCCCGATGACATTCTTAAAGTCTGGTATTCCCTGTATGCAGGCATACCCCTGTCCAGCGCCCCTCTCCGCTCCATGCGCGGCAGCCAGTCCCGCCGCCGAAACAGCCTTAGACACAGCCCCCTTTTCTAACACACCAACGCATTCCTTTAGGGAATCCGCACACACGTACCGCACACCTTCTACAAGACGCACCTCCCGTTCGTTCCCCCGAGGCACCACAAGAACGTCTCTCTTGCGATCAGGGAGACTCATGGCCACCGAAAGGACTCCACGAACAGGCTTCAGCAAACCATCTAGGGAAAGTTCCCCCACAAACACCAACCGTTCCAAATCAGGAACTTCAATTTCGCCGGTAGCCACAAGAAGACCGATAGCCAACGGCAGGTCAAGGGCACTGCCCTCCTTCCGCAAATCCGCGGGCGACAAGTTCACCGTCGTTCGGAAACCTGTCACCACCTTATCTATGGAACGGATGGCCGAGACCACTCGTTCCCTAGATTCCCTTACCGCATTGTCAGGTAATCCAACCAAAGTAAAACCCGGCAGCCCCTGAGAGGCGTCGACCTCGACGCTTACGGGAACAGCCTTTATTCCAAACAGGCAGTAAGAACGGATTCTATGGAACAAGAGAACCTTCCTAGGCCATGGCGGCCTGATAGCGTTCAAGAACACAGTTTTCGATGTGTTCACGGAGCTGGCGGGTAACGGGAGAGCAAATGGTGCGGAATTCCTCGCCCTTATAGAAAGGATCGTTCGGATAGCCCACAAACATACCGTTTTCACCATCCATCACACGAAGACCACGAATCAACATCTGGTCATTCAGGACTACGGTGGCAAGCCCCTTAATATGTCCCATGCTAGGTCCTTCCTTAAAAGGGAAAACCTGGACACTGGTGACCGCAAGACAATCAAACTGACTTGTTGCCTGTTTGACTTCATTTTCTTTTATCTGTTCTGCCATAAAGACCTCCTAAGTCATTGGCGTTAACTTATCCAACATCTAACGGTTTCCAAAACCGTCCGATGACGCCCCCTTAATGCAAAAGCCATGCCAAATACAAAAACGCCCTTTTTCATCAAAAAAAGGCATTCCCATTTTTTCATTCTAAATTAAGCAGCGATTAATCACTGATTAATCAGTGATTATCTATCTTATAGCCATGCTTCTTAATGCAAATCTAAACTGGCCTCAGAATCAGGGAAAAGTTCTCCCCTCAGTCCTTGCCGACGTAGAAATCAGCGCCGACTATTTTACCGTCAGCTTTACCATCGAGGAACCCGACACCTGCTTCCGTGCCGAAGTGCAAGAAGACAACGGCCGCAGTTGGGAAGATTCCTGCGTAGAAATTTTCCTGCAGAACCCAGCAAACCCCAGCGAGTACTTCAACTTCGAAACGACAAGCCGAGGTTTCCTGCTGGCAGCCCACGGGCCAGATCGCAACAACCGTACCACCCTGTCCCAGGAAGACATCAACAAGGTCATCCGCACAAAGCAAGTGGCCAGCGTCGCCGGGAACCTGGTCTGCTGGGGAATGACCGTACAGATTCCCGCCAGCCTCTTCGGACTGAATTCATTTGTCGGAAAGTCTCTTCGTGGCAACCTCTATAAATGCGGCGACAAGTCCCAGTCGCCCCACTATCTGAGCGCCTTCCCCGTAGAAACAGAAAAGCCGGATTTTCACCGGCCCGAATTCTTCAGAGAATTTGTATAAAGTGTGCGGCGATTACTGCCGCGTTTTTTATTTCATCTTGATTTTCATTTCGAAGACCTGACGTCCTGTCTCATCTTCAATCTTCATGTAGGTGGCGCCCTTGTGGTCCGCACGGAAAATCTTCAGCAGAGTTCCTTCCATGGACTCTCCCAAAAAATGGACTTCCATTTCGGAGGGAGTACAAAGTTCCCAGTCTGCAGAAGAGAACACGTTCATCGACAATTCGATGTACTTGATGTTGTTCATATGATGAGACATGTCCAGATGCTGAGGCAGAACCCGCTGCTGGTAAATCTCTTCGTACTCATCGGGAGTCACTTCGAACTTGGTAAACTTGTCATCGAGGACCTGTTCCGGGAACCCCTCTGTAGGAAAGCCCACCGTAGAAAGTTTCATGGGACGATGACGTACCAAATCCAGGCAGCAGGCCTCCTGTACGGCCAACACAATGGGTTCGCCCTCGGTTGTGGTAATGGCGGTACTTTCATAAGTTCGAATCAGGCTGTTACTTGTAGGGTATGAAGTCGTCACCACCTTATCACCCCAGAACGGGCGCTGGAAAAATTTCAGTTTGGCCTTGGAAATAACCCAATAGCCGCCCTTTTCCTTTACGAAAAAATTATCCTGTTTGAGTTTCCCCAGATTTTCACAGAGGTTATCCTGGACCATAAGAACCGTCTGGGCCACGCCCATTTTCCCGGACACGTCAATATAAGCCGACGTAACGGTACGGGGCTTCTGAAAAACAAGGGGATTTTTTGCAAGAGAATAAATATCAATCATGGCAGTGAAGAGTGAAGAGTGAATAGTTTACTTGATTAATATATATGCAAAAAAGAAAAAGTACCGGCAAAAATGTCGGTACTTCCTGAAAAAGTTTCGTTCGCGAGGCCGCGACGTTCAACTCTTAGATCTTTTTAAGAACCAAGAGATGGCCAGGAGCCTTGTTGGGATCCAGACGGACGAAGTTCTTGTTGCCGCGCCAGACGAAGGATTCGTCGGTGAGCAAGTCCTTCAGGAAGAAGAAGGAATCTTCGTTCAGGCCGAGCTTAGACATATCCAGTTCCACCATGCCTTCCTGGGCGTTATCCATGTCCATGTTGCAGACGAACAGGAGAACGTCTTCGCCAGACTTCTTGGAGTAAACCATGAGCTGGTCGTTGGCGCAGTAGTGGAAGTCCAGGTTATCGTATTCCTGGAGAGCCGGATGTTCAAGGCGGGCGGTGTTCACGCGGCGGACGAAGTCCTGGATGCCGGGGCCAGCCCAGTTGTGAACCTTGTACTGGTACTTTTCGGAATCCTGCAGTTCTTCCTTGATGGGAGAAGGAATGTTTTCGCAGAGTTCGTAACCGTTATACATACCGGTAAGGCTGCTCAAGGTACCAGCCAGGAAGTAGCGCTGCTTGAAGGCATTTGCACCCTTGTAAGCCAGGTACTTGGGGAAGATGTCCGGTGTGGTCGGGAAGAAGATGCCGCGCATGTATTCCTTGGCGTCGGACTGGGTCAGTTCCTTCAGGTACTGTTCGAATTCCCACTTGGCGCTACGCCATGCGAAGTAGGTGTAGCTCATGTCGAAGCCAGCCTTGGCCAGGCGATGCATCATCTTGGGGCGGGTGAAGGCTTCTGCCAGGAACACCAGTTCCGGACGCTTTTCCTTGACGTCGGCGATGAGCCATTCCCAGAAGGGGAAGGGCTTGGTGTGGGGATTATCGATACGGAAAATTTCGATGCCCTTATCGGCCCAGAACAGGATGATGTTCTCGATTTCCTGCCACAGTTCCTTGTAGTTCTTGTTGTAGTAGTCGAAGGGGTAAATGTCTTCGTACTTCTTGGGCGGATTTTCAGCAAACTTGATGGAGCCATCAGGTTCGTGGTAGAACCATTCCGGATGTTCCTTAACGTAGGGGTGATCCGGGGAGCAGTTCAAGGCGATGTCCAGAGCCAGGCGCAAACCCTTGGAGCGTGCAGCCTTGGCAAAATGTTCAAAGTCCTTCATGGAGCCCAGTTCAGGGTCGGTAGCGTAGTGACCGCCAAACTTGTTACCAACGGCATACGGGCAACCCGGTTCCAGGGGCTTACCCTTCTTGTCGGTCTTGGCGTGGAGGGCGTTGTTGGCACCCTTACGGTTGGTGACACCAATGGGGTGAATGGGAACCAGGTAAACTGTATCGAAGCCGAGGTCAGCGATGTAGTCCAGCTGCGTTTCGCAGTCCTTCCAGGTAGCGCTCTTGGTGGCGTCGGTACCCTGGGACTTGGGCCACATTTCGTACCAAGTACCGGTACGTGCATAAGCCGGGTCAACGCGGAGCTTCATCACCGGGCTTTCAGTAGGAACATCCTTAGGTTCCTTGGTCCAGGCGCAAATCTTGTATTCGTAGTAACCGATGTTGTTGACGGTAAAGGAACCTTCCCAGAGGTCGTTGTCAACGAAATGCATGGGAGCCTGTTCCCACTTGACGGCGGCAGGCTTTGCTGCGGCCTTGGTGGTCTTCTTGGCCTTGCCTTCTACGGGGACATGGCGGTAAAAAATTGCGGCGTCATACTTCTCGTGGCTGTGGCGGAAAATGTCTGCCTGCACGGTCACGGAATCACCCGGTTCGCGCTTGATCATGAAACGGCCGCCCTCGATGTTCGGGCGGATATTCTCGATAACGAGATTGTCTTTTAAAGTAGGAATCATTGCCATAGTGCTATAAAATTAGAAAGGTTAAAGGATAATGGTTATAGACGTTCCATCAAAGTTATAGAAAAAAGGCACCCACCAGGATGCCTTTAAAAGTCTGCGTTGTTTCCTTGCGATCTTACTTACTCAAACGAAGGACCTGGGCTTCCTTGATTCGGAGGGTTCTTTCCGTCTTGCCCAGATTCAGTTCAAAGCGGGCAAAGGGATCGTTCACTTCGGGAGTAAATTCAATCTCGATAGACTGACCGGTCTGTGCCACTTCCTTGTGTTCCGAGAAGCCAACCGCTTCGTAAGTGGAGTAGGAACCGATTCTAACCGTAATCTCGCCTTCCACTTCAGACCAGATGGTAAAGATACACTTGTACTTGACACCGGCAATGAGAGCCACATTCTCCTGCATGAGCTGAACGCTGTAAGAGTAGTTGCCACCCTTGGTCACGTTCACCTTCATGATACGGTCGCCACTCCTTTCGGTAACGATAGCGGTGTCGGCCTTGCCGCCAAGCTGGGTCTTGAAGATCCAATCGGTGGTAAAGGGAGACTTGAAGTTTCCATTGATCAAGGTGTTCTCGCCAAGACCTGCAGCGATATTCTTCCAGATGTCGTTCACGTAGTCCATGCGTTCCACATTTTCGACACCGGCCGTATCAGCTTCGCCAACTTCCAGGTACTTATAGCGCAGCGGCTGGAAGCTAGGAATGAAGCGGTTATTCAGAGAATCCCAAAGGGCCGCGTTATTCTTTTCGTCGATGAGGATAACGCCGTCAGACAAATCAGCCTTGGAGAAGTCAAGACCGTCAGCGAACTTCTTGACGCGGAACTCCACCTGCAGGTTTGCCACATTCTTCGCGGAATCGATTTCAATCTGGGAATAATGATAGCGCAACTGCAAAGCCTGGAAGTGAGACAGGCTAAAGATAAAGGGAACATACTTACCATCACGCAGCACTCGGCCATAAACCTTGCCGGCCTTATGGGGCTTGAAGGAAACACCAATTTCCTTCAGGTAGAAGTCCGATTCAGGCAACAGGTCGATCTTGCTGAAATCTTCTTCAACAAAGGACTGTTCCGTAAAGGAAATAGGCATGGTTTCCACGTCGGACCCTTCGTAGGGCCAGACCGTCAGACCGCGGGTCAATATGGTGTCCGTCACACTGACGTAAATGCTGTTGTATGTACGGACATTCGTCAGTTCCAGTGCAAAGGTATCCAGAATCACAGCACTATCGCTGGAGGTAGCCTTTGTAAGCGCACGGGCGGCAGTACCCTTATCGTAATCCACAACAAAGCTAGCGGTAAGCGGCAGGGACACAGGTTCTTCCGGTTCCGGAAGAATGGAATCATCCGGAGTAATCACGGGAATAGAATCCTGTCCCGTGGTATCCCCATCGGCGATAGGATTATCCAGGGACGGGTTGCCAATTTCTATACCAGCGACAGACTTGTCATCGGCACAGGCGACCAACGACAAACCAGTTAGCATCAAGCTGGCGAAAGCGGCTATGGACAAAAAGAAACGCATCACACTCCTCGAGTCAGCGGGAACAGCTGAATGTTGATTTGTACAACCTCTTCAGCTTCTCCGGCTTTTGCAGAGAAATCTAGTAGTTCTTTTCGCATAAGTTGCAAATGTTTCTTCAAATTAACGAAATCAGAGCGCTTAATTCCAAAAGTCAAGGCGGAAACGTCCCTTTCGGCACCCGGAAGGTCGTTCAGCATCTTGTTTGAAAGGCTAAGCATCTGGTTGTGGTACATCTTGACCACAACATCCTGGACTTCGTCGTCGGTCGTAATCAGCGGATTACTCTGTCTATAACCGTTAGCGGTCTTTACCAGCAGACCCAACTCCAACAGCAAGTTCAGGGATTCAGTCACCTGCGCCGGGGTAATCAAGCCACGGAGACGATTGGAAATCTGGTCGGGGATAGGACGGAAATCCTTGAGTCCCACCATTTCCAGAATTGCGGAATGATGCCATTCCTTAAAAATTCGAAGCTGAGCCTTGTCCATCTTGTGCAGCCTGGAGCGAGGGCTTGCCTTGATCAACTGGGCGTAGTAGATTTTCTTGTCTTCGTCAGTTGTCGCCTGGTTAAAGAAAACCAGACTTTCAAAATATGCGGCACGTTGATTCTCGAGACCGAGACCGTGGATAAGCTTGGTAGCAGTGTTCTTTGTGATGTTACGTTTGCCGTCGATGGCAAGTTTCAGATGAGCATGACTAGAAAGCCCGGCCTTTTCGGCAAAAAAACGCAAACTGAAGGCCGCAGTGGTCTTCTTCTTATACTCGTAATAGTCCCTAAGGTACACCCTGTAATTGGTGTACTGCAGAACATCAGGTTCTACGAGGATATTTTCTTTCCCATTTTCCATACTTAGAAAAATAGAAGAGTGCGCCTCAATATTGAAAAAATAATCTCTTTTTGTTGTTTACTCGAGTAAACATTCTGTAACCAGAAAAACAATTCCTAACCGTCGCGGGCTAGCCTTGAAAAACGGACATGATCCACGAAAATCCCGTTTTTTAACTCAAAATCGCGACATATACCCTCTTCGCGGAACCCACAGCGGCGAGCCACCCCCTGACTTTTGGGATTTTCCACCGAGGAGAAAAGTTCCAATCGGTTTAACCGCAGAGTGTCAAGGGCAAACCTACAAAGGCACTCCAGGGATTCCGTCATGAGACCGCGACCGGTAAATTCCCTGAACAGCCAATAACTCAAGGTGGCAGAATGGTTCCCCATGTTCACGTCCATCATCAGGAAGCCAGCCAGGTTCCCGACGGAGTTTTCGGCGACGTTCGCAATGGAGTTCGAGCCGCCTTCTGCCGTTTCGAAGATCTGCCAACAGCCGCCCTGGGACAAGTGAGCCTGCAGACACCAGGAGCGGGCCCTCTTTCTAAGATCCGCAGGAGACGTTTCCGCAATCCAGGGTAAGTGTTCCAGAAGAAATTCCCGGGAACCGCAAATCTTTTGGTACAGCGCGTCAGACGCCGCCTCGTCCAGTTCCCGCAGGCCAACAAGCGTTACCCGCGCCCCCTTCAGGTTCGCGGTTTCAAACACCTCGGAAAAATGTTCCTCAAAAGAATCCATGCCTTAAAGTTAGAAACTCACCACCCGGCATTCCACCGTATAAAAAAAAGCCGGCGCAGATATACCGCACCGACCTTTCTCTCTCAGTGTTAAACTTAACCGTAAACGTAACCTAGAACAGCTGCAATCACGGAAAGAACGACAATCTGTTTGACAATGAAAAGTTCATGTGACTTCATATTGGTTCCTCAAGTTTTACGAATGAGAAAATACAAAGTCAATTTCAGGAAAACAACGAATGTAAGAAGATAATCACAAAAAGACATCCCGGGTGTGAACTATATCAAAACCACGGGATGCTTAACTTTTTTTTACAATTTTCGCCGTTAAAATTTCGTATTTAGGCGCGACCGTCTTACTTCCGCATTCTCTTCTTGATCAGGAACAGACCACCCACAATCATGGAAGCACCCAGGATCAACGAGATAACAGCACTGCGGGTAAAGCCCGCAATAATAAAGGTCACGAAGGAAACGCTGGCCACGTAAAGTACGTAGGGCAGCTGCGTATTCACATGGTTCACATGTTCGCACTGAGCGCCGGCGCTGGCCATGATGGTCGTATCCGAAATGGGAGAGCAATGGTCTCCGCAAACGGCACCAGCCATACATGCAGAAATAGAAATCACCATGAGGCTGTAGTCAACACCGCCAAAGGCTGCCACCACGATAGGAATCAGGATGCCGAAAGTCCCCCAGGATGTTCCCGTCGCAAAAGCCAGGAATGCCGCAATGACAAAGATGATGGCGGGCATGAAATTCATGAAACTCGCCGCACTGCCGCTTACGACACCGGCAACAAATTCCTTTGCACCAAGAGTATCTGTTACGCCCTTCAAGGTCCAGGCGAGACTCAGAATAAGAATGGCGGGAACCATGGCCTTGAAACCTGCCGGCAGACATTCCATGCACTTGCCAAAGCGAAGTACACCGCGAGACACATACAAAATAACAGTCAGTACAAGAGCAGCGAAGGAACCCAACACAAGACCGATAGAAGCATCGCTTGCACCGAACGCATCCACAAAGCCCTTGGCCTCCTTACCACTGGCAAAGAATCCACCTGTATAAATCATACCGATGGTACAAAAGACAATGAGCAGCACAATGGGGAGCACCAGGTCCATCACCTTGCCACGACCTTCAGGAACGACAGGTTCTTCCCTTTTCGCAGCAGCGATTTCAACGGCGGACTCAAACTTCTTCATGGCACCGAAATCGATTTTCCAAAAAACAACCAGGAAAATGGCAAGCAAGGTAAACAGGGCGTAAAAATTAAAGGGAATCGCCTTGATGAAAAGTCCCAGTCCATCTTCGCCTTCCACAAAGCCCGACACAGCGGCAGCCCAGGAACTGATGGGGGCAATAATGCAGACCGGGGCCGCAGTAGAATCGATAAGGTAAGAAAGCTTTTCGTGACTGACCTTGTACTTGTCGGTAATGGGGCGCATAACGCTACCCACCGTAAGGCAGTTAAAATAATCGTCAATAAAAATCAGGATGCCAAGACAGATCGTGGCCAGCTGGGCTCCCGTCTTTGTCTTGATGCGCTTCTTGGCCCACTCACCAAAGGCTGCCGAACCACCCACACGATTCATGAGGGCGACCATGGTTCCAAGAATGACTAGGAACAGGAGGATGCCTACGTTCCAGGGATCAGAGACCTTGGCTACAAGGCCATTCTTGAAAATGGAATCCAAAAAAGTCGGAAAGCTACCCTGGCTAATGAAAAGGGCGCCAATCACCACACCGGCAAAAAGCGAAGAATAGACTTCCTTTGTCAGCAAGGCAAGGGCAATAGCCACAATCGGGGGAACCAGAGCCCAGAAAGTTCCGCTAGCAAAAATCCACTGTTCCATATTAAGGTTCCTTTTCTAAACTGGCGAGGGGTTGCTTGATGCCAGATTCTTCCAGCTTTTCAAGGACGGCAATTGCGTAGTTCAAGGCATCTAGTGCCCTTGAATTGGCGTACACCTTCATATCATTCAGGGCCATTATGGCCCTTACGTTATCCATCTTTTTTTCGCTCATACAATCTCCTTTGAACGAAGTCTTAAAAATCAAACATCCTTACCGCGGTAAGCCATAATGGCCAGCACCACAAAACTCCCCGCGATGATTCCGATCAAGGGCAAGTCGGCCTGGTTCATCAGGAACATCTTGAAAAGTTTAACCGCCTGTGAACTGATGAAAGCATAACCAGCAGAACACAGAATCACGAACAAGGCGAAACGGCCCACAAAGGGCACGCTCCTGGTAATCTTCTTGAAGTAGCCATTGATGGATGCGCCATAAATCATTAGAAGCGTGGCGATGATACCCACCGAAATAGAATCCATGTGGAATCTGAGAAAGCCTGCAAACTCGTGGATGTAGTGATTCATGCCCCTAATCTAAAACAGATTAGGAAGTGTGTCAACCGAGGAGTTGTCGATAAACCGCAGAGGCTTGTTCGGGAATAATTTGCGCCAGGCCTCTTCGGAATCCTTGTCCTTCTGCAGTTCCATGCGGCGCAAGGCATCGGCCTCGTTCATATTGCGGTTCTTGGTAAGGCGCTGGAGACGCACTTCTGGCGAGGCCATGACCACCCAGATTTCAGACAGATGTTCCACCAGTTCAGGGACATTCTCGAAAAGGGCGGCCTCCACAAAGTCGGGATTTTCCTTGATGAGGTAGGAAGTCAAAACCGGATAGACCAGATTTTCTAGGCGGAGTCGGGCGCCCGCATCCCTAAAAATCAGGTCGGCAAAAAAATTGCGGTTCACGCCGGATTCCGTCAGCGATTCCGGGCCGAATTCGTTGGCGATGGCTGAGCGCAATTCACCATGGTCGCGGTACAGCTGATGCACGGCCAGGTCTGCATCGATTACACGGATTTTACGTTCGCGGAGCTTGTGTCCTACGAAGGATTTTCCTGCACCAATCTGACCTGTTATACCGATCATAATTACCGCTAAAAATCAAGGGCTACTTGCCCAAGGCAATCATGCAAAGACCCGTGATGATGCCGAAGAGGGCGGTCCACTTCAGCGGACTCTTGCGTTCCTTGAACAACACGAGACCCGCCACGAAACCAATAAGCACGCTGGAACGGCGGAACACCGTAATCAACGAAATCAAGGCATCGGGGTTGCTCACCGCCAAGAAATAACAGCGGTCAGCTACCGTCAACAGAACCGCCACCAGAAGGAATGTCCAGCGGAACTTGAAAGGCGTGGTGGTCTTGCGCTTGGGGAACCAGGTAATGGCGCAAACTGCGAATTGCCACAGAAGCATGTAGATGCTGAACCACACCTGCACCGTCGTCGGCTCGAAATCCATACGCTGCAAGATAAACTTGTCGTAGGCGCCACTGCAAGCCGCAAGCATTGTGCCCAGGACCATGCAGATCACCCAGCCGTTGCTAAAGAAATGTCCCATTTCCTTTCGGCCAGCCAGACTCAGCGCCACATAGCTGCAAAGGCACACCGCCACACCGGCCCACTGCATGGCAAAGGGGCGTTCCCCCATCAAGGTCACCGCCAGGAAGATGGTAAAGACAGGCGCCAGCGCGCGAATCGTCGTTGCAATAGAAAGAGGCAAATGGGCCAGGGCGTTGTAAGTCAGAATCCAGCTTCCGCCCACAATCATGGCCTTACCCGCCAAAAAAAGATGACTCTGCCAGGGAAGACTCTGACAATTTCCCGTAAAAAGAACCGGAAGCATGAGCAAGGCATAAAATGCGCTGCACATGAAGAGCACGGGCCGTACAGCATTCCCCTGGACCGACTTTTTCTTGGCCAGGTCGTAAAATCCTAAAAAAATGGCCGAGGCGAGGGCCAAAATCAACCATGACATAACGCACACAATGTAGAAATCCCACTTGAAAACCCCAAGGTTTAAACTATTTTTAAGATAATCTTAACATAAAAGGAGCCCCACATGGGTATCAAAGGAAAAGCAACATCCCTGATCGAAGAATTCAAGGCCTTCGCATTCAAGGGCAACATCGTCGACATGGCTATCGGTGTGATCATCGGTGGTGCATTCGGTAAGATCGTCACTTCTTTCGTTAACGACATCGTGATGCCGGGCGTTACCGCTCTCATCGCCATGGGTGGTGCCAAGGACGCAGGCGAAGGCCTCAAGTCCCTCACCTACACTACCGATGCTGGCGTCGCTATCCCCTACGGTAACTTCATCGGCGGCATCGTCGACTTCCTCATCGTGGCCATCGTGGTCTTCCTCGTCATGAAGAAGTTCCTGGGCTTCATGCAGAACATGCGCAAGGCTGAAGAAAAGCCCGCCGAACCTCCTGCACCGCCGGCTCCTCCTGAACCGTCTGCAGAAGAAAAGCTGCTCACCGAAATCCGCGACCTTCTCAAGAAGTAATAGTCCAACAATCAATTTGATTTTGGTCCGCGATTCACAAGCGCTAACTATGAAAAAGACTGTGGTTCAAACCACAGTCTTTTTTCGTTATAGGAAGTTCCGCTATAAACTCAGTTGGACTTCCGCATCAGCCGTAAAAGGCAAGTCTTCTTTTTGCGGAGTGGCGATCACCACCTGGCATTCCTTTTCGCGGATCAAGTCCGCCACGGCGTTTCGACGATTTACGTCCAGTTCCGCAAAGATATCGTCCAGCAAAAGTATGGGCTTGCTCAGATAGCGGGAAGCCACATCCACAGCGGCGAACCGCATGGCAAGAGCCGCAGAACGGCACTGCCCCTGACTTCCTACAGAACGCATTTCGTAACCGCCAATGCAAACCGCCAGGTCATCGCGATGAGGGCCGGCCATAGTCATCCCCTGCAGTTTCTCGACATATTCAAGGCCTGCCAGCTTGCGGGCAAAAGCCTCCCGCAAGGATTCCTCGGACACTATTTCGTCTTGCGGTTCCGCAGGAGATACTTCATCAAGTTCTTCGCCGTCCAAAAACTCGGCACCATCCAATGCATCCAATTCCTTGAGAATGGAACTCTTGTAGGCGCAGGTAATTTCGTCGACGCCACCCGAAAGCTTGCGGTAATAGCCCGTAATAATCGGAGACATTTCTTCGGTCAAGGTTAGACGAGCCGACCAGAGTTTTGCCCCCAAATCTATAAGTTGCTCCGTCAGAATTTTGAACAGATCCTCGCCGCCCACCACTTCCGCAGCAGACAATCCATTCCTTCGGTCCTGAGCGGCCTTCTTATACTGTTTAAGCCACTGGTTGCGCTGTTGCAGGACACGCTTGTAGCGGCGAAGCACCGCCCCATTGGCCGCCGACCGGTAGCACAGAATTTCATCGAGCCAATGGCGACGCACATCAGGCGCCCCGCGCAAAAGTTCAATGTCGGAAGGCTGCATAATCACCGCCGGGCAACTTCCAAAAAGTGCCGCAGCGGATTTCAGGCTTTCGCCATTTTCACGGACTTCGGCACCCCGCCTATGCACGCGGATTCCCCGATTCCTTTCCATGCCATTATCTTCAAAATGCCCCCGCAGGATCATTTCGTCGCACTTCCAGGAAATCGCTTCCTTCAGGTCCTTCGCCCTAAAGGAGAATCCTTGGGCCAGCAGGTGGATCGCCTCGAGGATCGTAGTCTTGCCGCATCCGTTAGGTCCGTAAACGACAGTAATGCCGGATCCAAGCTTCTGCTCGAACCCGGACAAGCTCCGCATACAGTTAACGGATACAAAATCAATCACGGAATGAAGCCCCTCAGGCCAAAGCTAAGAGGAGTCCAGAGGTCCGCCTCGGATTCATAGATCAAGGCGTAGTTCACGTCGAAGAGGTACTTCTTCTTGCCAATGCGGATGCGGAACTTGTAGCCCGCGCCAACAGTCCAGTCCAGGTCATCCATACCCAGGCGCAAAGTACCATCGGGAATGATTTCGCATTCAAAGCCCACGCGGCCAGTCCACACATGAAGATCCGGGTCAAAAGCCAGCAAGGTATCCGCCACCTGATAGTCAATGGCTTCCATCCAGGCATACACCGGCTTGCCCATGATGTGGGAACGGTACCCCACACCAATCTGCAGCACCTTGGGGCGAACGCCATCGGAACTGGCCACAGAGTTATCGGTGCTGGTGTTCTTGGACCACTTGGCAGAAAGATTTTCGCTAAAGCTCAGGTTGCGGATCACTACGGAAGTCGACCACTTCTCATTCCACTGACGCAACCAGCTCAAGTTCAAGGTCATGGGGCTGCGGTAATCATCCACCAGTTCAACGCCTTCGAAATATTCAGAAATTCCCATGTTGTCATAGCTCATGGAAAGAGAAAGACCGAAGGCATCTCGGCGGGTGGCACGGTAGGCAAGACCCAAGTACATCATGGTAAAATAGGGCGAAGCGGTTCCAACGGTTTCATCATCTTCGTTAATCACGTCGAAGTTCAGGTCACCGCGATAAAGCATGGCAAAACCCACACCCATACGCTTACCGATTTTCGTTTCGAGGCCCAGAGAACCACCGGCACGATCCAGGTCGCGCTTTTCGGCATTCAAGTTGTAATTGAAATTCTCACGGAAACCCAGGATGGCCGGATTCCAGTAAGCCGCAGGCATAGAAGCCGTATCGGCAGAACCTGTATTACCACGGCCCAGTTCGCGGGTACCGGCACCCATACGTTCTACAAAACCGTCAAAACTTCCAAGTGTAGCCTTCTTGCCCGCAAAAGCAGGCATTGCGCAAAAGACACACAACAAGAGGACCAGCAACCAAGAGTGCATTCTTTCATCTCTCGTCTGCAGCGAAGCGTTTTCTCTTCTCATTACTTGCGCCCTCCCAAAGTCATGACCTTGCCCCAGCCCACATTATCGTGGTTGTCCTTTACGCGTACATAGTAGACACCCATGGTGCAGGGGCGCCCAGCCTTGTCGTAACCATCCCAGAAATCCACCTTGGGGTTGGTGCTGCGGGAATTGTCGGCATTGCGGGGGGCATCCTTTACGATAGTGCGAACCTTGCGCATGTCGTAGCTGAACACGTCAATGGTAATCTTGGAATCCTGGCTAACCTTGTAAGACACCAGGGCCTGATCGCCAGCGGTAATCACCGAGGGCACCATGCGGACAGAACCCAGGTTGTCGCCCAGCTTGGCACGATTCAAGATGGTGTTCCAGGTCTTGCCGGAATCAGCCGAAACAGAAACGCCGTTTCCGTAGGTGGCCAGAGCCAGGCCCGTGCTGTTCTTTGTCAGGGGGAATGCACAAATAGAAGTGATAATGGCGTCGCGGTCCGTGGCTCCGGTTCCATAGCCGTAAAGCCAGGTGTTCCTGCCGTCATCATCCTGTTCCCAGGCGCGGACACCAGCAGAATCCAGCTTGAAGTAGCCGCTCACAGAAGTCGCAGAGGCACCCACAGCGATAAAAGCAGTCTTTCCAAGGAATGCGATCCCGCTTACGGTATAATCGCCTTCATCATACACATCCTTCTTTACGGTCTTTCCTGCCGTATCCAAGAAGGCCACCTTAGCAAAATCCTTGGCATCCTTTTTCAGGCGCCACAGCCCACCCTTAATGGAGCCGCTCTTTCTGTAAGAAGTTTCTGCGATAATCTGCAGAGGATCCCCGCCAATCCAGACACCCGTCACGCGGGAAGAATCCAGGGCAGAAGAGGCCTTCTTCACAGATCCGTCAGAAGAACGTTTCCACAGCCCCTTGGAAGTAGCCATCCACAGGTCACCTGTTTCGGGGTGCAGAGCCACCGCAAAAATGTCGGGGTTCTTCTTGCTGTTAAAGGAATAGCTGGACTTGGCAGAATCAAGAGTTTTCGTTTCGAGATTCAAGGCATAAAAACTCTTCTTCGCGCTGTTTCCAGAAACATCGTAAAGGGCGAGGCCGGCGGAACCGCGGGCAATCCACATCGCCTTGGCAGAAGAATCGTAGGCAAATCCGCTGGAGGCATAAGACATGGCCGAGGAATCGGTATCCTCTAACTTTTCGGGAACCGCAAGGGGCGTCCCGTAAATTTCATCTACACCGCGAACCGAGAAGAATCCCCTGGGCTGCAGGTAGGATTCATCGTCATTCATTCCCACCATCGGGAGGACATAGCCCAACTTACCAGCAAGAATAGAAGGGGTGCGACGACGTTCAGCCATATCGTCCCAGAAAATGCTGTCGTGGACTGCGGTCAGGGAATCATCCATCTGCCCCTGAGAAGATTCAGCCAGGCGAACCGTTCCGTCGCCAGCCACATTCAAAGTCAGAAGGGTAACACCGCTATAAATATCGCCACGGGAAAACACCCACAGCTTACCCGTTTCGGCCGAAGCGTTGACATTCAGCGTGTAGTTACTGAAAAGAGTTTCGGCGGCCAGGGCGGAACCGGCAAGCACCAGGCCTGCAGCCACCAAGCCTTTTAACCTTAAAATACCTTCAGTCCATTTCATAATATAACGTCCCTTTTCTGCTATCTCATATCGATTTCATCGACACCGGGAATGGCCTTGTATCTAAAATCGCTGTCGGAAACTTTCTTCATGACCTTCAGGTTAACGATGTTATACCAGGAACCGTTTCCAGAAGGGTCCATGGTAAACAGGCGCACCGGAGAAAAATCCTTTTGAGACAGCCACACTTCCATCTGGGTGAATTGCCCCGCATACTTCGAAGGGTCCAGTTTCAGTACCCACAACTTCTGGCCACCGAAATTGCCTTCGGTCATTTCCTTGGCGTTGCAGTTCAGGTATTTAAATAGAAGCTCGGAAGGGTGCAGCTGACTGGAAAGATCCTCCACGGCCTTGATCAGGACCTGCTTCTGCTCCACATTGTATTGCCACATGTCGACACCGTCGCTATAGAACTTGATGCCGGCGATATCAAGAACAAACTTATCGCCTTCGGCCACCTTGAGGCTACCCATCTGCGATGCGATATCCGGCGAATCCGCATAAAACACCTGCAGTTTAAAATCCAGGCTCCAGGCCTTACCGGACTTGAACCAGGCCTTGGATTTTTCCATGGCCTGACTTGCAGTCAGGGCAAAAGTCACCTGGGCCAACACCAAAAGAATAGCCACCAGGAATTGGGGTCTAAAGGAACATTTTCTTATCATAGTTATCAAAATTTACAAAAATACCCCCCATAATTTGTATTTCAAATTGTTTTTATGTTGGTCTACGACATTGGATATTGCTATCTTTAGGCGTGAAAATTTAACACCCAGTATTGGAATCACTGTATGCGCAAAATGATTTTGCCCATGGTCGCAATGACCGCCGCATTTGCAACTGCCGCCGACATCGAAGTCCACGGCGACGTGAATTTTGACTACGCCAGCTATTTTGACGAGGATTTTGACCCGGTCAACGCCGGCAACCAGGATATTGACCTTTCCGTAAAGGCAAATCTCGATGAAAACGTGTCTGTCGTCGTTAGCGGAACCACCCACAGCACCCTCGGCGCCACCGAAGAAGACTCTGAAGTCCGCCACGGCAAGGCCCGCGCAACCGCCATGGGCGAAGAAGGCCGCCACAATTCCTTCGAATTCGACGGCGTACAGCTCCGCTGGGACGTTAGCCACGACGTAAGCCTGGTCTTTGGCGACATGACCTACAGCGCAGGTGCATTCAACTACTACTTCTGGCGCGATGCCTCCCGCTACGCCGTAATCATCCGCGAAGAAAGTCTCCGCGGTTTCGGTGCTGAATTCGGCAACGACAAGTACGGCCACGGCGCATTCTACTTCGGCGCCTCCGACAACACCGACCATACCATGGACTTGTTCGTCACCTATGCATTCCCCATGCTGAACCACCCCGACGAACACTTGATCCTTACCCCCAGCCTTGACTGGGTATTCGGCGAAAACATCGGCCGCCCCAACACCTACTCCCTGGGCACCGAAGTGGACTACTCCAAGAGCTACGACAAGTTCAACTACGGCATCTACGCCGTCTGGGGTCTCCACCCGTACAAGGGCAAGGGCGTACACTCCTTCTTGCTGGAACCCAGCATGAACTACGGCGTATTCAACCTGGCCATGACCTACTTCTACGCCATTACCAATAGCGAATACGAAACTGCTCCCCAGCTGTCCACCGACGACCAGAAGCTCTTCGCAATCGAACCCAGCTTTAACCTCCACAAGAAGTACACCATGGGCTTCAGCTACGAACTCCATGACCCTGACACCGAAACCAGCGGCGACAGCTTCCACTTCCTGGGCATGAACCATTACCTGTATCCCACCATGAAGACCGAACTGGTATTCTGGTACGGCTACAACTTTGGCACCAAGAGCGGTCCCTTCGGAGATTCCAAGTTCTCCCTGGGCTTCAGCGGCAAGGCAAACTTCTAAGTTCAGCTAGCTTCGCTCCCTATGCGAATCAAGGCTCTGGATTCAATCCGTGGCATCCTGCTGCTGCAGATGACCCTGGATCACTTCGGAAAGCCCATTTCCCATTACCTATATCAGTGCTTCGGCTTCTTCAGTGCAGCCGAAGGCTTTTTTTTCTTATCGGGTTTTGTGGGCGCCTTGGCAGCCTTCAGCAAGTCTGCCAAGGATCCAAAGCAAACCTGGATGCGCTCCCGCGCATTCAAGATCTGGAAGTACCACAGCATTACGCTGGTAGCGGTCGCCATTGCCGCCTGCACCATCCTGACCCCGATCCGCGAATACTTCAGCAACTTCCCGGAACACCCGGTGCTAGTTAGCCTGTGGTCCATACCCATGGTGAACACGCCGGATTACCTTGACGTCCTGCCCCTTTATGTGGTCTTTCTGCTAATCGGTTCTGCGCTGTTCCCCCAGATGATCCGAGGGAACATTCTCGCCATCTGGTGCGCAAGCGTCGCCCTCTGGATTGCGGGGCAGTACGGCCTGCGGGACACCCTCAACAGCCTGTTCCCCAGATGGATAAACCACGGCTTTTTCGACCCGCTTTGCTGGCAGTTCCTTTATGTGACGGGGGCGGCCATTGCCGCCTGCTGGAAACGTTCCCAGGTCTTTACCCCTACATTCTTCAAAAAATTTGACCGCCTTATCCCGCTATTATTCATTATCCTTGTCTTCCTGTTCCTCTGGAGGCACGAATACATCCCCCTGCAGCAGCCCTCCAAGTTCTGGATAAGCAAGGCCGCAATCGGGCCGTTACGATTCGTCAACTTCATGGTGTTCGTCGCCCTGGTCAGCTGGATTGTCCGCCGCTTCCCCAGCGCACTGGACTTCAAGGTTACCAACGTCATCGGGCGCCACAGTCTAGACGTCTTTACGGCACACATCGTCCTGGTCTACATCTGGCTTGCCACCCCCGGCAGCATCCGTTACCACGAACCATGGAACATAGCCGCCCCCATTGCCGCATGCCTACTGCTGTGGCTCCTGGCAAAGATCCGAGAACCCCGCC
Source organism: Fibrobacter sp. UWH5 (assembly GCF_900142505.1). NCBI lineage: Bacteria > Pseudomonadati > Fibrobacterota > Fibrobacteria > Fibrobacterales > Fibrobacteraceae > Fibrobacter > Fibrobacter sp. UWH5. The sequence continues at coordinate 50,883 of NZ_FRBB01000008.1, read as the reverse complement.
AGAAATAAGGCGAACCATCAAGCGCCCCGCAAACAAGGCGAACGCAAATGCCCGCCACAAAAGCAAGGAGCCCCGGTTTTCACCGAGGCTCCTGTTGATTTTAAATCTGCTTCAGACTAAATCAGTCTTGGACTATTACTGACCGAGGTACTTGCGGCCGATACCGAATTCGTCCTTGTATTCGACGTAGTCAGGAACGAAGTCCTTAGCATAGGTGAAGGAGACGTTCACGGAGCACAGGAATTCGTTCATCAACTTACCCTTAGTGCCCTTCTTGATGGGCTGCTTCTTCTTTTCGATCTTTTCGTCGCCCTTCTTGCCAACGAGGACTTCAGCTTCGCACCAGCCACCGCTGACCTTAGCAATTGCTTCCTTACCGTCGGTAGAAACGACCTTGATCTTTTCGGGATCCAGTTCGGTGTTGTTACCGGTAGAGGCCCAGAACTGGAGTTCGCCGTTGAGAGAGCCCGGAGCCATCTTGATGGTGGGCAGAGCCATGACGTAGCCCCACTTGTCAACAAAGCGCTTGCCAGCAGCGTCGGCGATGTTTTCACCGAAGATCAGGAAGTAGCCTCGAGTGGTCTTGCGGTTCTTGTTAAGAGCTGCCTTGACCTCTGCATTTTCGGGTGCGACGTATTCGAGGCGGAGCAGGCCGAATTCAGAAACCACCGGATCAGATTCATCCTTGATTTCGGGGAGAGCCTTGGCAACGACGGCGTTTTCTGCTTCGTTACGGAGGGTCTTTACAGAACCTTCGCCGACACCCTTGGACTTTGCATAGACCAGGGCGGTATCGATACGTGCAAAAGCGTTGATGATGGTGTTGAAGTCCACACCGTCCTGAGTAGCCTGCTGCTTACCGACAGTAGCCATCTTGGTGACGTATTCTTCAACAACTTCGGCGTTCTTGACTTCGGGCATGTTGACGCCAGCCTTGTCAAAGTAGCCGCTGATCAAATCGCTGTTAAGATCCTTCTTGGCTTCGATTTCTGCAGCACGGACCAGAGCGAGAGTGAAGTTATCGTAGAATTCGTCAGACACGCTACCCTTCTTCTTTGCTTCCAGGTAGGAGTTGATGGCGTTACGATAACGGCCTTCCTTAAGGTGTTCGTCACCACGCTTTTCGTTGGTTCCCTTGCAACCGACCATCGTAAAGGCGACGGCAGCAGCCAGAGAGGCAAGAAAGATCTTCTTCATTTTGTTTTCCTTCAGCCAATAGGGCTTTGTAAGTGTTTTATAAGCTTTTGCACCAAAAATTTGAATTTGGGCGTATACTTCTTAAAAATAATTAAATAAATTTATACCAACCTTTGGGTATAAGTAAAATTTTATTAGGAGTAATCTCTTAGGCATGAACATTCTTGTCGTAAGCCCGGAAGCAGGCAATTGGAGGCGCACGAGCCCCCTGGCAACCGCAGTCAACCGCATGACAGACGCATTCGCATGTGCCGGTGCCAAGGTTTTGACCTGCTCCCCGTTCTACAAGGAGCTGATGGTCGATGTAGATTCCTACAAGTGCATCTTTACAGGAACCGAAAAACTTCAGAACAAGCCCTACGAGATCTGGGTATCCGAAAAGGACCCCCTCCACACCTACATATACAACCAGGAATTTTTTGACAGACCCCACGTGTACGGCCCTCCCGACGAGCGCCCCTACACCGACAACCACCTGCGTTTCGCCTTTTTGGCCTCCGCAGCGCTAGCCTACGCCGAAGCCTCCAACTTCGCCTGCCAGGCCATCATGGGTCACGAATGGGGCGGCGCCCTTGCCGGCACCCTGGCAAGGACTCTGTACACCAGCTACGCCGCCGACATCCCCTTCTTCTTCAACATCCATAACATCACCTACGACTTCCACGTACCCTCCAGCGAAATCGAGAAGATCGGCCTCCCCCGCGAAGACTACAACATGGACGGCTACGAGTTCTGGGGCAAGGTGAGCCTGTTGAAGGCCGGCATCCTGTATGCCACCAAGGTATTGTTCCCCTCGCCGGGTTACCGCGACGCCATGCTGAACACAAACCTGCCCGGCGGTCTTAGCGGATTCCTGAACCGCAACGCCGACAAGCTGATTGGCGTGCAGTTCGGTGTAAGCTACCAGGTATGGGATTTCAACGACCAGGACTGCCTCCCCATCAAGGAAGCAAAGCGCAGAGCCAGGGCCAACCTGCAGCAGCAGTTGGGCATCGTCTTTAAAGACAAGATGGTTATCTACGTCCACCTGGATTCCGAAGCGGGCAACACTTCCGAGACCTTGGCCACCATCCTTTCGGACGTGGCACACCTCGACGTATTCCTTATCGTCGGAACTTCGTCCAGGAACAACGCCGACTGGAACTACTACAAGGAATTCGCCACGCAGTACCCCGACGTCATGTACCTGCTGGACTTGGATAAATTCATGGGTGACGCCACAAGGCTCCGCGACACACTGGCCGGTTCCGACGTCCTGTTCGCCGCCAACCTGAGAGAACCCTCTTCTTCGATCATCTTGAAAGCCATGGCCGCAGGAACACTCCCCCTGACCGGACGCACCGTAGGCGTTTCTACCATGCTGACCACCTACAGCCTCGAGACTGCAGGCGAAGCCAACGCCTTCCTGGTTGACGACGCCAACGCACCCCACCAGATGCTGCGCTGCGTCAAGGACGCCGAGAACGTCTACAAGACCGAGACCGCCGACTGGGACAAGTGCGTCGTGAACGCCTACAGCGGATTCCACTACGAATGGTGCAGAACCATCTCCAAGTATCTGCTGATCCTTGGCGAACTTGGACTGCAGCCCAAGGCATAAAGAACAAATTCTTAAACGTAAAGCAGAAGTTTGTTTCCCGAGCAAAAGGGAAAGGAGTCTAGAGGGAGGGAAAGCCCCTCCCTTTACATAAAAAAAAGACAGGCCATACGACCTGTCTTTTTTAGTGGAGCCTCTCGGGCTTGAACCGAGGACCGGCGGGTTATGAGTCCGCTGCTCTAACCAACTGAGCTAAAGCTCCGGTACGCCTTGCGACGTTGGGGTGTAATATAGTAAAAAAAATGGTTCTAGAAGAAACCGTGACGTAAATAAGTTCTTCTTTTGCAGACGAAAATTGCGGACAGCACACCCAATTAAAGAATTTTTAATAAACCAAACACTTAAACTAGAATTTTAATTTATATTTTAGGTTAATCAAAAAAAAAGGAGAACATGAGGATATGAAATGCAAATCGTCTACGCCACTAAAGAGTTGGCAACATGCGCCGGCGACAAATCATTCGCGGTAAAAAAACTAGGCCAGCGTCGAGCGAACGTTTACTGGGCTAGACTTGAAACTCTTAAACAAGCTTGCGATTTGGGAGAATTAAAGAATATGCCCGGCCGTTTTCACGAACTGACAGGAAATCGCGCAGGGCAATGGGCTTGCGATTTGGACCACCCTTATAGGCTTATTTTCAAACCATTAATCAACAACGAAGGAAATATCGTCGGTTTAATTGTAGAGCAAACGGTCTCAATCATGGAAATTGTTGATTACCATAAGTAGGATTTTATATGAACGTATATCATTGTGGCGAACTTGCCGTAATTTTCCCGCCAGGACGCGATCTCGCAGAAAAAATTCAAGAAATGGGAATGGATGCAAACGACCTGGCCGCTCGCATGGGCTACACGCCCAAGGCGGTGAACGACATTCTACAAGGGAACGTCCGCATCGTCTCCGAAGTCGCATTTCTCTTGGAAATGGTGACCAACATTCCCTCCAGCTATTGGCTTCGTCGACAAGTCAGTTACGACGAATACCTCATTCGCGAAAAAATCAAGGCAAGCCTCAGAAACCAGCCCCTTTGGAAAAAATCCTTCCCGGCAGAAGCATGCGCGAGAAACTGGATCGAAAAAGCTCCCGAGGGCAAGTCCAAAACCGAAACCACCGCCAACGAGGTCCACACACTACTAAAGTTTTTTGCAGTGGGAACCCCGCAGGCCTGGGACCGCTATTACAAGGACGCACGTCTAAAAGTCGCCTTCAGGATCTCCCTGGCAGAGATGAAAGACCCTTACGCCATGTCCATGTGGATTCGCCGGGGAGAAATCCTTTCTGACGAAGCCCCCATGGAACCGCAAGACCACAAGGCTGTTCGCAAGAAACTAAAGCAGCACCTATCCGAAATTATTGATTTTGCAGCGGCAAACAAAACCCTTCCCGAAAGCGCAAAGGACATTACCTATAATACTCCCGAAGCCGACGTAGTTGACGATTGCATGACCGGGCTTGCAGAGCTTTGCCGCAAAATCGGAATTCGCATTCTTTTTGTACAGAACTTCAAGACAGCACCCGTCCATGGAATGTACCGCTGGTACAAGGACGTCCCCACAATTCAGCTACACGACCGCTTCAAGAGCCGCGATGCCATGTGGCACACATTCTTCCACGAACTCGCCCACGTTCTATACCACGGCAAAAAAGGAATCTGTCTGCAAAATGTCGAAATTACCCACCATCACCCCGAAAAGGAAGAAGAAGCCAATTGCTTCGCACAAAAATGCATGGCGGAAGCTGGATTTGTTGACGGTTAGGATTGACGGGGAGGATTGCGTTCAATTATCTTGAATAAGTAACGATTTTATGGTTGGCTGCTTTGAGCTGCATTTGTCTTCGCCGCTTTGCGACGTACCACAAGTTCATTAAAAAACCAGAAATAAACGCATAGAAAGCCGTAGAGGCAAAGTAGCCTCTATGACTTAATACATTAAAAACGATGAACTATTTATTGGAACTTTCTTGCTAATGATACTAGTGAGGTTACTATCGACACGACAAACCCGATGCCCCAAATCGCAAAGAACATATTATCTCTTGCAGTCATTGTCAAGTCAGAGGTTTCAGCAACCAACACGAGACAAAGGACATCTATTACAGAAGCAATCATCAGCAAAAAGGATGCCGCTTCTCTTTACGGAGAATGCAATCGCAGTGAATACAAGCCTCAACGCAACCATCACCACAATAAAGAAGTCGTCATCACCTCCAGAGCTCTCCAACGGACCTGAATAAAGAACATCTAGCCACTCAAAACATGCAGCCACTAAACCGCCAGTCAAGTGAAAAGCGGAAAGCAGAAGGCAAAGCAACAGCGATTCAATAAGCAGCAATCTTGAGAAGTTTTTATCCATACCTTCCCGCCATATGAAACTTCTTTTGCCGGTAGTGTCAAGGGTAGATTGACAAACCAAAGCTTCGGCAAATAAACCATAGTATATTCTTAGAACATGACACTTGCCGCAGCCATGAGATTGATGTCTCTACATTCGCCTAATCGTTTGATTAGATTCCGGCATTTGGCAATTTTATCAAGTACGCCAGGAGCCCAAACTGACCTACATTGAGAACGAACAGCATTTTCCAACAAGTTTTCTTCAAGCATAGAACCTCCTTGTAATAAGGGCTCTTTAATCCCGCCAACGGCTTGCCCAAAAAACTTCCGCAGGGAAATCACATTATTACGATTCACGCACCCGCGAGGGGTGCGATCAGATGGTTGCGAAGGTGTGGCGGCTTACGTGGTTTCAATTCACGCACCCACGCGGGGTGCGATTTACCACCAATAAAGGAGGCCTAATCAAAAATGTTTCAATTCACGCACCCGCGAGGGGTGCGATATAACTCCGCAACGCTGGCAGGCAAGGAGTGCGTTTCAATTCACGCACCCGCGAGGGGTGCGATTGCTGATACTACTCTTTCTAAGGAACAGGTCAAGTTTCAATTCACGCACCCGCGAGGGGTGCGATGATAATGCTTAGCATTGCACATACCAACATAAGTTTCAATTCACGCACCCGCGAGGGGTGCGATGTACTATACAGACCCCTACGTTCTCGGTAGCGGTTTCAATTCACGCACCCACGCGGGGTGCGATTAGTAATACCTACGGTCCTTGCATTTGTAGCAGTTTCAATTCACGCACCCACGCGGGGTGCGATAATTTGTTTACTTTACAATAATCCATTCGGGGGTTTCAATTCACGCACCCACGCGGGGTGCGATACGTCGTACTTGGCAGACATTGTGTACTTCGTGTTTCAATTCACGCACCCACGCGGGGTGCGATACTTGACGTCCGCGGTGTTGGCCCTGGAGATGGTTTCAATTCACGCACCCACGCGGGGTGCGATTAAAACCATTGGTTACATAACCCTGGTTGTAAGTTTCAATTCACGCACCCACGCGGGGTGCGATACGCCGAACTGTCCCTGCTCCATGCTGTCCAGGTTTCAATTCACGCACCCACGCGGGGTGCGATCGCGACAACTGCTGGCCATGAGCGCAGCCGGTGTTTCAATTCACGCACCCACGCGGGGTGCGATCCGCAGGGCTGTTAAGGGAGCAAGGCAAGCAAGGTTTCAATTCACGCACCCACGCGGGGTGCGATTCACCCAGGCGGCACGGGAGAGGGAATACCAGGTTTCAATTCACGCACCCACGCGGGGTGCGATTCGCCGCTCTCGGTATCGTCGCTTTCCCACTTGTTTCAATTCACGCACCCACGCGGGGTGCGATCGCAGCATGCCGGTCGTAAAACTGGACGTCGCTGTTTCAATTCACGCACCCACGCGGGGTGCGATTTCGGGTCCTCGCCGTCCTCCAGGGTGGAGAGGTTTCAATTCACGCACCCACGCGGGGTGCGATCGGCAACCATGACCTCCCGCACCACAGCTACGAGTTTCAATTCACGCACCCACGCGGGGTGCGATCAAGGCCCTCGGCATTGAGCCCATCATCATGCGTTTCAATTCACGCACCCACGCGGGGTGCGATGACATTTATTAAACCTTGGTAAAAACTGAGAGGTTTCAATTCACGCACCCACGCGGGGTGCGATTTTGTAAAACAAAATTTACTTTCTTTGATTCTGTTTCAATTCACGCACCCACGCGGGGTGCGATCTTGTAGTGGATAGATAATTATCAATTGATGTGTTTCAATTCACGCACCCACGCGGGGTGCGATCACAAGGTTGAGGAAAAGGCCGACGACCTACTGTTTCAATTCACGCACCCACGCGGGGTGCGATGATCAAGGCCCACAAGGACACGCCCGCTAAACGTTTCAATTCACGCACCCACGCGGGGTGCGATCTCTCGGTTTGTCCCGGTCTAGGTCAGTTAGCGTTTCAATTCACGCACCCACGCGGGGTGCGATTACAGGGCGGGGAGTACTATGGCCACTGACTGGGTTTCAATTCACGCACCCACGCGGGGTGCGATGATAGTCCCGGACAAGGAGTTCCGCGTGCGATTGTTTCAATTCACGCACCCACGCGGGGTGCGATACACCCGGCCTTTTTGTATATGTGGGGTATATGTTTCAATTCACGCACCCACGCGGGGTGCGATAAGTATGCGGCGGGCACGCCCTTGTCCTCCAGGTTTCAATTCACGCACCCACGCGGGGTGCGATGCCCGCGACCTGGCAGCCCTGGGCCGCAAGGTGGTTTCAATTCACGCACCCACGCGGGGTGCGATGATTGTAGCTGCATTTAAGGAACCCTAATTATGTTTCAATTCACGCACCCACGCGGGGTGCGATGGCCATGTTTTTCCTCTTTCGTTAAGTTGTATGTTTCAATTCACGCACCCACGCGGGGTGCGATTCCTGGGCCGCAGCCTTTTCCAGGTTGTCCAGGTTTCAATTCACGCACCCACGCGGGGTGCGATTATGATGGGAGGCTGGGGGGCTTCCTGGACGTGTTTCAATTCACGCACCCACGCGGGGTGCGATAGGCCAGGCGGTGCAGGGCCAAGTGGTCACCGGTTTCAATTCACGCACCCACGCGGGGTGCGATGTCCAGGATCCGCGCGGGCCCGCCGGCTGCATGTTTCAATTCACGCACCCACGCGGGGTGCGATGTCAGTTGCAAGTTCATAAAGTGTGGGTTCCGGGTTTCAATTCACGCACCCACGCGGGGTGCGATTGGATGAGCTGCTCGTCGCCGTTTGCGTCCAGGTTTCAATTCACGCACCCACGCGGGGTGCGATGTGAGCGATGCGACGTTGGCCTGTGCGCTGGGCGTTTCAATTCACGCACCCACGCGGGGTGCGATGGGAAGTGCAGGTCAAAGGCTGCGGCCTGGGGGTTTCAATTCACGCACCCACGCGGGGTGCGATTGAGTCACAAGTTTTTCGCCACCAAGCTGGCGGTTTCAATTCACGCACCCACGCGGGGTGCGATCATGGTCCGCGTCGAAGCGTTCGACCAGTTTGGTTTCAATTCACGCACCCACGCGGGGTGCGATTCCAGGGAAAGAAGGTCCTGGTCCCGTTCGCTGTTTCAATTCACGCACCCACGCGGGGTGCGATTCCTGGGCCGCAGCCTTTTCCAGGTTGTCCAGGTTTCAATTCACGCACCCACGCGGGGTGCGATTCAAAGGAACGGCGGGTCAGGTCCGCTACATTGTTTCAATTCACGCACCCACGCGGGGTGCGATTCGTACCGAAATATATTCGCGACGCCATCACGGTTTCAATTCACGCACCCACGCGGGGTGCGATGTGCCGCCCTTTGGAACCTGTGCCAGTAGGTTGAGTTTCAATTCACGCACCCACGCGGGGTGCGATGCTTACATCCTCGGCCAGGATTCTGCCGACCTGTTTCAATTCACGCACCCACGCGGGGTGCGATTTCCACGACCTCCGGCAGGAGAACAAAAGCCTTGTTTCAATTCACGCACCCACGCGGGGTGCGATTGGTAGCCACACCCATCCCCCGGGACTTCAATGTTTCAATTCACGCACCCACGCGGGGTGCGATGAGTAGGAGATGGAGAGGTCGCCCTCTCGCTTGGTTTCAATTCACGCACCCACGCGGGGTGCGATGCCACGTAGACGTTGGTGCCGGATGCGGTGAGGTTTCAATTCACGCACCCACGCGGGGTGCGATCCGGAGAGGAGGGAGACCCAGCCGTCGGCGCGGTTTCAATTCACGCACCCACGCGGGGTGCGATTACTCCGCCAGCGCCGCCATGTCGTCCTCCTTGTTTCAATTCACGCACCCACGCGGGGTGCGATGCGGCACTGGTCCAGCATGCCCTCGCTCTCCAGGTTTCAATTCACGCACCCACGCGGGGTGCGATCTGGGAGTGGCCTGCGTAGTTGTTGTTCTTTTGTTTCAATTCACGCACCCACGCGGGGTGCGATGGGGAAAGAGTATCAGCCTTGGGAACGTCCACAGTTTCAATTCACGCACCCACGCGGGGTGCGATTTCGCGCCCTCGGCGGAGCCCGTCATGACCTTGTTTCAATTCACGCACCCACGCGGGGTGCGATGACCGCCCAGGGCAAGACCATGGAGCAGGTGGTGTTTCAATTCACGCACCCACGCGGGGTGCGATTGGCCATGCCCACAGCGTCGTAGGACTTGTAGGTTTCAATTCACGCACCCACGCGGGGTGCGATCCCTGGGATCCAGCTACGGCTACAGCATCCAGGTTTCAATTCACGCACCCACGCGGGGTGCGATTACATTGACCTGGCCGAGCTGCTGGCCTACAAGTTTCAATTCACGCACCCACGCGGGGTGCGATTTGCATCCCGCCGCTGTGTTTACCTGGTGCAGGTTTCAATTCACGCACCCACGCGGGGTGCGATAGGAGGGGGACATAACAAGCAACCTTGTTATAGTTTCAATTCACGCACCCACGCGGGGTGCGATCAGGAGGCGGAGCTGTAGCAGTGCCACCTCGGGTTTCAATTCACGCACCCACGCGGGGTGCGATTCCTCGCGCAGCTTGACCTCCTTGTACTCGGTGTTTCAATTCACGCACCCACGCGGGGTGCGATAGACCATCCTAGAAAGCCCTTGAAATAAAGGCTTCCAGAACGATTTTCGCTAACATTCCGGTTTTTTCGGTTTATCAGCACATCAATATTACAAAATGTCAAAAAACTTTTGAAAATCGGGGTTTTCAAAATCGCTAATATCCTAGGCTTTTTAGTGGAACTTGTGGTTAGCGAAGGGGTCAAATGACCAATAAATCGTGCATATCAGGGGGTGCATTTGCACCAATGTGTTCAATTTTTCGCTCCCAGTTAGACCCAAGATAGTAAAATCTTAAACTGTCCTCTTCCTGGTTTATGATGCTCAAAAGCCTTGCCTTTAAAACGCACCATTGTGCAGGATCAACTTCACATTCAAAAACTGATTTTTGAGCACGGTGGCCATAATCTTTACAAGCTTTAGCAACCTGATTCAATCGTCTGCGTCCAACTGCAGTTTCTGTAGAAACATCATATGTTACCAACACAAGCATTCTACCTCCATAAATATGCCGGATAATATTCAACATCACCACGGATGCATTTTGCCAGTAAACGAGCCTGTTCTATATACAGCATTCCTGTTTGCATGGATTCTTCCAATAGCGGGTGAAAAATTTCTTCTTGTTTTCTTTTTTGCCACGCCGATAACAAAGTACGTCTTGTGTCGTCGCTCATTTCTACTTCGCCATTTGGTTGTACTTTAAAGCCCTTGGAATTTACTTGTTTCAAATTAACCAAACTCAAAACCAATCTATCTGCAATAGGAGCTCTAAATTCTTCCATCATATCCAAAGCCAAGCTTGCACGACCAGGACGATCTGTATGTAAAAAGCCAACGTATGGATCTAGCCCCACACATTCCAACGCTGAACGAACATCTAGCGCAAGTATCGAATAGGCATAAGACAACATTGCATTAATTCTGTCCATTGGAGGTCTTCGATTTCTTGACTTGAATTCAAAATCGGGATCTTTATTCAGAATCAAGTAGTTGAATACGCTGAAGTAGCTTTCAGCAGCATCACCTTCTACACCACGCATTGTCGCCGCATTTTCCACGCTTTTCAACATGGAAACAGAACCTTCCATAGACGCAATCGCAGCCTTTATTTCCTTCTCGCCCTCACAGCCGGAGTGATTTCGTAAATGTCTTAAAAGAACATTTCGCTGGTTTTGTATTTTGGCAGCTACGCAACATTTGGCAATTGCAAGCGATTGCTCAGGATTATCAGCTATACGGTATTGAGTTCGTCTTAACAATACATTTCCATGAACCGGGCCTTGCATTCGTGCAAGAAACTTTCCTCGACCATCAACATAAGTGATAGTAACGCCCTTTCCCGCGCAATATTCTGTCAAATTTGGAGAAACACCTATTCCATATCCAAAGCAGACAATTTCTCCGATTTGATGTATAGGGAATTGCGCTTTTTTCTCGTGGTCTTTGTGGATAGTTATTGCTTCTCCATCTTTATGAACCCACGCGCCCTCCAAGGTAACATACAAAGTGTTTTTTACCATTTTCATCCAAACAACTCCCGATAATAATTCTTCAATTTTTCACTTTGTTTTACTCTGGGTTGACAAAATTCAAGAAGCGAACATGCTTTGCAGTTGATGCCTTTTTCTGCATAGGGCAAAATCCCGCTTTCAATTAGTTGATGCCCTTCTTTAGCCAACTCAATTGTTCTTTCCCGAATGTCGTCCGTAAATTCAAATTCATTTCTTCGACGAATTTCGCAATAATAAATAGATCCTTCTTTAACTTTCAAACCGGTCATTTCTTCAAGACATAACGCCTGTGCACAAAGTTGAACTAAATCAACATCGTTATTTTTCGGTTTGCCATGCTTAAATTCCACAGGTCTTAACTGCCAATTTCCAGAAAGCCCAATCCAGGGAATGTCAACAAAAGGACCTTCCGTCTTTTCGACTTCAAGAACATCCATCCTTCCGTAAAGTCCTAATTCTTGACTGCGAATATGCAGACCTGAATACTGACGAACGCCCTTTCGAAATTCCTGGTAACCAGAATCTACACGTTCGTGCATAATTCGACCTTCTGCAGTCAGGAAATTTTCAGCCCATTCTTGTTCCAGGTGAATTATTCCCCATTGCCGTTTACAAAAAGCAAGATGTTGCAACCCTGAAATGGCTATGCAATCTTCGTCTGAATATGGCATTTTACCTCTAGATACAAAACGGAGAAGGAAATACTCCTTCTCCGTTAATTTTTGAATGTTATTAGCCGACTTTGCGAATCAAAGCAACACCATTTGGCATGGATTCATCGATTTCAACAGTATAGTCGTCGAAAGAACGTGCCGGAGCATTCTTCTTGGACACCTTGATTTTTTCGAACAACTCATGAGCCGGAGCATTGCCTAATGCAGTAGAATGTTCAAAGACATACAAACCACGGACATTCATTTCGCCACGAGCTGCAGAATGATCTTCCCAGAACATCTTTTCAAGAGCCTCCCAAAGAACATTCAAATCGTCTGTGGAAAAACCTGTTTGTGCAGCAAGATGAGCGGAAATGAATCCATGTGCGCGATACAGACCGTAAGGGACAGTAAATTTGCGACCCATAGTTCGATTGTCGCCCTTTTGCTTCTTGGCTTCTTCTTCAGTTGCAACAGCCATTCGAGTAATGCTATGTTCAGAAGAAATGACAGGATCAATGGAGCGTGCAAAAGTCATTTGCACAGGACCACGTACCTGGCCTGCATTTTTCCCGGTACTCATAACAGCGCCAAAAGTGCGAATGTCAAAATATTTTTCACACATAAACCTACGGGCTGCTTCGGTTTTGTCAGCATCCTTCGTCTTTTCCTTGACGGAATCACTTTCGTGAGCTTCATCAATGGCGTTGTTAAGGATTGCCTTTTCCTTAACAAAAATATCGAAACCCGGTTCCTGCTGCTTAGAAAGCTGAACGAAATTACGGACTTTGCGTTTCAAGCAAACATCAGTTACAAGACCATGACCTGTTTCTGCATCAAGACGCGGTAAGTTGCCGGCATCAGGATCGCCATTGGGGTTGCCATCCTTGACATCAAAGAGAAGGACGAAATCGTAACGTTTAGTAATCAAATTTTCTTGAGTCATACTATGCTCCTGTTTTGTTTTCTACTCTTTTTTTAATGTCTTCTGCAATCGCAAGTTTTTGATGATAATATCCAATTGCAAATCTTGCCTGATCTTCAAGACTTAAATTCGCAGGAAGTCCGTCTGGTGAAATTTCAGACATTATATCTTGAATCAAATTGTCATAGATGTTTTTTATTGGTTGATCTACTTTTTCAAGATGATGCAAGTGTAATTTGAACAATTGCGGAAATACCGTACAAGGGGTAGATGAGGCTGCCCCATAATAACGATCTTTAATAGTAGCATTTATATCCTTGCCTATCGCTTTTCTTTGTAGCATTTCAAATGCGGCAAAAAGCCTTCCAAGACGATATGCCTGATTCGTGTTAGTAGAGTCTAAAGACATTGTTATCTCCTTCTCTGTTTTTTCCTTTTTTCTGTTTAAATACGCTTTAAGTAGAGCCGTTCTACAGCAATCAATATTGTTAAGATTATCTCGTCGCGTTTCATCTTTATTTCTAGAACACTCTGCCCTTATTCGAATAATTGCTGAATTGAGTATCCTTTGAGGAAATGCTGAACCATTAAGAATTGCTCGCATCAAATCTGCCGCTAAATTAGGAGGGAGATCTTCAGTAGATCTTTTAGGTGGCGTACCAGATTCTAGAACCAAGGTTCTTAAATACATATTCAATGGGAAAATATTATCTTCTGAATCTATTGCAATATCTTCAAAATAAGACTTTATTTTCTTTTGAATTTCGGCATAGGAATTTTCACTCCAAATTCGAACAGCAGCTCTTCCTTTGCTTAACGGCTCCAACCCCAATACAAAAAATTTATTGTCTATTTCAGCGAAAGAAATCCCTGTCTTTACAGATTGCAACATCTGTTTCAATTCCAAAATATTTTTATCGGGATTATCTTTTGTCCCCCAAAACAATAAGCCAAAATTTTCTTCGAGATTAGGATCCTCTTTCTTTGACCAAAAACAAATTGTTGTTTTTCCGATTCTACAATTGCTAAACTCCTGTTTATTTATAAGCAAATCAAGAGCTTTGATATATTGTGTAGTAACAGTTGTTGACACAGGAGCATTTTTCGCTTGTTCTTTACCATAAGAATCGTAACCAGATTTTTTTTGAAATGATACCAGCGAAGCCATTCCTCCTCCCCATTTGGGGATGGACCCGTGAAGTCGAGCAACTTCACCTTTTTCTCCCGTAACTAAACAAACAGAACTATTTGTTTGGTCGCAATCTTTATTTTTTCTATAATCAGAAATTTCCTTTTCCAACAGTTTTGTTAAAGGAGTAAATTCATCATCCGAAAAGGAAAAACCGATTACATTCTTTTCAGAACTTTTCAACGCATTCCATAAATCTGAATCAAAATATTTCTGCTTAATTGCATCTAATGGATTAGACTTCAAGAACTTTACTAAAGTAGTCAATCGGCAATCATGTTGTTTTTCATTGAATTTTTCAATTTCGTTCCAAAAGCCCTCAAGTTTTTCTTGATTTGGATTAGAATTCAAACCATTTTGATCATTTTCGTTTAACAAAGACAAGCCAAGTGCGTAGTCGCATGAATCCCAAAGCAAATTTGGAACAATCTTTTTTCCAACCCTTTTAATCCCCACGGGAAGCGAAGGAACTAAACAAAGTCGTCCCTTTAATTTTTTCCCATCGAGTTCTCTATTATCTAGAATTTTAACAAAGCCACCATTTTTATCAATAACGACAAAAAAAGATATTTCTTTTTCTTCAAACCCTTCTGGAATACTTAAAGAAGCTTGAGTTTCGCTCTTTCTTACATAGTAATCGTTTAAAGCCTGTAAAATCATTTACGAACCTCCTCGCTTTCCCATGCAGGAATTTCCAAAACACCATTTTTTATTTGTGCTCTAAAGAAAGCTGGCTTTATATCACTCGGGTCTGAAAAATCCATGTCATAAAGCATAAAACCTAAATCTGAAGTCCATTCAACTGGTGGATTTTCTTTAATTTCATTTTCCAAATCGGATTCGGCAATGAATTTGAAATTGCAGCTAAATTCGCGACAGCCTAAATAGGGCTGATTGAAGCATTGACCTTTCTTTGCACGGCGATCAAACATTGCGTGGTATTTTCCAGGATTTTCATCTTTTCGAATGAGCTCTCGTTCTTCATTTTCAACAAGAACATCTGGTGTTTCTCTTGTTGTTTTTACGCGATTCTTTACCGGAATAAATTCCATTTCTGCATAAATGCGATAGTGAACGTCTCGAAGGAACAAACCGGCTCGCTGTTGCCTAGCGTCTTCAATCATGATAGGATTTTTTCCTGCAACAGCACCAACCTCATTCCTTCGTACAGAAATCCACTTAACAGGCTTTAAAACCTCAATCTTTTTTACATTCCACTTGATTGCAGGCTTCCAAAAGATAGCCGAGAAAATAGCTCTAGCTGCAGAAGGAGTTATCACATCGTAACTTACTCGTTCCACTTTCATTTCTGGACGTGTAAAGCAAGCGAAATCGCCTTTCACATCTAAACAAAATGTTTTTCTTGTAATTTCCACCTTAGCAAACTCCTTTAGCAAACAAATTCCGTTCCCTGAAATTCAGGACCATCTAATGAAAATCCAAATACCTGAGAATATAAGGCAGACGTAGCTTGTTGCCACATATCCAAGCCTTTATCATCAGGCCCTTTTATTTCGGTAATATATCCAAATTCCTTTAATTTATCCCAATAATTTTTTGGAATATTTACTGTGCATCTTTGTAGTTTTCGCATAATCCTGCGATTCGGCCCAACAATTCTCAGTTGTTCAATAAGCTCCTGACTATTAACTTTTTCGTCGCTATACCAAACTACGACCGATTTCTGAGCCTTGTCATCAATCAGCTTAAACTTGTCTGCTGCAGTTCTAAATTGTGCATGCAAATCATTTGAATACAAATCCAAATCTCGCATAATGTCTGGTTTGTCGAAAGAATGGACTTGATTGTAGAATTGCCTAAAATAGGTTTTGAATCGATTTGGATCCAAGACTATGCTATTGCTAATTTCACCTTTTAGCATACTTGACGATGCTTGCGCGCCATATCGAAGTAAACCGACCGGAGCCTCTTTGGGAGGGTTGAATACATAAACCATTCCCTGAGTCAATTTGCCTTCTCTGTTACAACGTCCAGCAGCCTGCGCGATAGAATCCATGCCAGCCATCGCTCTATAGACAACAGGAAAGTCAATATCAACACCAGCTTCTACAAGTTGAGTACTTATAACCCTAATAGGATCCCCATTTTTGAGTTTTTCCTTAATTTCCGATATGATTTTACTCCTATGTTGGCCGCACATTGATGCTGACAAATGGATTGTTCCATCAGGCATTAAATCATATAGCGTTTTGCAATCTTTTCTTGTATTTACGATGCAAAGAACTTGCTCCTGTTGGCTCAATTGTTCTGCCAAGTCTTCCCACGAAATCTTTTTGTCTGATAGATATTGAACATTTGTTCGGGTCATTTCCTCAAAAAGATTTTCTGGATTTGACATTAGTTCTCGAACAGAATTTTCGGGAAGTCCATTAAATACAGCTAGTTCCGTTCCTATTTTTCCGACTAAAGCGGGTTGTGTTGCAGTACAAAGAACTAAAGAGCAATTAAAATCTGTTGTCAAAGATTCTAATGTAAATAGAATCGGTTTCAAGTATTCTGGAGGAAGCATTTGCGCTTCGTCAAGAATAATTACAGAATTTGCAATATTATGCAATTTTCGACACTGACTCGTTCTTGCTGCAAATAGTGATTCTAGCAATTGAACATTGGTTGTGACGACAATTGGAGCATCCCAATTTTCAGAAGCTAATCTGGACTTCAAAGTTTCCTTATCAGGATCCAAATTCGAATGATGTTCTAAGACTGCGTTATCGCCAAAAACTTTTCTATAGACATCGGCAGTTTGTTCAATGATACTAGTATAAGGAATGGCAACTATAATTCTGGACTTGTTCCATTTTATAGCATGATCAAGAGCAAAACCCATAGAAGCCAAGGTTTTACCACCACCAGTAGGTACAGTTAGCGAAAATAAGCCAGGTTCCTTTTGTGCGCTATTTATACAATCTTGCAAAATACGCTTTCTGACTTTATTTATTGGAGAATCAGCCGATTTAGATTGCATTTGACTCATGAAGGAATCAAAAGATTTCTTTAATTCAGTTAAAGACTGATCAAAAGAACGTTCTCCGTTGTTTTCAGGATTCATAAATCGTTCTGTATCCAGAAAATCAGCATCAACAAGGCAAGAAAAAAGCATTCTAACCCACAAGTGTAAATTTTGTGGATTTTTAACAGGCGCATTTTGCATTTTAGGAATGCAAATTGAAGATAGGTACTCTGCACCTCCATTTTCAAGAGACTGCTCCAAATGCTTTATATTTGAAAGGCGTTCTCCAAGGCCACTTCCCTTAGCACCATCTTTGGAATAATCAGGCAAACCTGTATGATGCCCCGCAATAAGATAGGCTAACAATATGCCAAAGCCTGAAATATTCTTGTTAGCCCAAATGGCACCGGCAGCTGAATGATCGACTTTTCCTACGCCAAAATCATCCGACTCTTCACATTCATAACCTGTTTCAGAACGAATATAATTCTGAAAATCAGTTTTAAATTTGCCCAAATCGTGTAAAAGAGCCGTACATTTTGCAAATTCACCGGCATTAAATGAAGATGCAAACTTTTCCGCCAATTCAGCAACACCCTCTAAATGACCATTCGGGCCAGATAAAGGCTGTTCCGTAAAAGAGCCGCTTTCTAAAGGAAGAACATGTGCTATCGGGGTCATAATTGCATCTCCAAGAGGACTGATAACAATATAATTTCACTCCAATGTCAAAAGATGACAATGAGAAATTTTTTCTAAAAAAATTTTAAATGTTGTTTTTTAAACGTCAAGAAACCCCTATACGCATAAAATCGGTCGTTTTTAAACGAAATACGGAAAATCAGCACATAATCCGTATTTCGTTTAAATATTTACCACAAAAAACATCCCGAAGATTCGCATAGAACCTTCGGGATATTTTTTGCAACAATATTTTCAGTTTTCTAAGGCATGCTACTTAGTTTGCTGTAACGAACGGACTCGTTCTTCGGACAAACCCGAATAGCGAACGATTTCATCCATAGGTTTATTATCAAACAACATTTTAAGAGCCGTCTGAACAGCTTGTCTGTCAATAGCTTCTTCAACGGCTTCCTCTACTTCAGCATCATGAATCGTTTTGTATGGCGGTCTCACGAAGTCCATATTGAAAGCCTCCTTGAAGTTCTTTGATATCCAGTAGCGTAAATATACATCCATGGATGTAAGTAAGTCAAGGGCTTCGGTTTCTTCTAATGACGTTCTGACCCGTTCTACGATTTGCTTTAGGAAATCGCTGTGCGAATCAGGTTCTCTAGCGTACTTCAAAGCCCCGATAAAGGCGCCGAGTCTCGGCTTAAATTCGCTCAGACAATTTTCATCAGGAATATCTGCGACATCCAAGAAAATACACTTGAACGGGAGCAGTATTCCCCGCAAAACATCGGGATAGCCAGCCAGCAATTCTTCTATGGGATTCCAGGATACTTTTCCATTATACAGGATAATGGCGACAGATGGAATTCCCTTGTAGGCATTATCCTTCATTTTTTCGACCATCAAATGATAATGATAGCGGCAAAGTTGTTCAACGACACCATCATCCATCCAGGATTTGTGTTCCATCAAGAAACCGACGCAGACTTGCACCGGTACCTGTTCACTTTTTAGCAGGTGTTTTCTTACCTTAGCAAGGAACGCCAAGTCCGCATAGCCGGTGGTTTTTGTATCACTGTAGTCTCCCGGAATTCGAACAAATGAATTTTTATCCAGCAAATCAACAACAGACTTCAGTTCTTCATCACGAGTAGTCAAGTATTCCACAAATTCAAGAAATGTAGATACGTCAGATAAAACATCCCTACAGAAGGGATCATGTAACAATGAAATATTCATTATTTCCTCTGCGTCCAAAAAGAGCGCGTTAAATTTTATGTGGTAAAACAAGGCTTTGCCAAATGCGGCAAAACCAGAACATGCAAAAGTTTTAAGGATTCCTTTTGGTGCCCTACGTTACGTGTCCAGATAGCGCTTATCCAGGTACCCTGCGGCTTTGTGCAGTTTAAGAAACTGTGCCGCGAACAGCAAGCAGAGAATTATACGACCGGCTCGTAAGCCGGATGAGAATGACATAAATTTAAACAAACTGTTTTAACAAAGCAAGGGCCAGGAATCATTTATCAAAGCCTTACCCCAAGCACCACTTCCAAACGGGAACGACTTTAATTCCGTCATCCAGAACAACTTCAGAATCCCAAGTGACAACAAAACAGTCCTTGACTTTTATTTCATCGCGGGCAAGGCGCAAGGCCGACAGTTCGCGATTCGATGTTTCGGATTTTTCCATGTTCCAGGCGACTTGGATTAGCTGCCGTGATTTTGAATTTTGGTCAGTCACCAAAAAGTCAACTTCGCCGCCAGATTTGTTGATGTAATACTCGATTTTATTGTTGCCGCGACGCAGGTGCATAAACACCAGGTTTTCAAGCAGCCAGCCTCGTTCCGCATCATTCTTTGGGGTCATGGCGCGAATGAGGCCGGTATCGACGATGTAGAACTTGTCTGGATTCGTGCGGCGAACAGCCAGAGAATCAGTCCTTATAGAAACCGGATAAATCAAGTATGCATTGACAAAATATTGCAGGTATTCAGAAATGCGTTCGCGATTGTCGGAAGCGCCTATGGCACGGAGCGCACCGGAGATGGCTCGTGTAGAAATTTTGCGGGCGTAGTTGTGGATGATGTAATCCAAAGTATAGCGCAAAGCCTGAGTGCTTGAAATTTCATGGCGCTCAATTACATCGCGATAAACTACGGCATTCACATATTCCTGAAGCAGCTTGTTGCGGATTCGCAAATCCTCGCCTTGAATATCGGGGAAGCCGCCTTCTTCAAGATAACGGGTCATGGCGTTTCGCAGCAAGCCCGCCGTTCTCGGAGAAAATGGCGTTTGAGGCACAGTTTTTACCAAGCCATTAAAAGTCAAATATTCCGCAAAAGAAAGCGGGAATATTTCAACATCGAGAGAACGGCCTCGCAACTGCGTGGCGACTTCTGATGAAAGAAGTTTCGCAGAAGACCCTGTCAGGCAAAGTTGAACGCGATTGGAATCCACCAACCGACGGGCAAACAATTCCCAGCCGTCAACATCCTGGAGCTCGTCAAGAAAATACCAGCATTTTTCCTTTGCAGCCTCGGGGTACATGGCAGCATGAATTTCTCCAATGAGTTTCAAGTCGTTTGCCGAAACACCTCGCAAGCGTTCATCGTCAAAGTTGATATAAACGATCCGTTCTAATGGAATTCCATCGCTGAGCAATTCCTGTATTCGATGAAACGCCACATAGGTCTTGCCCACTCGGCGCATGCCGATAATAGAGGTCGCATTACGCGCCTTTTCGTAGTATTCAACAACACGGGTGTGAATTTTTTCGGGAATGCCTTCCTCGTAAAATTCACGCATAATTTCGGCAATTGCATTCTTCATAGCTTGCAATATACATAATTTTCAATTGCGTTGCAAAATTGGCACAAAAAACAGGCCAATTTTAAGCAATATTGGCCTAAAAAATAAGCCAAATTTAAAACAAGTAATTTCATTTCCTAAATTCAGGCATTTTTTACCCCATCTTTACTCTCTTTTCTAAAGAGTCCTCCCCCGCTTTCTATATTTGTCAGCACTTATTTTTCTTTCAGGGGTCGCCACCCCTGACCGTTCATTTTTTCAAAAAGGAAAAACAAAAAAATGGCAAGAGCTCTGATTATCGGTTGTGGCGCCGTTGCCACCGTCGCTATCAAGAAGTGCTGCACCGTCAGCGAAGTTTTCTCTGAAATCTGCATTGCAAGCCGCCATCGCGAAAACTGCGAAAAGCTGGCCGAACAGATTCGTCCGAACTCCAAGACGGTGATTACCACCGCAGCTGTCGACGCCGACAAGGCCGAGAACGTGGTGAAGCTGATCAAGGAATACAAGCCTGATCTGGTCATGAACATCGCACTTCCCTACCAGGATCTTGCCATCATGGACGCATGCCTCGAATGCGGCGTGAACTACATGGACACCGCCAACTACGAACCGGAAAACATCGACGATCCGGAATGGCGCAAGGTTTACGACAAGCGCTGCAAGGAAGCAGGCTTCAGCGCCTACTTCGATTACAGCTGGCAGTGGGCATACGCCAAGAAGTTTGAAGAAAAGGGTCTCACCGCCCTCTTGGGTTCTGGCTTTGACCCAGGTGTTACCCAGGCATACTGCGCCTACGCTCTCAAGCACCAGTTCGACACCATCGAAGAGATCGACATCCTGGACTGCAACGGCGGTGATCACGGCTACAAGTTCGCCACCAACTTCAACCCGGAAATCAACCTCCGCGAAGTTTCCGCTCCGGGCAGCTACTGGGACACCGACGCTAACGGCAAGGGCCACTGGGTAGAAATCCCGGCCATGAGCATCAAGCGCGAATACAACTTTAAGGAAGTGGGCCAGAAGGACATGTACCTTTTGCACCACGAAGAAATTGAATCCCTCGCCAAGAACATTCCGGGCGTGAAGCGCATCCGCTTCTTCATGACTTTCGGCCAGAGCTATCTGGACCACATGCGCTGTCTCGAAGACGTGGGCATGCTGCGCACCGACCCCATCATGTTCAACGGTCAGGAAATTGTTCCTATCCAGTTCCTGAAGGCTCTCCTTCCGGATCCGGCATCCCTCGGTCCTCGCACCGTCGGTAAGACCAACATCGGCTGTATCTTCAAGGGCACCAAGGACGGCAAGCCCAAGACTTACTACCTGTTCAACGTTTGCGACCATCAGGAATGCTACAAGGAACTGGGCAGCCAGGCTATTGCCTACACCACCGGCGTTCCGGCTATGTGCGGCGCCCTGATGATGCTTACCGGCAAGTGGACCACCCCGGGCGTACATACCGTGGAAGAGTTCGACCCGGATCCGTACATGGACGCACTGAACAAGTACGGCCTCCCCTGGCAGGAAGACTTCAACCCGGTTCTCGTTGATTAGGTATGAGGTATGAGGACGCGGGCGACGCCCGCTCTCAGGTATGAGGTATAATTAGGCGCCAAAGGCGCGATTATCTAGCTGAAAGGGAGCGAAGCTCCCGACCTCAAAGAGAGCGAAGCGAACGACCTCAAACCTCAAACCTCAAAATCCAAAGGATTTTGATCATGAAGAAATGGCGTATCGACGACTCACGCGATTTGTACAACGTTCGCGGTTGGGGCGTCAACTATTTTGACATCAACGACAAGGGCCACGCAACTGTTTCTCCCATGAAGGACAAGGGCTGCGAAATTGACCTTTACGAGCTGGTACAGGAACTGTCTATCCGTGACGTTTCTACTCCCATGCTCCTGCGATTCCCCGACATTCTGGACAGCCGTATCGAAAAGCTGAACGAATGCTTCAACAACGCCCGCAAGGAATACGGCTTCGAAGGCACCTACTACGGCATGTTCCCCATCAAGGTGAACCAGCAGCGCGCCGTGCTGGAAGAAGTTGTTCGTCATGGCAAGAAGTACAACATCGGTCTTGAAGCAGGTTCCAAGCCAGAACTCCACGCCGTGCTTGCCAACATGGACAATCCGGACGCACTGATTATCTGTAACGGTTACAAGGACGAAGACTTTATCGAACTGGCTCTCCTTGCGCAGAAGATGGGCAAGAAGATCTTTATCGTGGTCGAAAAGATGAACGAGCTCCACCTGGTGGTGGAACTGTCCCGTCGCATCGGCATCCGCCCCAACATCGGTGTCCGCATCAAGCTGGCAAGCTCCGGCAGCGGCAAGTGGGAAGAATCCGGTGGTTACCACAGCAAGTTTGGTCTCAACAGTTCTGAACTCCTGGAAGCCTTGGACTACATCAAGGAAGAAGGAATGGAAGACTGCCTGAAGCTGATCCATTTCCATCTGGGTAGCCAGATTACCAACATTCGCCACATCAAGAGCGGCCTGCGTGAAGTCTCCCAGTTCTACGTGCAGATTCGCAAGATGGGTATGGGCCTTGAATTCGTGGACGTTGGTGGCGGTCTCGGCGTAGACTACGATGGTACTCGCAGTTCCAACGCCAGCTCCGTGAACTACTCCATCCAGGAATACGCCAACGACGTGGTGTACGCCCTGTACGAAGCCTGCCAGGAAGCAAAGCTGCCTCACCCCAACGTGATTGCAGAATCTGGCCGCGCCCTTACAGCACACCACTCCATTCTGGTGTTCAACATTCTGGAAACTGCAGGTCAGGCTTTCTTCAACGAAGAAGAACATGAAATCGGTGACGACGCTCCCGACGCACTGAAGGACCTGTACAGCATCTATAAGGGTCTTACTCCCAAGAACCTGCTGGAAAGCTGGCACGACGCCATGCAGCTGAACGATGACGTTCTGAACGGCTTCAAGGTGGGCGACTACGACTTGCCTACCCGCGCCATGAGCGAACGACTGTTCTGGAGCATCGCCCGCGAAGTGAACCAGATCGCAAGCGAACTGCGCCATGCTCCTTACGAACTGGCAGAACTCCCCCGCCTGCTGGCCGAAAAGTACTTCGGCAACTTCAGCTTGTTCCAGAGCCTGCCCGACAGCTGGGCTATCGACCAGATTTTCCCGGTGATGCCCATCCAGCGCCTGAACGAAGAACCTACTGTCGAAACCACCATCCAGGACGTGACTTGCGACTCTGATGGTAAGATTGGCATGTTCGTTCGCGGTGGTGACGTGGCCCGCACTCTTCCCCTGCATAAGCTGAAGAAGGACGATCCCTATTACATCGCCGTTTACCTCGTCGGTGCCTACCAGGAAATTCTCGGCGACATGCACAACCTCTTCGGCGACACCAACGCCGTCCACATTGTCTGCGACAACAAGGGCGGCTACGAGATCGACAAGATCATCGACGGCGAATCTGTTGAAGATGTGCTGGACTACGTGAACTTCAGTGACAAGGCCCTGGTGAAGACCATGGAAAACTGGGTGACCGGTTCCGTGAAGGAAGGCAAGATCTCTGTGAAGGAAGGCAAGGAATTCCTGAACATCTACCGTTCCGGCCTTTACGGCTACACCTACCTGGAATAGTGAACCGTTAAATAGTTCCACGTTAGACTATAAGAAGCCCCGTCTTGTGACGAGGCTTTCTTTTTTTTCGGGTCCCAAACTTTTATATTTGGGTAGATGCTTCAGTTCATCAAAAAGACTTTTATCCACGAGACATTCGAAAGCGTGACCTTCTGGGGCGTGCTGTTTTTTTGTTTTATGGCCTCCATCGCTTCAGCCATCTTTACGGCCATGGAAGACCTGGGTAAAGTCGCCGCCATCTACACAGCCTTCATCACCTTCTACTTCGTGATCCTGGCCATCGTGGCCCAGATGACCAAGAAACACCAGGCCTGCTATTCGGCCATGTGCTTCGCCCTGAACACCCTGATTCTGCCGCCCATGTTCTTTATCTGCGGCGGCCTGAACAGCGGCATGCCCTTTTACTGTATTACCAGTCTGCTGATCACGTCGCTGATTTCAAATTTCAGGACCCGTGTAATCATGGCCATTTATTCCCTGATTCTCTACACGTCCATACTGTTCTACGACTGGTACAATCCTGAACTTTCGCCGCCCCTGGAACCCTTCGACACCATCCTGGATCAGGTGGTCTCCTTCGTTTTCATGGCCCTGCTGATTTTTACCACGGTGTCTTACCTGCTGAAGGCATACCACCTGGAACGCCAGAAGAAAGACGAAGTCATCGCCAAGCTGGATTACCTTTCGACCCACGACCCCCTTACCGGACTTTTCAACCGACGCATCTTTATCGAGCGCATCCGCAACCAGGTGCTCTCTAGCCCTGCCGGATATTATCTGCTCATGTTCGACATCGATTACTTCAAGCAGATCAACGACACTTACGGCCACCTGTTCGGCGACCAGGTTCTCGAAAGCATCGGCCAGCTGGCCAAGAACATTTGCAACAGAGAAGGCGAAATGGCAGTGCGCTACGGCGGCGAAGAATTCATCTTGCTGATTTGCGAAGACAACTACACCAGCGCCATGGCCAAGGCCGAAGATTTCCGCAAGAGGGTATCGGCCATAAAGTTCGAAGACCAGCCCAACGTAAGCATCAACATCAGCGGCGGCTTTATCGACTGCTATAACCCGAACTTTTCCAACTACGACAAGATACTGACCGTCGTAGACGAACGACTCTACACGGCAAAGTCTAACGGACGCAATCAGATTATCGGTAAATACTAGAATGATCCACGAAATCGCCCCCCACGTTCTCGACAACCAGTTTAAGATCCAGGATCCGAAAGCAGACGATTACTGCATACTTTATAACGGAAGCAAGAGCCTTCTGAAAAAGACCGCCTCGGGCTACGCCATTCCCACCGTCAGCGAGATTCCCGATTTCGAGGGACATTACCTGCTGAACATCGACGGTCGCGCCTACTTTACGCAGCAGGTGGCCGAAGACTACGAAGCCCCCGAAGGCTTCGAGTTCATGGGCAACCGCAGCTTTAGAACCATGAGCCCCCTGGAACGCATGGGTGGCGCCACGGCAGCCCACATCGCCCACTGGGAATCCCTGAACAAGTTCTGCGGCAAGTGCGGCAACGTCACCATCCGCGGCGACAGGGAACGCAGCATTATCTGCCCCAAGTGCGGCAACACGGTTTACCCGCGAATCTCGCCGGTGGTTATCGTTGCGGTCCGTAACGGCGACAAGCTGTTGATGGCCCACAACATCGACAATCCCAACCCCAGACTGTTCCTGATTTCTGGCTTTGTAGAAATCGGCGAATCCCTGGAGCAGGCCGCCCACCGCGAAGTCATGGAAGAGGCCGGCGTCAAAATCAAGAACCTGAAGTACTTTGGAAGTCAGCCCTGGCCCTTCAGCGATTCGCTGATCGCCGGCTGGACCGCAGAACTAGATGGCGACGATACCATCCACATGCAGGCCGAAGAACTTTCAGAAGCCATGTGGGTCAAGAGAGAAGACATCC
The DNA here is from genome assembly GCF_900142505.1 of Fibrobacter sp. UWH5. Classification (NCBI taxonomy): domain Bacteria; kingdom Pseudomonadati; phylum Fibrobacterota; class Fibrobacteria; order Fibrobacterales; family Fibrobacteraceae; genus Fibrobacter; species Fibrobacter sp. UWH5. Next base: position 24,856 of record NZ_FRBB01000008.1, on the reverse strand, counting down.
CCCCTTACGAGACAGACGTAAGCATCAGCTGTTGCCTCATCGAAGATTTCCGCAACAACCCCTAGAGCAACAACCCCTAGAGCCGCAGCCCTAAAAAGCTTAAACCTAAAGCCCCGAGAAAATCGGGGTTTTATCGTAGGTACTTTTCCATCAGCATCACCAACCTGGACACGTTGATGGGCTTTGCAATATGGTCGTTCATGCCCGAACGCTTGGAAGTTTCCATATCTTCGGTAAAGGCATTGGCACTCATGGCCACAATAGGAATCGTAGTCGCATCAGACTTTCCGGAACTACGGATAGCGCGTGTGGCCTGATGTCCATCCATCATAGGCATCTGGATATCCATGAAGATCATGTCGTAATATCCCGCGTCGTGCTCCTCGTACATCGAGAAGGCTTCCTTGCCGTTCCAGGCGGTCTCGAAGTTGATCTTCGTTGTCGCAAAGAATTCCTTGGCGATTTCCATGTTCAGTTCGTTGTCTTCTACAATAAGAATTCGCTTGTCCGAGAAATCCTTCTGCAGGAGCTGATCCAGCGAAACGTCGTCGACAGAGCCGGTAGACTGTTCCTTTCCGACCATCAGCTTGAAGGGAACTTCAATCCTGGAGCCCTTGCCCAGAACGCTATCGACCCTGATATCGCCATCCATCATGCGGGCGAGGCTTCGGGCAATAGACATCCCCAGGCCGGTCCCCTGGATAGCCCTCTTGTTTTCGTCGAGCTCGTCGCGGGAGAAAGGTTCGAAAATCTTTTCCAGATACTTCGGATCCATGCCCAGGCCGTTGTCTTCACAGACAAACAAGTAATCTGCAAAGCCGATCGTCGAAGACGGGAGTTCCGAAAGCGTGGCCTTGATGGTTCCGCCCTCGGGTGTATACTTGATTGCATTAGAAAGAATATTCAGAATCACCTGGCGCAGGCGAAGGGGATCGCCCACGGCATTCATGTTCCGCAGGCCGCTGTAGTCCACCACGAAGTTGTGACGCTTCTGGCTAGCCAGGGACTGGGCCATATTGGTAATGTCGATGAACATCTTGTCGATGGCGAATTCTTCCCTGTTCAAGGTGGTTCTGCCCGACTCGATTCGAGAAACATCCAGCACGTCGTTGATCAGCGAAAGCAGGTGGTCGCTGGCCCCCGAAATCTTCTTGAGGCAATCCTTCAGCTTTTCAGGGTCATCCAGGTGGGCCGTCGCAATGGCCGTCATACCGATAATGCCGTTCATGGGCGTACGGATATCATGGCTCATGCTGTTCAAGAAGGTGGTCTTCGCGCGGCTTGCTTCCTGGGCTGCGGCCAACGCAATCTTCAGATGGTCATAACTACTTTCCAGCTGACGGTTAGCCTTCTTGTACTTCATCTCAGACCTGAAAGTACGAACCAAAAGAACCACGATCACAAACAGAACAGAACCACCCACAATCATGAAAGTCAGATAGTTCTGCTTGATCACGTCGAGGAACGAAGTATTGTAATCCTGCAGGGCGCTGCTGGTAAGGGCCGCATCCAGTTCCTCCCTGGGAATCAGCGAAATGCAGCGGTTCAAAATAGAGTAGAGGATCAGGTCGTCGTTCCTAACCGCAAAAGAAAGCTTCATGATATGGCTGGTGGCGATCCCGAACAAGTTGAGTTCGTCCAACTTGCGCTCAAGATGCTTGATGCGGAAGTTGCTGACCAGAAGCGTCGTGGCCTTCTTCTGGGAAACATACCTCAAGGCATCGTCAGTAGTCGCCACAATGACCGGCTTCCACTTGGGGAAGTGTACCTGCAAGAAACTTTCGTAATTGGGATTATCCCTGTTAACCGCCACCACATTCTCGTTCACCACAGAGAAATTCTTGTAGTTATCCTTGTGGACAATCGCATACATGTCGGTACCGGCCAAAGATTTCGTAGAAAGGACCCCCGCCTTTTCGGAATCGTACGGATCCAGGTTGATGGGGAACACGCAATCCACGTCGCCGCGCTTCAAGGCATCCAGCGAAGCCTGGGTCGAAGCAAAAGCCACCGGTTCGAACTTTATAGAGGCATTCTTGAACACCGAAGACATCATCTTCAGATAATCGCTGAGCGCCCCCTTAAGCTCCCCCGTCTTTTCATCCTTGGCGCAAAAGGCCATGTAGTTGTCGCGGTAGCCCACCTTGATGGTCCTACGCTTCTTGAGCCATTCCAGCTCGTTTGCGTCCAGGAACTTGTTGTTCCTGAGATTGTCAACATACTTCTTGTAAAGATCCTGGGTGTAATAGCCGTTGGTCCTGAACACCGCCGCCATGGCACGGTTCAGTTCTTCTAAAAGGTCAGGGCGTTTCTTGTTGACGCCAAAGAAAATATCAGATGAACCAATTTCCGTCTGAGGTACCATCTGCTCAACCGTCTCATAGGCATCGCCACTGACAATGGCATCCAGCTTGCCGCTATTGAGCATGGCCGCCTGCACCGACTCGTCATCGACCAGTTCCACAATCTTTGTCTTGATTCCCATCTGGGATTCCCACTTCTTGAAAATCCCGACCTGCACGCTCCCCTTGTTGACCCCCACAATCTTGCCCTCAAGATTCCTTACATCGGCAAAGGAGGCCCCCGCCGCCAGGGGTGCATAAAGCAGGTACTTTTCTACACCCATGGCATAAGACGAAAAAAGAATGCTGCGGGTGCGATCCTCCGTAAAGGACACATCCGACAGAAGGTCAATCTTGCCCTCCTTGAGCATCTGGAACAAGTTGGGCCAGCTATCCTCTACATACTCATAACGCCAGCCCGTGTAAGTGGCGATATCCCGCTGGAATTCATACGCATAGCCGGAAAGTCGCCCGAATTCATCCCTGTGGCAAAAACGGGAGTCGAAACACCCCACGCGCACCACCTTCTCTGCAAACGCAGAAAGGCAGAAACTCAACAAAACCAAACAGAAAACATACTTTTTCATTGCATCAAAAAACAATAGTCAAAAAAAAAGGCGGTGTCAAACCGCCCCGCCTACAAAAGCCCCCAATTTAGCCTAGTAACGGACATCCGTACTCTTGACATATTCCTCGTAAAGCACCAGACCCTCGGCGCGGTCGCACTCCTCGGGCTTCAGGGGATTATTGTAGAATTGGTCGTCGCGGAACCCGATCTTTTCGGTATCTTCCAGGTTGCAGGCATAATAGCACTTGGTCATGTTAGACCACTGAATGGCCCCCATGCACATAGGGCAAGGGTACCCCGTGGTATAAATCTCGCAACCCGTCAGGTCGAAAGTCCCCAGGTTCTTGCAGGCGTCGCGAATGGCCATCATCTCGCCATGGCAAGTAGGGTCGGCATTCTTGAGCACCTGATTGTGGCCGGCACCCACCACCTTGCCATCCTTGACAACAACTGCCCCGAAAGGGCCGCCATGCTTATGCTCGATACCCACGCGGGCCTCGTCGATGGCGATTTTCATAAACGGATTCATGGTGAACCTCCTAGATTTCCAGTGGCACAGGAGCGTCGTGTACGAGAGTATCCGGCGTTACCTTACAATCATACACAAAAATCTTGACGCCGGCATCCCGGGCGGCCTTCAAGGCTATTCCAAATTGAGGGTGAGTCTCTACGTTAGGCGAAAACTTGCGGCAACCCTTCATCTGAATCAAGAACAGGATGCCACATTCGTAAGGGGTACCATCTTCGGCACGATGCCCATGGCGAAGAATATCCGCCAGCTCCGTCAAGTGCTTTACCCCCCGTTCCGTAGGGGCGTCGGGGAACTTGGCGTGGCCCCCGGATTCCAGGGTGCAGCCCTTCACCTCCACGAACATCTTTCGGCCGCTGAACTCCACATAAAAATCGAAACGGGACTTGCCATAAGTAAATTCCGGCCGGAGCAAGGTGATACCCGGGAAAATCTCTCCGTGGGCGCGGATCCACTCGGCTGCCACCTTGTTGGGCGCCTGGCTATCCATATTGATCAGCAGGTCCCCCTTTTCGACAGCGATCAAGTCGTAGGGAGTCTTGCGGGCCGGACTCTCCGACTTCTCAAGATAAACGGTGCAACCGGGAACCAGAAGCTCCTTGCAACGCCCCGTGTTCTTGACATGGACAACCGTATCGACCCCACCCAACTCTACATGGGCAATAAACCGGTTAGGACGGCTAATAAATTTGGCGGGGACGACGGTGGAATAACGCATACTTTATATACAACCTAAGGGTTGGGTTCTGCAACAGGTACCGCAGGCTTGTTCGTCACCACCACATACAAGGTATCGTGGACCACCACCGTGTCGCGCACATAGACCGTATCGGCCCTGCAGGCCAGATCCGCAGAAGAAGAACTCAAAACTGCCGCCGATGATTTCGGAGTTGCCGCAAGCTGCGTCGGAATCGCCGCAGACGAACTCGGGCTTGCCGCAGGCTGGCTCTTGTACACCGCAATCAGGGAATCGCGGGAGGCGCTCAGGGCCACCAGCTCCTTCTTGTACCGTTCCTTGTTCGCCGGACGGCGTTCGCGGGAATACTTCCCCTCCACCTTGCTGATCTTGGACTCCAGACCATGAATCTCGTCGCAAATGGGCCCCTGGCAGTCAAAAGACTCCGTAGGGCTAAAGAAATCCTTAAACTTGTCCCACATGGACTTTTCTGCGAAAGCAGAACCCACAACGAACAAAACACCCGCAAAAAAGCCGACAACAATACGATTTGACATAAATAATCCCCAATACGAGATGACACAATGATAGAAAATTACTACATTACAAAACAACGCGGAAGTAGCTCAGTTGGTAGAGCGCGACCTTCCCAAGGTCGATGTCGAGGGTTCGAGACCCTTTTTCCGCTCTAAATCAAAAGGACCAGGATTTTTCCTGGTCTTTTTTTATTTATGGTTGTAGAATATCATTTTAGAATAGCCGCGATGCAAAAACTCCACATAATCAGGTTTCAAATAACCGACCATGGTTAATTGCTGTGCGGAGTAACCGGTCCTAACTTCAGCAACCTGCAACAAACTAGGAATTATGGCATCACAGCTATAGTCTTTTGACTTCTGAATTTCAGCCACACATAGTTCTAATTCAGTCTTACGATTTCTACCACCTACGTAAGATTTCCACAATTCATCTGGATTCACATAAGCTAAATGAATAGGCGGCAAACGATTCAAGCCCCATTCCATAAGGGGTTTCATATCCACCGTTCCAAAAGCCTTGATAAAGTCAGTTGTTTTCTTTGATGACTGCATCGGGAATAAAAATGCGTTAAACACATTTTGAATTCCATTCTTTAGATTTCGGCGTCTTTGGCATATCAGTTCTATTTTAGGATCTTTGCGATTTTTCAAAGATATCCTTTTGCATTTCTATTTCGCGGGCAAGGACCTCTTTAGACGGCATATAGGTCAAGTACTTGGCGGCATACATTCTTTTATTCGTCGCCAATGTGGAGAATTTCGCCACATCCCCGTTCGTTTCGGAACAAAGAATAACGCCAATGGTAGGGTTGTCACCTTCGGAACGCTTGTGGGTGTCATAAAGTTTCAAGTACATATCCATCTGCCCAACATCTTCGTAACAAATCTTGCGGGTCTTGAGATCTACAAGCACAAAGCACTTGAGCATGTAGTTATAAAACACCAGATCTATATAATAGTCGTCTTCTTCTGTATGAATATGCTGCTGGCGACTTACCAGCGCGTAGCCCTTGCCCATTTCCATGAGGAATTTTTGCAGATGGTTCAAAATGGCATTCTCAAGTGTTGTCTCTGTAAATGCAGCATCTTGATTCAAACCAAGAAATTCCACGATCATGGGATTTTTAATGAACTGAGATTTTTCTTTTTGGTAATCCGCTGTAAGGGATTTCATTTCCCTAACCACAACGGCTTTTTTGTTCTTAGGAGTCTGCACCAAACGATAATAATACTGCGAGGCGATATTTCGTTTCAAAGTGCGGTAATCCCACTGCTCTGAGGCTGCTTCCTGCATATACCAGTGACGAGCCTTTTCGTCGGCGACACGCATTAAGTTTTCATAATGCATCCACGATAATTGAGGGAGTATAGCACTTCCCTCGTCGTTCAATTTAGCAACCATTGGTTGCTGAATTTGGTCCACCACTTCCACAAATTTGTTCGGCAGAATCTGAAGGACTTGCAAATTCGGAAACATCAGGTAAAATTTTCTGAAATTGCGAATAACGGTTTCCGAATACCCCTTCCCGAATTTTTCGGTCAGCGACTCCGACGCCAACTGAATCACATGCTTGCCGTAACCCGCGCGGGCCTTTCCCTGCTGCTCCTGCTCCACAATGCGCCAGCCGATAAGCCAGTTGCACGCCACCTGCATAAGGTTCGCCGCACGGAAACTCATGTCGCGAGCGGTGGAAACGATGGTTCCTAAATCCTTGACGAACAACTTGTCGTCAGACTTTTTCAAAGCCGAGTTCTCTCTGGGCATAGTATCTCCTTTGGATAAAAAAAAAACACCTGTTTTTCACAGATGTCATAGAGATACTTTTCGTACGTCAGGCAAAATGTTAGCTATTTATAAAACGCTGGCAAGGGTCGTTTTGTAATTTATACGTAAAATATCAAGACCCGCCGCAATCATCATTGCCCACCCCTTGCACAGGCAAAAAATTTTGTGTATCTTTTATGACGTAATTATGGCAACCTCTAGCATTACGCACAATTTCGTGTTTGACGCCGAAAGCACTCAGCGGTTCGCAGATCAGCTCGAAGCCGCCGAACGCGACGCTCAGAAACCCATTCCCCAAATCGCAAGATTTGTGACGGACCCCAAGGAAATCCTTGCTTTTATGTCAAAGCAAGGAAATAATGGGTAATAATTACACCGTCATCAATCTCAAACAATATCTAGACGCAAAAGGCAAAAATCTTCTACCGGATGACCAAATCTACAAGGATTTTGGTTCATTTTCGTGTGGTCCCAATGCAGATGTAGAGCGCTTTTTGCTCAATAATTCCATTTCTTTTTCACGAAAGAAACAGTCTGTGAGCTATTGCGTTTATGATGGCGACAAACATCTTGTCGGCTATTTCGCTCTTGCCGTAAAGCCAGTCACATTCCGTAGCGAGGTTCTTAGCAAAACCGCTCGAAAGGTGGTTGAACGTGTCAGCAAGTACAATGCAAATACAAAGGAGTATAGCGCCAGCGGGTATCTCATTGCGCAGCTGGGAAAGAACTTTCGTATTGCGAAGGAACTGCAGATTTCCGGTTCTCACTTGTTGAACATTGCGATAAACTCGATTCAGCAAGCCCAGAACCTTGTGGGCGGCACCATCGTATTTCTGGAATGTGAAAACCATCCGAAACTGATGAATTTTTACGAGCAAAATCTTTTTCGACAATTTTCCTCAAGAATCACAGACAACCCAAACACCGAAGGCCTGGTGCTAAACCAGATGTTCAGACTTATTTAAAGGAAACAATATGTCCGGCGGATAGAAACCTGGACCAAGTTCGAGCCTTTACCTAAGGAGGTACTGAAGGTTTACGAACAGGCATACAAAGCAATCTACAAGGCAAACATTTACGCCCGCAGAATTGACTGGCTAGAATCTGGAGACGATGGCGAAGAAACTTTTCTTAAAAGAACAAGAGAGGAACTGGAAAACGCGAAACAATGGTTTAAAATTTGTTTTAAGGAAAAAGCCCCATATGGAAATTGACATGCCAAAAATCCTCTCCCGGTGAAATGATTGTTGCCGCAAGAGGCCTATGTAATTGGACACAAGCCCAACTTGCCGAAAAACTGAATGTCGCCGTGCAAAACGTTTCCGAAATGGAACGCGGAAAACGTCCGGTATCCAGGAAAATGGCCGTAAAATTGGGAGAAATATTCGGATGCGCACCTAGCACATTCTTTACTTTCCCTGAGAATCTGTAATTCGTTCAAAAAAATCCCCACCGTGGTCCGCTCTTATCGCTAAGATCGCGTGGTGGGCTTGCAAACAGTTTTACGAGGCTTATTCCTTGGCTGATGAAATCCTAATGACGAGCAGCCAATTCAGCCTTTATTCCTCTTAAAGAAGATGCTTTCGGCTCAATAAACTTTTTCGTATCAATATCAGGAATATTGCGGCCTTGTTTTTCCAGCGAGAAAGAGTCTAAACCCCGATCCTTCAACAACTCATTTAAATGAACATTCTTTCGTTGTGGCGCACCGTCATCTGGATTAATAAAAGTTTCGCCATCGGGATAAACAACGATTACATCCGATCCATTCTCCAAACATAGTTTTGCTCCGTTCTCGTAGAATAGCTTTGTCAAGGCAAAACACCGATCAATATCATATTCGGCACTGATTATGAAACGAAAGGACCCCTCTAGCTTATTGGATTTAGGGAGTTCACAGATTTTACCATAATAATCCAACATCTTAACTAACACGTGCTTCCGATAAACTCGAAGTCTTCTTTCAAAACAGGCTGTTTTTACGGATTCAATACAATCATGCATTCCTGCTGCAGAATTGGCCTTTTTCTGCGTTTTTTCGAAACAGGCCTTGAACAGTCGCATGGTGGCCATGGCATCATCGCAGCTCTTATGCCATGTGAGATCAGAAACATCTACACCCATTTGAGATAGGGATCCTTCCAAGCTTGCAGAAATCCCCATATAAGTTTTTAAAAAACTACGAATATCAAAAGTTTCAAACCTTATTGAAGCAAGATCATATCGTTTACACGTGTTTAGCAGATAATCAATATCATGGGCTACAGCAAAGCAAACCACCAGGGCTTTGGGTGTCAAAAGGATTTTCTTAATAATTTCGTACTGCTTGGGGAAATTAGGCTGTCTTTTAAACTCATTCTTCGAATAACCCAACCTGCAGTCAGAATCTTCCCGAAAAAGTTTTTTATTGAATCCGGCCTCTGGATTAATCAAAATGTCCCTAGATTCCAACACATTGAACTTTAAGTCCGTAATGACATAACCAAAAGAACAAATGGCGCTATAATCGCGCGTGCGCTTGGCACATTCAATATCAAAGAAAACAAGTTTTTCAAGAGCCATGGGGAAAGAACCTAAACTGTACAAAAAATAGATATTGCGAATCGTTTGCAATTATTTCAAATAAAAATAATTGCAAAATTTTTTTGTCAACTCGGCCAAATTCCACGATATAACATACCGGCACAATTGTAGACAAACCTGCAAGCAGCCTGTCCACAAAAAATTCACATAAAAATTTTTAGCGACATTTTTTGGCACGGCAACACTTCCAGAATTTACTATAATTGTAGTGTAGGGTAATGCCGCCCTGCACTTTCCACTAAATCCCCGGGATTATACGGAGTCCCGGCAGTAAGGCCCTTGAGCCCGCTGGCTGTTGCAAAGCATGCGCAAGCATGTTGGAGGTTAACGCGTAGAAAAACGCGTGTTTCTACGTCTCGCCAGACGCACTTGGTGAGTCGCAGGGGCGTCGTGTCTCCACGACAAATTGACTGGGAAACCCGGCGACGAGCAACCAGGTTTTTGAGTGTGTCCGTATTTCGCCGCGCAAGGCGTTTCACGCCGAAAGGCACCATGTTCCGGCAAAGAATTCCCCCTCGCCGTGAGGCGACAACAAAACAAAAGAGAAACCATGCCCTATATCCTGAACCTCAAATTCGAAGAAATGACCAGTAACATCGAAAAGGCCTTCGTGGACTTGGTCAGAAAAACCGGCCGCAGAGACGTAGCCGATGTCCTTTTCAATATCTACCTCGGAGAGATTGAAAAGATGTACACCTTCAGCCCCATCGGCAAGACCCCCGCCAAGCTGGGCTACCAGTGGAACCCGAATCACCGCCCGTTCTACTACGAGACCACGGACCTCCACGATGCATTCTACAACGCATTCTTCAGCTACGACCCCATGGCGGCCTCCCCCAATGCCAAGCTTCCGTTCCTTGCCTACTTCCGCAGCAAGGTGGTCTATCACGGCCTCGACGTCCTTGACAAAATCAAGGAATACAGCGAGCAGTTCGTTTCCTTCTCCGACCTGAAAAAGGAGGCCGGCGCCGACAACAACCGCCGCGCCGAGGAAATCGTCGACAGCCGTGTAAATCGCAGCGAACTGTTCAACAGCGAACAGGAAGAACGCAAGCAGGGAGCCCTCATGGACATCCTCAAGAGCATCGACAAGAACGCCGTGGAAAACCTGGGCGCCGACAACTCCAAGAAGGCCCGAAGCGCCAAGAGAGCCCACAGCTACCTCAAGATCTACGAGGAAGTCACGAACGAGCCCGATGGCGACAAGCACACCAAGGAAAAGGTCGGCGACCGCCTGGGAGGCGTAAAGCGCACCAACGCCAACAACTACGAAAAGAGCCTCCGCACGTTCGCAACCCGCGAAGACGAGGAAAACTTCTACGACGCCCTCGGCCTCACCGAATAAGATAAGCCCTCACCGAATAAGATAAGCCCTCACCGAATAACGTTCCCGGCCAAAGCCATGGATACGAAAATGCCCCGGAAGTTCACAAAAGGAACCCGGGGCGTTTTTTTGAAAAAAAATTCCCGTTTTTTTTAAATCAAATGGGATAGATATAGTACCAAGGAGCAATATTATATGTTTATGACAGATTTTATAGAAGCATTACCCAAAGAATATTCTGAGAAATTCAAATTAGATGATAAATTGATTTTCTTGTTTGAATCTCACAATGTCACAGGGAATGTGGTTGTAAAAGAAACATCAGAAAATGAAAAAATGCCTAGCGTTCGTGATAAAAATTTTTCTGATTATATTCATAACCAACTCAAAAAAAATGAAAATATCATTGAAGCTAGTGACAATGGCATTATCAATTATTTCGTAAAAAAAATAAAAGCCAAAAATACTCGAAATTATAAACTCTTTCTTTGTTTGGATACGGGATTGAACATTTATCAATTAAATGCCGTATATTGCGAAAAAATCAGCAGAAATAAAAAGCATGGCCAGAACGACACTGACCATGCTTTGAAATGCGTCAAGGAGTTGATAAGCATTATATCTTGTACAAATTTTCTCTCCTTTTTAGCAATTCCGCAATTTCATGGGGCATAAACTGTTTCATATCAGCAGAAAAAGCATATTCTTCATCAAAGAAATTTGTTTCAAGCATACTGCACGCGTTGTCCATAACCGATATGCTTTCCATAAAAGTGTCTCGCTGATTTTCATCAAATTCACGATAGTCACTATTTGCAAATTCTTTTGTACAAGAATTCAGCTTTCCTTTACACTCCTCAAACACATTCAACAATTCCTTAAGAACAGTGTTGAGAAACTCAATGGACTTTATCAATTCACTGAATTGCTGCGAATCAAGTTCATTTAAAACACAATCAAAAAAATCTTTAGCACGGACGTCTTCCTCAATCGAAACAGGCAATGAAGACAACTTTATCGACGTTCCAATTATTGTCATTTCAAAAAAGTCTTCATTTTCAAAATTTCCTTCAAGATCATCAATCTTGGAAAGGTATGAATCATCCCACGCCAACATTCCTGCAAGGGACTGATTAACCGGAAATTGCTTACCACGAGATCCAAAACCAGGATAATATGATTTTACTGTCTGTTCACATCGAGCATACCATTCAGATCGTTTTTTCATATCATCCACAGATCTAGTGAACGATCTATAGTATATATGATCCACTTTCAAAAATTGCTCGGCAGACTTGGCAAGTTCATTTACCAACCCTAGCTTACATTCCCAAATCGTTTCAAAAGTCTTCTTGCATTTATTCAATCTTAAACGAAGTTTGCGTCTACTATTCACATATAACGATACATCTTCCATCTTTACACCTCCTTAAGGCCCCACATGTCCCAGAAAATCGGAGCAAAACAATATTGCACGCCAGGTCTATTAAGGACGATTCCCCCGTAAACTACTTTATCCACAATACCACTCTGAACAAGGCAGGAATTCCATACATCTTTTTCTATGCCACTCCGCCTAGACAATTCAAAAATAAGCTCATTGAAAGCATCTTCCGCTAACATACGGAATGCGAACTTGTCATTCCGCTGATCAAGTATATTCTGCGGATCAAGTATATCTTGCAATAATTTCAAGTCAACTCTTTTCTTAAAAGATGCGTCAACTATTTTCTCAAAAGATGCGCGAAGGAAATCGAAATACTGCGCAGAAACGTCTTTTACCAATTCCTTTGTCGCATAAATTTCAGAAGATATAATTGACCTTCCCATTTCCATTTTACTCTTTGCAACAGCATTTTTCAACATTAATGCAAAAGGATACAGCAGAACGTATTTCCCGTTGCCCCCCGAGAACAATCTCTCAAAATAATCTCTTGGCTTACCAATTGCTTTTTCATCAAAAATGATCTTATTACCAAAGAATAATTCCTCTAGTATTTCAGATCGAGTATCAAGTTTTTCATCCTTTGAATCTAGATCAGGGGGGCTCAGCCTTTCAAGATAATTTTTTATAGACGCCCTCTGCTTCTTTTTCGTCAACTTTTTCAAAGAGTCCTCAGCAACAGAAGCATACATTGTATTAAGAAGTTCGTTGATACTCCAGTTCATATCAACGCCAACTTTTTTTAGATCCAATTTTTTCTCAAAATCTTCGCCTATGCTATGTTCAAAATCATCATCCAGAAAAATCTTGGGAAGAATTTGATCGAAAGCGCCACTGTTTATTTGCCAGAATTTCACCAGCGAATATACGATTGTTTTTCGTTTTTGAAGGTCAGAGATACTATCTAATCCGTCAAAGAGGACTACCACTTTTCTCGTACCAAGTTCTTTGTCAAACGACAGTAAATCCTGTTCTATCAGTCGTTTCTCCTCCTCATCCAAAGTCTTATAGAACAGGGAATCTTCCTCTTTCTTGTATTCCTGAACGGTATTCCACAAGCCACTTGAAGACTTTATTTTCTCACGAATTTCACTTAAGGAATCAGGCGCGCCTTCTTCATCTGACAAAAGCGATTCCCAAATGACAATCTGCCAGAAATCAAACGACTGTTCATATTTGGACCAATGCAAATCTCCTTCTGGAGCGAACATCAATTTGTCAAAATCGATTATAGGAACCTTTACAAAAGAATACCCATTTTTGCCTTTATATTTTCCATTTGCCAAACTGTAATAGAAAGAGGTCTTACCACATCCCCTCTTACCGTAGAAAAGATATTTCGTCTTATCATCAAGAAACTTCATGCACTCACGATAAACAAACGAAATCTTGCCTGGATCAAATTCTTTTGACAGGAGCTGCTCTGCAAATAATTCCAAGTTCGCCAAAACTTCTTCGCGACTAGGTTTTTTTAAATCTTTTTCTTGTTCACTCTTGACAAACAAATCATCATCAATCCAACTAAACAATTCTCTATAGTCGGCAAAGGTATCATCCGAATCAAGTTCTCGAATTCGCTTTTTAAAGTCGCTATCTATTTCTTCGTCACCCGTACCCACATATTCTAACGTTTCGTTTCGATGGATAATCGTTTCTGAAACATTCGCTACAGGGCCATACAAATGGGTCATGTAAGCCTTCATGTTCGTAGGTTTATCATAGTCACCTTTGGGCCAGATAGAATACGCAATATGCAAATTGAACCTTTCATCGGAATCTTTATGAATTTTCAATAAATTCATAAACCCAGGCTCGGTCTGACGGCTTCTTCCAAAGAAACCGACTACACATCTTGAAAGATTACAAACTGCGTTGCCAAAAATATCATTGAAGCCCGTTCTAGAATCAATCAATATAACATCAGGATTTATTTGCCCTGATTCACGAAGTTTTTGAAAAAGGAACTTAAAACTACTAACAACCTTTTGGCTATCTGCCAAATTGATCTTAGCCAAGCCTTCAAGGTAAGCTTTTCTATGATCATCTCTTGTTCCTGACAAAAACGTAGTTTCATTCAAATTACCAGCAGGAATAACCCATATATGGCCTCTTTCCTTGTCACCAGGGGAATGCGGAATATTCACACTTATTACATAGTTATGAACATCTATTTCCGTTGAAAAACTTGCATCGCAGATGAATTCAACAAAACCGTTCTTCCTCGTATCCAGCAATTCAGGATTCTTATCAAGACCAAAAAAGTTAAGATAACCCGGAGCCTCCAAGTCGCAGTCAATGACCACGACTTTCTTTCCTTTATTTTCGGCCAAATGCAATGCATACGCCATCATAGTCGTGGTACGGCCCATACCGCCCTTATAGCTGTAAAAAGTTACAACGGAAGGCTCGTCCTTCTCAGGTTCGTATTGTCCCGAGTCTTGCTTAAGAAACGAATCAAAACGAAAGCTAGGCCCAGGGTCAATATCGTTGCCACCTTCTTTTACCGCACGGAAATAAGGACTGTCAAGCCTGCTCTCCGGATACACATAGAAATTCAAATCAATCTCTTGGTCTTTCTTAGCACCAACGGACTTGAATTCACCGGAATTCAGAAAAGCCGATTTAAGATCGTCTTCCGTTTCGCTGCCAGCAACAAAAACATACGCATCCAAGCGAAAGCCGAGTCGCTTATAGATTCTAAACTTTGCAACAACTTTTTCTCGGTACTTTCTATCAAGAAAAGATTTTAGTGCATCAGCATAAGCAGAAAAAAGAATCATAACAGCACCTACTTAAGACAGTCCATCGATATTGATTTAAACAAGTCCTGACAGATGTTCAACATGACATGCATATGGTCCTGATCAAGCCTGGAGTCTATTTTTCTCCATCGAGAATCATCGTCTATCGGGATTTCCTTCCAACTCATGTTTTCTTCATCGACGGGACATTGCATATCCTCTTTCCCGTGACAAAACAAGTCGCTCAACTTTAAGATGATATTTTCGACAAAGCCAACAGTATCTTTCTTGACACCATCAAATTGGTTATTGGGCTTGATTTCAAAAAAAGGAATCCCTTTTAAACTAGGCAAGACATTTGTATTGTTGCGTAGACTACTCTCTATTTCCCAAAATTGCCTATTCCTTATCCCGTACAAATACTTCTGGTCCTTCAGGAATTTCTGCGTACTATTCGACAACGGAAACTGCATTTCGTGGTCAGTATATTCTCTGGTTGTTTCATACTTGTCGTTTCTTGGGAAATAATCAACGTCAACCAGCTTCGTAAATTTCTTGTCGAAATCTCGAACATCAGCCGTTTCTTTAAAGTTGCCTTTTCTGTAAGCCAGGAAATAGGTAATCGATTCCATCACAAGGACGAGGTCCCTGCAAAGAGCCCTTGCAAGATTACGATTACGTTCATCCGCCGGTCTTCTCATATTATCCTCACCAGCCGCCCAGCTAATTTCGGAGAACTGCTGTTCGCAGTTCTTCAACGTATTTTCGGCAATTTCGAGAAATTTTTCAAAGCAGGGCATGCCTGTAATATAAGTTTTTCCTATTTGGAACGGAGAACTTGACTTTTTTTTGTTTTTTATATAGATTTGGGGATAAGCATGGTTGCCCTGCGACTTTTCGGTCCACAAGACTCCATACTTGGTGACATTGGCTCTAACAAGAATTTCTTGGGTTGAGCGCTGTTAACGACGGTCAGGCCAGTAGGCTTGAATCCTTTTGCTTGGCAAAGGCGTTGTTAGAGGTTCCCCACGAGAGGCGATGTTGCACTAATTCATAGACATTTTGGCACAAGTCCTTCAAAAGACAATATAAAGAAGGGTATCTAACGCGATTTGCACAAAGCAAACCGCGTGTTTTTTTTGTTGCGCTCCCCGCACAAAAGCCAAACACCAAGACTTCCAGTAAATCACTAGACGCTCTTTATCCAGCTCATTGGCCGACGAACAGGTTCCGCCTGCGACTCACGACCGTTAGAACCCCAGCTAATCCGGGCTCCGGCCTAGAACTAGCGATAACCCTCATAAATCATCTGGATAAAAGAATGCTTAAGAAAAATAAAATCAGCAATAAAAACATCAACGGCAAGGCCAACCAGGAAGCAATCAACTACCTCCTGCAAGCTATCAAGGCCTTCAATAATGACAGCAGACGTTTCTTCAATGCCCGATACAAGGCCGCCATAGAACTCCTGTGGGCAACCATTCTTCCCTATGTCAAAGAAATCTTTGTCGACTGGCTCGCCCACGGAATCAAGGGCAAGTACTCCTGGGGCAGCACTCTCCTAAAGAACAAGGAAGAGGGCCCCGGCCTTTGCCAGGAAGAAGTCATGTTCACCGGTTTTGAGATGCTCGACCGTGCGGTCATGAAGTATGAAGAAGGCACGCACCTATTCACCACCTACTTTAGCGAATTCCTGAAATTCCGTTGGATCAAGGAATGTACGAAGTGGTTGAACAAAAGCCGTTCCTTCACCTACTTCATCGTGCCAGAAGAAGAACGTAAGGCCTACCTCAACGATCCCCTTGCCAAAAACTTCGGCAGGGAACAGAAGTACATCCAGTTTGAGAGCCTGTGCAAGGACATGAGCGACGGATCCAACATGTTCCTTAAGGCCTTGGAATGCTGCGATAAGGACGCGTTCAATTTTGGCGCGAGCCGCGAACAGTTGCAGAACGAGAACGATGAAAAGGGCCTGTTCTTCGACAAGCTGGAAACCAGCCTTGAAAAGGATGGCGACAAAAAGAAGTCCGTCCAGATGCTCAATTACATCCGCTATGTCCGCTCCATCGACGAAAATACCCCTCAGGACTGCAAGCCGACAAGCAACGGTTTCGTCGAATACCAGAAGAAACAGAATTGCCGCTATCCGGTGAAAGACCACAAAACCACCAAGGAACTCAAGGCCATTATTGCCAAGCGTAGCAAGAAGGTAAATCCCAGTTTGTACGCAGCACTCGCGAGGTCTGAAAAAATTTCAAAAAAAAATCCCAATAGTGCCGCATAAGCGAGGAATAGTAATAACAGAAGGGCCCGAACGGTCCCCCATGAACGTTGAAAAAACTTGAAACCGCTTTTGGAGTTCACTATGAAGATTAAGGAAATCTTGAACATGCTGCCGGTCGGCTACACCCGCCTGCGCAACAGCGGCAGTACAGCTCTTCACTTGAAGACTGAAGGCACCGACGCCTACCTCTTTGTCAAGAAGGCTCCTGCCAACGATCGCATGCCGAAGCTGAACCAGGGAGAGATTGATTCCCTCCAGGTCGAATTCGGCGCCGACGCGGTAATCATTGACTGGTACAGCGAAGAGGCTATTCACTACATGATTCTCCACTATCCCAATGCGGATAAGGAAAACTATCGCCTCGTACTGTACGCAACCTACGGCGACATCACCTACAGCATCAAAGGCAGTTTCAGCAAGGAAGGTTCCGTCGATCGCAAGAAGGTGGTAAAGGACCGTTTCAGCAAGGACTTCGGCGAAGACCACATCGAAACCGAGATGGACTTCGCAGAGGAACGCTACGACATCATCTTCCCGGACCATCCGCTTAGCCATTGTCGTCGCGTGGCGAACATCATTTCGATGAGCCACACCTACGTAACAGTCAATTCCCAAATCACAGGAGAATAGCTATGCCCCCATTTAACGCAATCTTTCGCAGCTGGAAGAGCAATCACGCCCCAAACAGGAATCACAGCCCTGTCCAGATTTCCCCGGGCAGCAAGTTGCTGCTTGATTCCTGTTCCATGATGCACTGCGATATCGAATGCTTCTTCAAAAACGAGGCTCCCGGCCTGGTGAGCAAGTGTGTCGATATCATCGTAAGCAAAAGCTGCATGGACGAACTCGCCCGCCTCCACAGAAGCCCTGTGCGAGAAACTGCAGTTGCGGCAACCAAGGCTTGGAACACCATCATCACCTATCAAAAGGCAGGTCTCTGCCAGATCTGTGGCGACTTCGACGACGAAACCCACGCCGAC
This sequence comes from Fibrobacter sp. UWH5, assembly GCF_900142505.1. Lineage (NCBI taxonomy): Bacteria > Pseudomonadati > Fibrobacterota > Fibrobacteria > Fibrobacterales > Fibrobacteraceae > Fibrobacter > Fibrobacter sp. UWH5. The sequence goes on along the minus strand of NZ_FRBB01000008.1, from coordinate 7,060 downwards.
CCGGTGTTCCTCTACGTGATTCTCAAGTACCGCCGTCGCTTCCCCGTTTTTGTCGTGACCCAGGACAACGACTTGGCCGACGACATCGAGCTCACTAATCATCTGAAGTCTACGCACTGCACGAATAAGGCAAAAGCCCTTAAGATGATGCCCGACGGTTCCCTCAAGGAGAGAAAGCGCCATGTTTAATAATAACAGCTTCAATCGTAACCAAATCAATACAGGTAATAAAATGAAAAAGCAATACATTCAGCCGGGATGCAACCACCCCCGCAGAACTCCCGATACCGTAAACCAGGTAAGCCACATCCCCGGAGAACAGGACGTTGCCTACTCCAACCATTTCGGCGTCATTAAGCTTGTCGCAAAAATCGGTAGCGGTGGCGAAGGCACGGTGTATTCCACTAACACGCAGTACGTGGCAAAAATCTTCCACGCACGTTCCAACACCACCCATAAGATTGCAAAACTCATGCGTCTTATGAGCAAGCCGTTGACCTGCGAAGGTATTTGCGCCCCATTGGACATTATCTACAACGCAAGCCACGAACCCATGGGCTATCTCATGAAAATGGCCGAAGGCCAACCCCTCACTTGCCTCAGCGTTCCTCAAATTTTCCAGAGCAAGTTCCCCTGCTGGAAAAAGCGCGACCTGGTGCAAACCGGTATCACCATCATGAAGATGTTCAACTACCTTCACAACCGCGACATCCTCATGGGTGATGTTAATCCGGACAACATCCTGGTGAAAAGCCCGACCGAGGTCTACTTTACCGATGTGGACAGCTATCAGATCGAGGACCTGCCCTGCACCGTGGGCAGACCGGAATTCACCCCGCCAGAACTTTCGAAGTTTGACGACTTCCACGATTTCCTGCGCAATCCGGGCAACGAAAACTTCTCCATCGCCATTCTGCTGTTCTACTTGATGATTCCGGGCCAACACCCCTACAGACTCTCCAACGGTCTCGCCATCAAGGAGAATATGAAAAACAAGACATTCCCCTACCCCCTGGGCCCAAACAAGGGCTTTGCCATTCCTGATGGTCCGTGGCGCTATATGTGGAGCCATCTTCCCGCCAACCCGAAGAAGGCTTTCTACCACACCTTCGTCAACAACGGCGCCTTCACCAAGATGTCCGAACGTCTCTATGCCAACGACTGGAAGCACATCCTGGAACAATACCTGGAACTTCTTGATTCGGGCAAGCTCGTCGCTCAGGACCCCATGTCCGAGGATATCTATCCGACCCGTTTCAAGAAGCAGCCCGGAACCATCCTTGTGTATTGCCAAAGGTGCCATAACGAAGTCGATGAGAAGTACTGCGACCAAGGAGTCTGTATGGATTGCCGCCGCAGGGAGAGCTTTGCCACCGGCAAACCCATGGCCAAATCTCCCATCCTGCGCGCAGGCCATCCGGCGGCACGGTCTTTCGCAAATCGCAACCAGCCGTCTCGCCGCAAGGTAAGCGATCGTCTCAGCAAGCTCAACTACTAACCCTTAAATCCGTCAAACCAGTTAAATCAAAATCAATCAACGCGGCCACTGGGCCGCATTAAAAGGAAATTCAATATGGCAAACATTTTTGGCCTCGAAGATCTCGAAAACAATCCGACCACCCGCATTCCGGTCATCCTCTGTGCCGATGTCAGCGGATCCATGAGCGGCCTCCCCATCCACGAGCTGAACGAAGGCGTGCGCACCCTCTATGATTCCATCAAGGGAGACACCACTGCCTACTGCGCCGCAGAAATCGCAGTAGTCACTTTCGGTGGCGATGCAAAGACCCATTCCTACTTCACTCCGCTCTACAACCAGCCCTATGCACCCAACTTTACCGCCGATGGAGGCACCCCCATGGGCGAAGCCGTGAACATGGCGTTGGATATGCTTGAACGTCGTAAGAATGAATACAAACGCTGCGGCGTTACGTATTATCAGCCCTGGCTGATTCTCATGACCGATGGCCAGCCCAACGGCAGCGCAACCGAGCTTCAGCGAGCCAAGCTGCGCACCGTAGAACTCGTTAACAGCCGCAAGCTCACCGTGTTCCCTATCGGCATCGGCAGAAGCGCCGATATGAACACCCTGGCAGACTTCTCTCCCGTCTACAAGCCCATGCGCCTGAAGGGTCTCAACTTCACGGAATTCTTCAAGTGGCTTAGCATGAGCGTCGCCAGTGTCGCCAAGTCCCGGCCGGACGAATTGTTCTCCCTGGACCTTAACTCCATCAAGAGCTGGGGTGAACTGTAATGTGGAAGGTATCCCATAGCGCAGTGCAGGGCCGCGCGCACATGTCCTTCGGCCTTCCCTGCCAGGACAAAACCTACACCATCCATCAGGATGGTTGCACGGTCTGCGCCCTCGCAGACGGTGCAGGCAGCGCCAAGCTTTCCCACCATGGAGCGGAAGCTGTTACCCAGGGCGTATGCCACTATCTGGCGGATCACTTCGACACCATCGTGCATAACGATGACGGCGTCCACGTAAAGATGGATATCCTTGGCCAGGTCACCCTCCTTCTGGAGGGGCTCAGTTCTGAAATGGGCTGCGCCCCCCAGGACCTGGCCTCTACCCTCCTGTTTGTGGCCACCAAGGGCGACGACTTCGTGATCGGCCACCTGGGCGACGGCGTCATCGGCTACGTGAAGGCAGGCAAGGTCAAGGTGGCTACCTACCCGCAGAACGGCGAGTACGCCAACACCACCTCGTTCACCACCTCTATCGCGGCGCTGAACGAAATCCGCCTCATCAAGGGAAAGCTCGGCGACATCTCCGGATTCGTCATGATGTCCGACGGCACCGAGACCAGCCTCTACAACCTGAGAACAAAACTTCTCTCCCGCGCGATCCTTTCCCTGGTGAAAGAAGCCGGCCGTAGCGGCGAGGCCATGAACGAACCGTTGAAGGAATCCCTGGAGACCGTCATCCGCGAAAGAACCATGGACGACTGCAGCCTCGCCATCATGGCCCGCACCTTCGACACCCAGGAATATCTCAGCCTCAGTGCCGAAGGCAAGGCCGCCTTCTGGGAAATGCCCTGCACCCGCAAGAGCGCAAAGCTCATCGCCGCCCGCGACCAGCTGCTCAGAACCATGAACACCTGGCGTACGCCGAACATGGTCCGCAAGCAGCTCCACTGGCACGAAGGCTCCTTCTGGAACCGCTTCGAGCACCTGCGCAAGGCAGGCCTCGTCCAGGTCAAGGAAGGCAACCTGGCCAAAGCCGCGTAACGCAGCCTAGGTCGCATAAAGCAACCAAAGCCGTCGGGATCTCACCCGGCGGCTTTTTTTTCAAAAAAAATTCCCATTTCCGGGAATATAGAAGGGATAAAAACTATAGAAGGCAGGTAAGCCTTTGATCAACAATAAATAAGGAAGCAAAATAATGCAGAACGCACTTAATCTCAATCTTCAGCCAGTCCTCAACACCATCACCGGTTGCGGTGAATACATGAGACTCCTAGAAAAGGACAACACCAAGCAGGCCCAGGAAATCCGTCAGTTAAAAACTGAACTGCAACAGGCCTACGAAAAGTTGCACATGGAAAAAATCGCAAGAGAATGCGCCGAGTACAACCTGGAACAGGCCAAGGCCCAGGCAGGCAACCAGCTGAACCTGAACGCACCTACCGACCAGGAAATGTACCCGGGCGAATACATGGGATACATCATTTGTGCACTCAAGGTCATGCTCAAGGGCACAAACAAGTCCGCCAACTCCACCCGAATCAGATCCGCAGACGTTCTCAAGGCCATTCTCGAAGCCAACCCGCAGGCAGGTGAATCCTACAATGAACTTACCGGCAAACTCAAGGACCTTCGCCAGTTGGCAAACCAGCAAGCCCTGGCCACCCCCAAGGGCAAGAAAGTCCTGAAGGAACTCAACCTGGAAACATACAAGGAGGAAAACTGCCACACAGGAATAAGATTCAAGGCAGACAACCGTTACCTGGCCAAGGAGGCAAGCACCCTCAGCGACAACGCCCGTGGCGGCAAGAACGAAACCTCGTACCTGCTCCACGCCCTGTTCCCTTCCGAAAACAAGGTGTAGATTTCAACGGCACCGCAGACCTGTCACTCGCCAACCACGTACAGGCGGGCGAGATCCCTGACAGCCTCCACACTGCTATCCATGTAGTCCGCAGGCGAAAGCTTCACCTTTTCTTGCACAACGTTTCCAATGTTCACCCTTATGGCCTTGGAACCATTTTGCGCCACATTGCTGCTATCGCCCATGAAAAGTTCCACCAAATCCGCCACGGCGCCCAGGAACTTGATGACGAAATTAAAGAAGTCTACGGCCCTGCCCAGAATCTCCGTCTGGGAAATTTGCTTGCTCTTGGCGCCGATTGTTCCCATATGGAAATTCCCGATCTGGATTGTCGCATCACCAAAACGCCCATCGGCAATCCACTTGCTAACGAGATTTTCGCAGGCGGCAATCCCGGCGCGCACATGTTCCACGAAAAGCCAGGGAGCCAATTCTGTTCGCGGCAGGCGGAACAACGCCCCCGCGTAACGAGACTCCAAGCCGCCAAAAGTTCCGAGAATAATGTATAGCCCGCCATGCACAGGTAAATTAAATCGCTTAAGTCCCTCCGTCAAAACGCGGCGTGCGTCGGCGGAGTCGGCAAACTCCACGCCAAGCTTGATAAGCCTTACCAGCTCCGAGGAACATTCCGCGGCAAGTTCGCTCTTGATCACGTCAACACGATCCTCCAGGCTCTGGAGCGCAGGCGCAATGAAGGCCTCCAGCTTGCCGACATATATGCCATCCACATCCTTTATGTAAGCCTTGAGGGCCCGAATATTTTTTCCCACTACGTCGGCCTTGCCGCTGGAATTGATCCAGAAATACTTGGCAAGACTCGCCGGGCTAATGTCGCGTACAGCCTTGCATAAGCGCACCTTTGTGGAAAAGCCTACCACAATCTTGCGGTAATCGCCGTACCGCTGGGTATGACCCTCGAACACTTTTATAATCCTGCCGGAACCGGGCACAATCTTCACCGTAATATCCAGGTCGTTCACATTAGACACAACCTGGAAATCGGCATTGTTGAAGAACAAGAAATCCAGCAGCATTCCGTCGGAATCGCCTTCGCTGTAACCCGGAATATCGCGGTCCCTATTGGGTAAAATAAACTCCACGAAGTTCTTGTCGCAAACAACCTCGTTGCCATCCAGGAACCGTAACAAAGTCTCGCGATCCTGCGGAACAGCGAGGCGGAGCAAAGCACCGATTCCGCCACGCAAAGCATAGCTGGACGAGGATTCCTTCGCATTGAACTTGACATAAATCCTATCATCTCCTAATAAGTTTCACCGCAAAATGAAGCGCCAGGAGCGACACCGCCGTGATGAACAGGATTGAATAATCGCTGTAAATGGAAAAATGGCGCGGATAGCGCCCCAGGAACGGCTCGCCGAAACGGTAAAGCCAGCAGCACACAAAAGTGCCGGCATACACAAGCGATACCCCCAAAAGATTCTGGCCCCTCCTCAGGTATACGCGGAAAGCCGCCACCAGGAACGCAGCCGAGAAACCGAATACGAGAGAAGTCGCGATCCCATGGCCAGCCATCCTTTCTGTAGTGAACCAAAACATGCGATAGAGCACATGCACGCCATAGAAGCCATAGCACATCATGGCGTAAAACAAAAGGAAGTACACCGGCACCGTCTTGAAATACTTGAGCATAGATTCTCCTTTATGAACCTATACTTTATCGGTTCAGCAAAGGAAATTTGTCAAATTATTTTTCAAGCCTTCTTATTCAAAAAAACTTCAGATTTTCCCTGTTTTCTTGGCGTAGCCTAATGTCATCCGACTTGTACTTTAGCAACCGATAATCAGCGGTTATAAAATAATCACTTTTTGCAAAAATCGCACACGCTTACAGTCAAGGTCCGCAATCAGGGACCACTCATTTTGCAAACAACTGTTGTCAAACCCTTCAAAATGTCAGAATATGGCATGCGAAATTAGGTAGATTATGGGGAATACAAAAAAAAGGAGACTTCACATGAAATTCACATGGATTTTGGCCCTCGTGATGGCCGCAAGCAGCTTCGCCCTGGAAACATATGAATGCAAGGACCTGTACGGCCTCCCCGGACGGGCATCCTACTTCATCGTACCCATCGGGACCCGCGAAAGAGCGAGTTATACAGAGTACGACGACAAGAAAATCTGCGAAAGGGACGCGGCCCAAATGGAGGCTCACGGAAACGCACACAAGAAAAAGCCAATGCCAAAAGATGACGAAGGCGACAACGCCGGCGGCTTCGTAGAAACCCTGGTCGGCCTGATGAACGAAATGAAAACAGAACAGGGCTGGCGACAAAGCGACGGCACCCTGCTCTGGGAAAAGCTCAGCGAAGGCGGCTACTACTGCTACGACAAAAACGGCATGAATGCCGTTAAGCGAGTCAAGGAAGCGAAATGGTGTAAGTAGAAGAAAAGGCCGTCGGCGTTTTTTTACATTTACAGCGGGTACGAGAGGTTGTCTTGTATGGCAACCTTTTTAATGGAGGCTAGGCTATGATGTAAGCTTCCCCAAAATAAGAATGGCACTTGACATAAATAAACAAAAAATTAATATATTAAGTATATCGTTAAAAAACATTCGTGTTTTTGTAAGGGCGGCACCTTAAGTGGTCTCGCCCTATTTTTTTACATGGTCCGTTCTTGTTGATAAAGGCGCGTGGTGGGTACTAGCTATCGCTAAAATTTTCTGTGAACCTTTTTCATTTACAGGCAGATTTAGAGACAGATTTGCAGGCAGATTTTTGCCTGAATATGTAAAAAAAATCGAAAATTTTGAGGCATCATCAACATGTGTGGAAGCATTTAGGCAGCCTTGCTAGATGATTCTCTCGATTCCGATTCCCATTCGTAGGCTATCTTTACATCTACATAGGCACAGCTCAGCATTATCAGCGACAGCATGTTGTTCATGTTCCTGAAGCCATAGGCAGTCCGTATCAGTAGCTTTATCTTGTTGTTCGTCGCCTCGATCCTTGCGTTTGACACGCCCAGCCTGATTGTGTTGAG
>NZ_FRBB01000011.1:0-107741 GCF_900142505.1 Fibrobacter sp. UWH5 | reverse complement strand
TTGCAATTTAGTTATCCTAGCTGGCTCCCATCTGGGGGCCTTTTTTGCATCCTTCAGATTCCGCTCGGATTATGCATTTGCAAATAGAATTCGGGTTTTGTAATACGCCGCGACAAATTCGTTAATTTTCGCCTTTAAAAGTTTTTCATCAGAACCAAACTTTCTTTTGATTTCTATAGGCTGCATTCTCAATTCTTGTCCAATCAGTTCTACATCAAGAGATGCAATTTTATTCATCAACGCAAAAAGCCTTTCATTCATATTACATTCTGCAAGAGCTTCTTTAGCCAATTGCCTTGTATACAAAGTTTTCTTTTTGTTCAAAAGGTTATTATATTCGTCCACATTTTTGCGGTAGTCATATTTATTATGACATTTTTTGCATATGGCAATTTTATTCTGAAAATCTTCAGAATTAGTCCCAAGAACATTAACATTTTTTAGAGCCACTAAATCTTCCTTAGTGGGACTATTTGGATATATATGAGCTATTTCATATTGCTTTACGCCAGATCCCTTGCGTTTGTCTATGAGACTATCACCACATAATGGGCAAATTCCATCAACTTCAAGAATGTATCGACGATCTTCTACAGTTCTTATATTCTCTCGATTTTGGTTATATTCCACACAATTGTTTATATTTCGTTCAATTAAATCGGTATACACTATTACACCTCCACTTGATCGTTCATTAGGAGCGGGAGGAGTTTGTCGCGGAGGGCGGTGAGTTTTTGCGATTCTTTCGCTTTTTCAATAATTTCCTTATACAGTGGATTTACCTTTTCATAATATTGATGTAAAACATTTTGTGCAGGGATAACAATAGGTGACTTATCCACAGTATCCTTATTGATATGCGGTTGTTGAGCACCTCCCCTTAAGGTATTTAAGCGAGGAATTTCATTTACCAAATATGGATAGAGATATCCGTTTTTCAAAATGTCATTTTCTTTTATTCCAGCCACAGATTGATTAATGCATGCATCTATTGCCATAATGCTAGGACGCAAATGACGCGTTATAGACAATGTAACAGAACCAGCAGGTAAATACGCCGTTGCACTATTTTTTACAGCATCTTCTGTAATACGTTTTTCCGCATTTAAAATTGGGAATTCCGCGACTTCACCGGAATTTAACCACGGAATATTTCCGTTCCAAAAACTTTCATTTTCTGTAGATGGCGTTCCCCCAAGAACCGTTTCACAAACATTTCCAACAACATCTACTTCCCAACCCACAGGGATTTCGCGGTTGAGGGTGGGGTTGTGGGTCATGGGGCCGCCGGAGGTTTTGTAGGGGCGACCGTTTTCGTCGGGGAAGTCGAATTGTACGAACCAGTAGTCGTATAGGCGTTTTGCCATGGCTTCGAGTTTCTGGTTCATCTTTTTGTTCAGGGCGATTTTGTCATCAAGTGCGGAAAGGACTGCTGCGATTTTCTTTTGTTCAGCTAACGAATGGATATTTAATTCTAATGATCTTATTCCTTCTTGAGACAAATTATCTCTTGCTGACCCTGTGCTAATACCAACTAAATAGTTGTACATTGTATCAAGTTTGTACTTCAGATATAAAGGGGATAAAACTTTCTCATCTGGCATTATTGCGCACACAGCTTGATTTGTACAAGCTTCTATTTCAAGCAAAGATGCTTTGCCAGCAGTTGCACCATACATGGCCAATAAAACAGTTTGTGGCGGAAATAACTTTGCACTTGAATTGTCATAACCGGCTTGTGTGATGAAATTTTCTGTACTACTAATAAACGGATGATTTAACTCGCCGCTGTTAATCCAAGGAATTGTTCCATTTTCATAATACTCAGCAACAGTAGATTTCGGAGTTCCTCCTGAACCAGTCTTTGCGATATCTCCCAATTTGTATTTCGTCATTTCCATGTTTAATCCGTGTTCTAGATTCTTCACTACACTTCGTTCCGTTCAGAATGACACCAAACCAAGGTCACCTTCTTCCAGCCTTTACTTTCAAATAAGCAACTTTTGCAAGATCCATTCTGCTAAAACCAGGAGCTCCAAAAGGGATTACACCTATTGCATCTAACTCATCTTTCGCGTTTTGCCGTTCTTCTTCTTTTCTTTTTTTCTCTGCCAATGCAGCATCCTTTTTCTGTTTCTTATAAAGAACTACAGAAACTACGATGCCCGCAATCGTTGTGAGAAGTGTCAAAACGCTAATAATCAGTGTTGCAATTTCCATTTTACTAATCCTAGATTCTTCGCTTCGCTCTGAATGACTCTGCCTCGCACCATTTCGTCGCTTTATCGCCGTTTTCAAAATTTATCGCCATTTTATCGCCGCTTTATCGCCGTTTAAACTATCATTTATACTATCGTTTATTCTATCACTTTAACTATCAACTTTCTTGACCCTATAAAAATTGACTCTAAGCTGGGCTCCGATTTTCTTTTACGCAAATAAATCTTGTTCTCCCCAATTTTCAGGGAATCCAAGCGACGGCAGTTGTTCCGGGCGGACCATCTTCATCACTTGCTTTAGCTTTCCTCTAAAATCATAATTCGGGGCACACACATCCAGCAATGTTGTAATAATGCAAATGGAGAAATAGATTCTATCCTGACTTGGAATCGAATCCACCCATTTGGCAGGCTTGTTTGTGGGAATCATGGGGCGCACAATAAAGCTCCTTGTAAAAAGCCTAGAGTAATGGGCGCAAATGTTCCTAACCAGGTTTAAATGCTGGAACCAGCTTACTAGAACTTTCGTTGAGGCCTTATTGAAACCGAAGTACTTCGCAACTTCTGTTTTGGCATTGAGATTAGATTTCAGGTTAGAGAATGTCTTGGAAAGCGTTCCGAATGTTGTCGTTTCGAAGATCATCCACGCCGGAGGTGCAATAGAGGTGTCATACTCGCTTTCGTAATGCGTTTTGAAAACCTCACGAGAACGGCTCCAATGTTTTCGGAGTTCTACCAGGTTATCATTAAAAATTTTCTGATTATGACACAGCGATACATCTTCGTACCAACGTGGACCATGAGCAATGGAGAGTTGGTATTCCATCTGACAGCGCACAGCGATTTCAATAAAGCCGAGCGCTTCTACGATGAGATTTCGAAGAGCGGAGTCAAACAGGTAATCATTCTTAATGCTGGACCAACTTGCCGTGGGAAGAAATTCCGAATTAGACGAGGTGTTATCCTGATACGGATAAGTATATCCTCGTAAACGGTAATAGCTAATCCTTGAAAGGACTTCTACGAGTTCATCCTTAGAAACATCTTTAAGCCCTCGGCTAATCAGTAATTGGGCCTGCTGATCCAAAGTCTGGGGAGGTTTACTATAGATTCTAAGAGACATCAAATTCCCCCTAAATAAAAAAAGAACCTCGCTGGGTGCGCATTGTGAAGAGGCGTGCAAGGTTTTCTTGCACATAATATACAATTACACAAACCAAATGTCAAGGCCTCCCTCGTTTCCATTTTACTATCCCCCGAATTTGAGGCTGGCCAGTTGCTTGTTGATTTCGTTTTCCAGCTTGTGGCTTTCTTCGAACATTTTCTGGAGTTCGGCGGTGTCGGCTGCCATCTGGGCGTTGATTTCCTCTTCGGAAATATCCACGTAGTCAATCTTGATGTCGAAATACGGACCTGCGCTTAGGCTGTAGCCCTTTTCCTTAACCTCGCTGTAGCTGACAACCACGCTAAAGTCTTCGACGGCCTCGGCATTGCGGAAGGTCTTAACGATCTTCTCGATTTCGTAATCTTCTAGGCGGACTTTCTTAAGGCCGTTGGCATCCTTGTATTCCTGGCCAAGCTTGCTTGCATCAACGAGGGTGATCTTGCCGTTGTCAGACTTTGCGCCGGTCTTGTCGAAGAACAGTAAGCGGTTCCAAGATGACAGTGAAATTGAACGACACTTTTGCAGGCGTTGGCTACATCACCTTTACCCTGAAAGACAATGCCGGCGATACCTATTCCCGCAAGATCGGCGTTACCCAGAAATTGGCTGCAGTATCCGCACAGGATCCGGAACCCGGCGTAGCCACCATTGCCAAGTGTGGCGCAGGAAGTTCCAAGCAAACTGTAGAAAAAGGTGCCGCCATTGTCGACTTTTGCTACACCTGGGAAAATGCGAAAACCGTTGAAGTGACTGGACTTCCCGAAGGATTACTTGTTGACACAGACAACATAAACAAGAAAGTTTCGATTAGCGGCACAGTAAATGACGAGCCTGGTGAGTACGCATTCTTAGTCACTTCTATTGGTGGCGTAGGAGAAGCCTATGTCAAGAGTGGAATCATTACCGTGGTAGGAGAAGAACCCGATGAGGATGGCGATGTCACATCCGTTGCCGCATTGAACCAAAAAACATTCCATGTCGCCATCCAGAACAACATCGTCCATCTTTACGGATTGCCCCGCAATGTTTCTATCAGCGTGACGGATTTAAGCGGCAAACACCTAATGACTTCCAAGTCCATCGTTTCCGTAAACGGCTCCGCCATTGTAAACCTGAATGACTATAGCAGAGGTTCCTACCTAGTGAATATCCGCGGCCTTTCCAGTAATGGCTCCCGGGTCAATAGAAGCATGCAAGTACAGGTGAGATAGAAGAGTACAGCGAAAATAAGTTTATTGAGTTCCTTCGATGCGAACTTGTGCAATTTTTGCACAGGTTGAAGGTTCGTCAAGTTCCTCGGTTTGGTAAATATTTCGAATATAACGCAATATGGATGTTCTATCAGTCACGAACAAGTCTGCCATTTGAGCTTGAGTCAACCAAACGATTTCATTCTTTTCACCATTATTGGCAGAAACTGCGTTACTCTTTCAAGGCGGAACGCGTAATTTTTTTTCTTTGCAAAAAATTCCTTCCACCAGTTCCTTGTCAACAAAAGGAAGCGTAGCCACCACACGGTTTAATCCGCCAATGGCTTCTTGATTTTCAATTTTTCAAAAACCTGTGCAGATAAACCATTAGCTCACTCAAGAAAACACTTCATCCAATTTTTTTTGCAAGGTTCCTTCCTTTGCAAAAGGTAACGCATCAAGTTGTCTGAAATTATGCTTCAAATCATCTGTATTATCGGCAAAACCCAAAATGAAGTTAGTTGCGATTTTATAGATGATTTCTGTGGGAGCTAAACCATAGACTTGCTTTTCAAATATATGCCTTAGACGTTCCTTGTCATCTGGGAACAGCATCTTCATTTTCTGACTCTGGTACAGCCTTTTGACAATTTCAGTAATGTAAAGTCCAGATTTCATGTAGAGATCGACAAAAGTTTTGTTCTGATCGTCAAAGCAACCTGGATTTTCCTCCTCCAGCATATCAACCATTCTTTTAACAACATCTTTGGGTGTGAAAATTTGATTGGTCTTCTGAGGCGGAATATAATCGAAAATATCTTCAACACTCTTTTCGTCAAAGTAGTCTGCAAGTTTTTTCTTTAAAGCAAGAAATTCCTTCACAGAATCATTAAAGACCACGGAGTCAAAGAGCTGTCCCTTAAATTTTTTTTCTTCTCCAGTTTCAGAGTCTATATACGCTCCCCCATCTCTCAAGAATCGAAACTGTTCCAAGGTTATGCTAGTAACCTCAGTAAAGACATTATCAGGAATATTTTGATCAAAAGTCGCCAAAGTGACGGTTTCATCACCATAGGCCATAAGGAACGAAGGAATCGTACGGGAGAATCCTCTTAAATGGTCTCTAACACCATCTTGAATAGAGTCTCGTTCGCGCTCCTTGATTTTGGTTTCCACAGTCTTGACCGTTTCTTTAATGGAATCCTGAGTAAATTCATTGATTGCTGAATCCATTTCGTTTTTGAACTTGGCAAAAGCATCTTCTTGCTTTTTCTTGAATTCAGTTTCAATTTCAGCCGTTGTTTTTCCCGTCACGTTACGCTGTTGCATAGCAACAACGCGTTCTTGCTCAATAACATTTGATTCTATTTTAAATTGTCCAACAGTTTTGTCAATAATGGTATCTACTTTTGAATTAAGAGTACTTTCCACCTGTCGAGCGACTGATTTCGGCATATCCGTATCGCCATAGCTTCCCTTGGCCGTTTGAACCACATTTTGCACAACAGTATTTTTAACCAATTCCTTCAGTTTATCATTTAATGAATCAGGTTTTTCAGATTCCTTGACTTCTGTGATTGTGTCCTCGACCTGTTTTTTAACATCGTAAAGTTTTGGACCAAAAATATCCGAAGCCACTCCAATAACATAATCATCAGTCAAGTTGACTTCACCATTTTCATCTAAGGACAAGTCCTTCTTGACCTCATTAGACAATACAACGGGTGTTTTTGACTTTGGTTCTTCAACCGCTTCAAACTGATTGATTAAATCAACAACTTCCTTTGGTGCGGAAAAAATATTGCCGATGTTTTGGAACAAGAAATTGCTCATGAATCCACGACGAACAACTTCAACAGACTTAATCTTACGAGGAATGGTAAGAACTTTTTCTGCATCCAGTTCAATCAGTTCTCCATTTTCATCTTCTCCAATAACCGGGAAGAAATTCAGCAGTTCCCGAACATTATTCTTTCTTGATTCAATATCGCCCTTTCCCGAAGAAGTGTTCGGAGAAAGATCGTTTGCAAATTCTTCGAAAATAATCAGAGTTCGTGCAGGATCGAAGTCAAATACATAGGCATTTTCTTTACGCTTGTATTCGGAGCCTACATGGAAAAGACAAGGATTTTGAGCTCTAAACGCGGCCTGCATGTAAAGAGACGGAGATTTCACATTACTAAGCATTAGCACTGCTGTCCACTCAGGAATGGTAATACCGGTAGTCAGCTGGCCAACGGACAAGGTGATAGTCTTTTCATGTTCAGCAATCGCCTTCTTGACCTTATCGAAAGATTTCTTATTTTCTTCGGCATCGTCAACACGCCCATCACCAGCAGCAAGGACAATTTCATAATCCTTGAATACAGGATGTTCATGAAGTTTTTTAGCCATGAGTTTTGCGCTTTCCACTCTATCCAAAAGCCAGAAAGTATGCTTAAGTTCATCGCGCAATTCTTCTGTAGAAAACGGAAATTTGGTTTGCTTGGTAAGAGCGTCTAAAAACTTATCAACCGACGAATTATGAACGAATTTTCCATTTTCAGCCTTGAAAAATTCATTAAGGTCAAAGGCGTATTCTTCCGTTTCACCATTTATCTCTATTCCCTGAGAAAGTTCATCACGAACAATTTCGGACATTTGGTAAGTGTAAAGATTTAAGGTCGGAAGCGTTGCATAGGGATTTTCCGTTTCAGAAGCATCATCCCAGCCATGTTTACTTTTCTGCTCATCAGCATAAGTATAGTTGAAGATTGCATCATCGGCAAACTTGTTATTTGCTAGAGCTTTAAAGGGAGTACCAGAAAGATGAAGTGTAAAATCACGTTTTATTTGATCAAATGCCACATCAGTTTTGTATGTGTCAACGCCTTCGTGAGCTTCATCTATTACAAGTAAGTCCCAGGAAGTCTTCTTGAGTTCTTCTAGTTTGTTGAATTTACCACCGAAGTAGATTGAGCCTTTCAAATCTTGCAAAGAGGCAAAATAAATGAGCCCCATCGCCTTTTTATTCTTAAGTACACGGGATTTTTTATCAAGAGCGTATTCCTTGTAAGGAATCACCAGATTTTTATTCTTGATTCCGTCCACATCACTTACAAAGAAATAACCGGATTGGCGTCCAATAAACTTTGCATAATCTGCATACCAGCTATTTGCAATTGCAGGTCTATTCGTTACGATAAGGACATTCATCGCGCCCATACGCTTCATCAAATCATATACAGCGAGAGTCTTGCCGAATCGCGGCTTCGCATTCCAAAGGAATTCCGCCTTGTTATGAGCATTCCTGTAAGCCAAGGCCATAGAAACAGCAGACTCCTGCTCTGCACGAAGATTGTAGGGAACAATATCTTCCGTTAAATCTACGATACCTCGACTTGAACGAAATTCGTAGAACATTGAGCGGGAATCATTGGGTGAAATGAAAAACCATTCGTTTCGATCATCTTTGCTAAAGTATTCATTCCCCAAGTCCATGGGTTGTTTGACATCTTTTTTGCGCAAGTAGGCGTGGAACAGTTTGTCATTAAAAATCACTCCAGAACCATCGTCAAAAATGGCGTTACCTTGCCACTCCACCTGGGCTTTGACTCCTGCAGTATGTGTTTGCTGATAGACACGCTCTTCAACTGTTTGTTCTGTATAGCCAATCTTGATATAGCCATCATGATAGGAAATACCCGGAGTGGTATAGGCGTAAATCATCGGAACAACAGGTTTTGTTGTCTTAATGTTCGGATTTTGCATAGCCATATTATTCCATCTCCTTTACATGGGTTTCAATAAAGGTTCTTTCTTCAGGAGATAATTCGTACTTGTCGTAAAGTTGCTGATCGATGTCTGCAATAGATTTTGACCAGTCAATATCGGAATTAGAAGAGAAATCTTGGAGAGGGATTTTTTCCCATGTTGGTTTTGCATAATTTTGAGTAACCTTTAAGGCTCCCAACATAGTACGTAAAAATTTCGTTTTAATATACTTTTCTACAGCCTTTGCCTCGGCTTCACTCTCAAAAGATCCAATAGCAATATAGGTTTCTGTGGACGCAACTTCTGGCGAGACCACAAAAGGTTTTCCGCATATTCTTGCGGGGATGGGGTTTCCTAATTGTCCCGCAGCTCCATCTGCTTTTGAAATAAACACTTTATATTTGTCAAGATTTTCTACCTTTTTCACATAGTCTTTACGAAACCAACGAACAACTTTGTCTCGTCCATAAATTTTGACATATTGCAAATTATCATTGGGTTTTGTTTCAGTAAAGTAATCTGGTAAGTTTTCAAATGACTTTGGAGCAATTCTAGGATCCGCCGTAAGCTTTGTCAAATTAGGGATTTTATCATAAGCTAAATCAGAGTAACGATACAAACCCCTATTGTAGATGATATCGGCAAAACTCTGTTTTGACTTCTTTTCAACCTTTTGAACAATAGTATTTACATCATCAAAAGGAGAGAAAAAATTTATTGAACCATATATTTCTTTTTCATCCCTGTAAACAATAGTCACCCCTCCCGTAATGCTCGTGCCAGAAAATACGTTACTCGATTTAGGTTCATACATCTTAACTTTTAGATGTTCATCTTCAAGCATCTTTTTATTCCATTCTACAGGAGTATCCCCCGCATTAAATAGAAACCGAGCGGGCGTTATCAGCTCTACCTTTTCCGCAACAGAGAATGCGGACTCGTAAAAATGATGATATACAGAAGGATCATTTGGATTTGCACCAACGCCGCTTTCCTGATACGGAGGATTTCCAATTGCAAAATCAAACTTCATTTTTACGACCTCCCTTTATGCTTCTATAGGTCAAAGATTTCTGCCTTGTCCAATCAAAAATTCGGCATTCTATTTCTTCGGATTTTTTTGCGTTTTCTCCGACAGCAAAATCAAACATGCCGGTCTGTTCATTTTCTTTTGTATGGTTCCCATACGGTACTGTTCCTGTGATGCCATCCATCTGCCAAAAATTCCAGACGATGATATTGGCTACTTTTCTAAGCTCAGCATCCGTCGGTTCGCGATTCCATCGATTTTTCATATAGTCCACAAAGGTCACCAGTAGGTTAATGCGTGCTATAAGCAAGTTGTCGCCTTGATATTCGTATCCATAAACGCTTTGGAATGCCCTATAAGTCCATTTGAGCCAATCTTCTTCATTGTCCGTATTTTCGTTGACGACTCGCAATTTGCGATCGAGAATTCCTATACGCTTTTTAATGGGAATAATCTCCGCAGTTGTGGAGTCGTATCTGGAAACTATGTAAGGTGCTTCGCCGCAAGTAATTTCAATGCGCTTTGAATCCACATATTTTTGCCAATCGCCTTCATTTGCAAATTTCACTTTTGTCGTTGTAGGCTTCCAAGATTGGTCATCTTCTACATTGAACACATTCTCACGACCAAACCACTCTGCATCACAATGGTTGTTCATCTTGTTGCAAATCCAGGACGGAGTGAACACTTCCGCTTTTCCGCGAGTTCGTTCCGCCTGTGCTTCTTGTGACTTTGCAACTCTGGGCTGAATCAGATTTGGTCCTAAATTCCGCAACATGGCTTCGGTAATTTGTTCAGCCTTGCCATATACAATTCCACTCTTTGTAGTGATTGTTGAAGCGAATACGATATTTCTTCCCGTTGTCTTATCTTTGACAAGGGACTTTAGCACGACAGAAACGGGATAGTTATTTATATCAATAAGCTTCTTCATTTGACTCCGCATCACCCCGTTTACGGAGATTTGAAGAAGTCAAAGAATTCAGCTAACAAAAAAAGGCGTGGAGTCGCTGAAGCTATTACTGCTTTCTGGGGCTCGCCAAAGCCTTTGTAACCAATAACAGCAAACGACCCACGCCCCAATTGGGACGTGAGCAGTTCACTCTATTCTCGTTACAATGGAAATTTGGCGATTTCAGAAAGGAGACTAGAGCAAATAACTCAATAAAACGGGCGCTCAACCCACGCACCGCAGGCTCGAGGGCCATTGGTCGCAGAAGGAGCTATGTATAGAGGAATATAGGTATTTTTTGAAAAAACGAAGCGAGATTTTTAAGCGTACTAGGCCATTTTTTTGCAAATTATTTCTCTGTTCACAGTTCCTGTTTCCGTTCGAATTCTTCACGAACCTGCTTTACCTCCGCAATCAACCGCTCCTTACTCGGCATGTAAAGTTTGAATTCGCTGGCAAGGATTGTCTCGTTGTCTTCGGGGAGCGTCATCTTTACGACGGTATCGTTCTTTTCGGCACAAAGAAGAATGCCGATAGTCTTGCGTTCGTCGGGCAATTTTTCCACACGGTCAAAATAATTCACGTACATCTGCAACTGTCCCAAATCCTGGTGCGTCACTTTTTCGGTCTTGATTTCAACAACCACAAAGCAGCGCAACAAACGATTATAAAGAACCAGATCTACAAAGAACTCGTCGTCTTCAAGAAGGATCCTTCTTTGCCTTGCGATAAAGGCAAAGCCGTTGCCAAGCTCCAGCAAAAAGCGCTGCAAATGATTGATAATCGCGGTTTCAAGATCGCGTTCGTAATATTCGGGATTACGTTCCAAGCCCAAGAATTCCAAGACCATCGGGTCCTTAATGACCTCCTGGGGAGTCTCGGGAATCCTTTGCTTGCGGGCTACCGCCAGAACCTTTTCCTTGTCGGAGCTCATAAGAAGGCGCTCATAAAGCTGGGAATGAATTTGACGTTCAAGTTCGCGACTAGTCCATGCGTTATTCACTGTTTCCAATTCGTAATATTCACGCTTGTCGGGATCATCAATAGCAATCAAGTCCCTATATTGAGTCCAATTCAATTGTGAACGCACTGCGTTCACAATTGGGTAAAGCGTGTAAAATTTACGGCAGAACGCCAATTGTCGATAAGAAAAACCGCTTCCGTACTCCGGTTCCAGTTCCTTGGAAAGATTTTTCAAGAGAAACGAGCCGTAATCAGCCCGTTTTTTACCTTTCTGCTCTTCTACCTGAATACGCCGCCCGATATTCCAGTACATCTGTACACGGCAAAAATCAACACTGCGCACCGCATTCCGGCGGGACTGTTCGATAATTCCGCGAATATCAGTTACAAAATTTTTGTTGAGTGATTCTATTTCTTTTTTAGCCATACAGCCTCCTTCGTTCATTTCTTGTTACCAGAGGCGTCTTTGAATACGGCAAGCAGAATCCGCAAAGCCATATAACAAAAAGACGCACTTCTCCATTCGATAGAGAAGCGCGTCGGGCAGTAATGTAGGTGATTTTTAGAAAGTTGGCAAGGTGCTTGCGAAAATTTTACAAACTACAGAGCAAACTTTCTTCAGGCTTCCGCATGGTTACATTTCCCCTCTTTTATCTAATTCTTCATCATGGATTCTGGCAGGAACCCTTGCTGATACAGCGTATAGATCAGGCTCACCATCAGCGGGCTTCCTGCGAATTTCAGGTAGTACTTTCGGGCGCCTTCGGATACGGGGGCTATAAGGCCAGCATCCAGCATGGCGCGGATGTTTCTGGACCTCGCAAAAGTATTTGCCCACACGCCAGCTAAGTCTGAAGCCTGGAAGATTGGTTTTTCGAGAGCAACTTGCAGCGCTAAAAGCGTATCCTTGTCGATGATTCCCTTGCGCGATGCATCCCGAAGAACAGGCTCCAGAATATTTTGCCTAACGTAGTTTACGTCTGTCAGTTTTTCGGTTTTTTGCAATTCGTCTAGCAGCCCCTGCAGCACAAACTGGCACCACTGTACCTGCGCCTCGTTGTTCCTGGAGCCTGCCACCTTCAACATTTCGTAGTACTTGGAGCAGAACACCGCCGTAGGGTTAAACAGCCTAGACTGGCGAACATCAAAAAGCCGCACAATCATGGCGTAGGTCAAGAGCCTTGCCGTTCTTCCGTTGCCGTTGCGGAACGGATGAATCCAGACAAACTGATGATGGGCTACGGAAACCTTCAGCAGATCATATTGCTGTTCGCAATCCCTATTGATGAACTTTACAAGTTCGCGCATCAGCGCCGGAACATCGTCGGCATCGGGAGGCTCATGACTCGAACCCGCAATGGAAATGGAAACGTCGCGGTAGCAGCCTGCGTTGGGATCGCCTTCGTGAACCAGCCCCTCTACGGCCATCTTTTGCAAAAAGATTAACAAACAATTGCACTAAAACAAGTCTTACAATTGCGAGATTCAATAAATTTTATCAAATTTCGCCAATTTTTTTATTTTCTTCAACAAGTTCATTAAGTTTTTGAATACTCAATTGAAGGTTTAAATGTGTTCCATCACTATTTTCGCCTTTGATGGTTTGGTAAAGGGTACAAAGACTGACGGACGTTTTGTTGTTGATTAAGCCCGAATTCGCAAATAAGATTTTTGACTTTGCTATTCAGGTCGGAAGCGTTAAGCGATTCAAGAAGGCGAAAACATTGCAGGACTACAACATAAAATTTGCGCCGCAATCTTACGTCTATATTGAGAATTAAGATATTGGTGCACCTTTAGGCTCCAGCGAAGAAATCGAAAAGTTTTGGAGCAAAATTCCAGACGATGAGGTTTTCTCTACAGAATTCCACTCTCATAACAAAAATTTTTTCTAAATCAACGCAAATAAGGTATTTTACCATTTGTTATGGGATTGGATTATGGCAGCAAGTAAAGTAGTTGAGCATCTTCTTGAATACGATGATTACCGCAAATTTCTTCAGGATTACTTCGAAGAACAGAAGATTTTAAGTGCGGCATTTTCTCATCGTTTCTTTGCAGCAAAAGCGGGTTTCAAGACATCTTCCTATTGTTTGAATGTCATTCGCGGCAGATTCAAGCTGACCCAAAAATCTGCAGAAAAGATTGCAGCTGCCATTGGCCTCACCGCCCTTCGTGAAGCTTACTTTCTGACCCTTGTGGAATTTAATCAGGCGGAACAAATCAACAAGAGGGACGCCGCCTGGGATCAAATCGTTCAAATCAGGCGACAGGCAGAATTTAAGCACCTGACAAATCGGGAACAGTCCTATTTTTCCAAATGGTACAACCCCATTATTCGCGAACTTGCCGTAAGTTCCGAATGGGAGGGCGATTACAAAGCATTAGCCAAAATGGTGGTGCCGCCTATAACAGCCAGCGAAGCCCGCGACGCCGTAAAGAACCTGACCGAGCTTGGACTCATCCAGAAAATTGGCGACCATTACGAGGAAACCTCCCTGATGGTAGACGCATCCGATGTATCGCCCATTGCGCTGAAGCAAATCCGTCGGGATTATATCCAGCATGCCTTGCGTGCGGTGGAATGCATTCCCCGAGATGAGCAATACGCCGCATTTACAACGCTTGCCATGAGCGAAAGGTCCTTCAACTATGTGGTTGAAGTCATGAGAGACGCCCGAAAGAAAATCATGGCCAAGATTGCCAATGACGAGAACGTTGAACGGGTTTACGAGATGATGTTCATGACATTCCCTATGAGCACAAAGATTTCGGGGGAAAAATGAGAAAATTCTACTCAACATTCGGAATTGCGATTTCCCTATCCGCCTCCATTCTCGTTTGTGCCTGCTCCGATAAAAAGAACGATGTGGCCGGCGGTATAACTGACATTGACCATTCCATGGCCTATACGGGAAAGATCCTGGACGCAAACGGCAAGGGAGTTGCTTCTGCCAGAGTGGTGGCCTATATCGACAATTCCATTTCCGTTGAAGACTCCGTAGAAACAACTTCTGACAGTACTGGAAATTACGAGCTGATTTTTGACCGAAATACCGACGCAGACACCGTTATTCTCTATGCAGAATATAACGCTCTTTGCGCCTTGATAAATGCCGCAGGTCTTGAAAATAACGATCTGCAGATTTCTGAAAGAAAAATGCTGACAGGTCGCATCGACGGCGCAAATGATGGATTCGTCCGAATCAAGGGAACCTCCATCAAGGCTGAAATTTCCGAAGATGGAACGTTCTCCATCAACAACGCGCCTGTAGGAGAAATCCTCTTGCAATATGTGGAGAATAAAGCCCCCGTGGCAGTATTCCCCGTGTCTACCGCAGGAACATCTGACACAATTGCCCTCCCTCCATTGACAGAAAAGTACCTCCCTATGGAAGGGGCCGAAACCGTTTTCGATAACGATTCCACCTTGGCAACAAGTGTCAATTATGTGGATGGAATTTCTGGAAAGGCCATCCAGCTGGAGCCGGGACAGTTTATTGAAATTGACTCCCTGGACCCTACCGATGGTGACTTCACCATTTCCCTCTGGACAAAGTGGGATGGACCCAATGGCAACCACCAGATTCTTGTAGCGCAGCGCAGTTACTGGAGCGACAGCACGTCAAAATTCCAATGGCACTTTGAAAATACTGAAGGCAAATTCTCCGTCATGAAAAGCGCCCCTGTAAGCCCTGAAGAAATCTCCTTTGGAGATTCTTCCATTGTACCTGTGGGTAAATGGACATTCCTGACGCTGGTTTCCAAGGATCATCAGGTTTCCATGTTCGTTAACGGGGAACAAGTTGGCAAAACCAATACATTCGTTCCCAATACCCTAAATCAGGCTGTTCCATTCCGTGTTGGTGGTAACGAAATCAGTACAGAAACCTGGAATGGTCTCATCGATGAAGTGCGTATAGAAAGTGTGGCTCGCAGCAAGGAATGGATTCTTAACACATTTCAAACACACTTTAACACACTGGAATAATCCAAATTATTGCATAAATAATGCAGGCATAATATCTTTAATATGGGAGTGAGCCGCTTTTGCGGTTCCCTAAGTATGGGATTTGGATTATGAAAAAAATAGTACTGGGTGCAATGCTTGTGGCAAGCACCGCCTCTTTCGCCGCAAATGGCGACGCATACACATGGCCGACATATCGTTCGGATTTGGATTACGACACAAAATCCAACCTTGGCGAAATTGCACCGCCTACTGAGTTCAACAACAATTGCTCTGGTGTTACCGGGAAAAAAGCTGGTAAATGGTGGGCAATCTACTGGGGCAAGGATCGTGATTCCAGAATCACCGACGTGACCATCGATAGCATCCTGAAGAAATACGATACGGATTTCACCTATCTTTACGACACCTTGGGATGGGCACCCGACGCTCAAGCACAGGAAGGCAAATACAGCGCTATTTACTATTACGGTTCCGGCACATGCGCTGGCGGCGCAAAGGAAGACACCACCGGCGGCTGGCAAACATACGTGGCGGGCTATACGGCAGTAGCCGCCTCCTTCTACCCTCTTTACAGTTTCAACACAAGCTGCCCCTATCGCGATCGCGTTTCCCAGATGGACGCCATGATTCATGAAGGCATTCACTCCATGACCAACGGCTACCCTGGCGCAAAACAGGCCCACTGGTTCCAGGAAGCAGGCAATACCTGGATTCAGCAGGACATGTTCTCCCATCGCGAAGGCGTTTACAGCGGTATGGGATTTTTGAATGCGGCAACCGTCATTGCGCCCTTCATGCCCATTGAATGCTACTCCGGCTGGCTTGTAGACGGCACCTTCGGAGGTCCCGGCGCACAGGGCGTTACCGGCAAGAATCAGCGTTACCTTCTGGGCGGTTCCCAGTACAGTAACATTTTCCCAACCTTTATGGGAACTTGGCTTGGCACAGGTTCTGTCCGCTGGATTTACGGAAATGCTTACGGCAAAACCACCTACCTACTTGAAACCTACGCATTGGAAAAAGGCCTTGGTCCCGATGCCACTCGCAGGCTCATTACTGAATTCCGCGCAAGGATGGCCTTGCTGGATATGAAGAAATGGTCCAACGAAATCAAGAACCTGCTGAACAACAACTTTGGCGGAACCAGTTACGAAGAGCAGTATTACTGGGATAACGGTCAGTACAGAAACACCTGGAAAATGACTCCCTACCAGACCATGACAGCAAGCGGAGAATATCTCGTTCCCGACGAGGCAACAACTCCGGGCTGGTCCGGCTCCAACGTCATTCCTCTGAAGGTTTCCTCCGGCGCAAAGCAAGTGACCGTATCCTTCTACAATGTTGGCGACAAATCCAACAACACCAACATGAATTATCTGCTTTGCTACCGCGCCACCGATGGAACCCCCGTCTATAGCGAACCCATTACTGGCGAAGGTGCAGTGACACTCCGCTTGGATAAGCCCCCCTCTTCTACCAACGGCACGCAAATGGTTTTCGCAGTTGTTGTCAACACGGATTACCAATACACGGGCAATGAAAACATCCGCACCAACCATTACAATTACAAGATTAAACTTGAAGAAGGCTTGAGTGGCGCAGGTGACGCCAACACGAAATACTACAACAATTTCGTACTGGACTACGAGTGGCCTGAAATCGGTGAAAACACCTTTAGCAGTTCAAGCGAAGCAGTGTCAGGCAGTTCCTCTAGCAGTTCCTCCAACATCATCGCAGCAGACACTGTTGAATTCGAAATTTCAGCAACCGTCCAGATTAGCGAAGATTACGGAACTACAAGCGTTGAATTTGATTCTCAGAAGCAGGCAACCGCATTGGGAATTTCTGCAAATGAACTTGCAAGCGCCACATTCTTCGCCATCGATGGAAACACATTCAACACCACTTCGACCGCAAAGGCTCCGGGACACTGGTTTGACAAAAACGGACTTGTCACTGAATGGGGCGAAAACGCATACGTCTTTGCCGAATGGAATTTAACTGACGGGAAAATCGCCATTGGGCATTACCCCAATAGAGTTTCTGCAGGGGAAACCTACAAGTTTGCCCAAGGTTTTAAAACCGGAAACAAGATCGTCATCTATAGATTTACCATAAAAATCGCAAACGATTCCGAACCCGGAGAGCCTTCAGAAGGAACGACCTCCATCGCCTTCAAGAATCAAGGTCCCGCAAAGTACACATCATTAAAGAATCATCACGGAGTTCTTGAGATTCATTACACCATCAACAGACAAGACAACGTGAAGATTAGCCTTTACTCTGCCTATGGCAAACTTCTATATCAAAATATTTCTGGAGTTAAACCTGCCGGACAATACCGAGAAAAAGTTGACCTCGTTAAATCGGGTTTACCGCAAGGAACCTACATCGTGAAAGTGTCCACAGGCTCCTACCGCGAAATTCAATCCATCAACATGATTCAGTAAAGAAAAGGCCCGCGAGAAAAAAAACGCGGGTCTTTTTGTCATTGGAGTGTGGTTATGAAGTTTTATTCAGCCTGCTTCTGCCGCTTACTTTCTGCCTTACAGCCATTTTTCAGATGGCGGTACACAGCAGGGTGACCCGAAATGCTGTGAATAGAAAGCAGGTTAGAGGATTCAGAAACTGCCACGCCGGAAGTTTCCGTTTGTGCGGTAAAGAGAGAATTGATGTAACCCATGATATTCCTCGTTGTAGCTTACACTTTTAAATTTTTTAGATGTTCCGTCAGTTCCATGTTGGCGGCATAATCCACCGGGCATTCGATAATGCTGGGCACGTCCTGTTCAAAGGCTTCACGAAGGGTGGGGATAAGATCCTCCGTCCGTTCAATGCGATAGCCCTTCAGGTGCATGGATTCTGCATACTTCACGAAATCCGGATTGGTAAAGCTGATGGCGTAGCTGTCGCCATAACGTTCTTCCTGCTTCCACTTGATCAAACCATAATTGCCATCAGTAAACACAAGGGTCACAAACGGAATATGTTCGCGGTAAGCCGTTTCCAATTCCTGACTGTTCATCATGAAGCCGCCATCGCCTGTAACTGCCAGCACCTTCTTTTCGGGATTCAACAGCTTTGCAGCGATTGCACCCGGCACCGCAATTCCCATGGTGGCAAAACCGTTGGAAATAATGCAAGTGTTGGGATGGTAGCAATGGTACTGTCGAGCAATCCACATCTTATGAGCGCCCACATCCGAAAGAAGAATATCCTCTTCACCCATGACCAGGCGAATGTCATGCAGCACTTTCTGAGGTTTGGGCGGGAAGCTTTTATCCAAGTCATAACGGGCATGATCCGCAGCCATTTTCTCACGAATGTACAAGGCCCATTCCGGATCCTTTGTGCTGGGGCAAAGACAGCGAAGCGCTTCCAGAGAAGCAGAAATATTTCCAATAACTTCTACTTCGGGCTGATAGAATTTATTGATGTGGTTGGGCGTTTCATCAATATGGATAATTCGCTTATCGCCCTTAGTGTTCCACTTGGCGGGAGCATATTCCACAACATCGTAACCGATGGCGATTACCAAGTCAGACTGTTCCAGAATATAGTTCTGGTAATCCTTCTGAGGAATACCGATACACCACATGGAATATGTATTGTCGCAAGGGATAACACCCTTAGCCATCATGGTGCTCACCACCGGAATCTTCGCAGCCGAAGCAAAAGCCGTCAATGCATCAGATGCGTTATTTCGCACTGCAGAATGCCCCGCCAAAATTACGGGACGCTTGGCGCTTGCAATGGCAGCAGCGGCCGCCTTGATTGCAGTGTCGCTGGCGTACTCGATATTTTCACGATGGTGTTTCAGCGGAGTCTGAGCCACTTCTCCCGCCACTTCCATAGCAGCAATATTGCAAGGCAAGTCAATGTGGCAGGCACCCGGCTTTTCCATCTCGGCGTACTTAAAAGCAATGCGGACAATTTCATTCACCGTATCCGGACGAACCACCTGTTTACTGCGCTTGGTAATAGGCGTAAACATGTTCACCAAATCCAAATACTGGTGGCTAGTCAAATGCATACGTTCCGTACCCACCTGACCCGTAATGGCAATGAGCGGAGCACCATCGGAATTGGCATCGGCCACACCGGTCACCAAGTTGGTAGCCCCCGGTCCCAGAGTCGAAAGACAAACGCCAGCCTTCCCCGTAAGGCGACCATAAACATCCGCCATAAAGGCCGCACCCTGTTCGTGACGAACCGTAATAAAACGAATGGAAGAATTCTTGATGGCCTCCATCAATTCCAAGGTTTCTTCACCGGGAATTCCAAAAATATACTTGACGCCCTCACTTTCCAAGGACTTGATCAAAACTTCTGCGGTATTCATAGGATAGTAGTCAGTGATTAGTGGTTAGTGATTAGGAACGCGGGAGATGTACTCCTATTGCATTCCAAACCACCTCCATAGTTTTCTGTTGGGACATTTGCAAAAAGCGTGCCATAGCGGATAAAAAACGTCAAATTTATTCGAATCGGCCGCCTT
This sequence comes from Fibrobacter sp. UWH5, assembly GCF_900142505.1. Classification (NCBI taxonomy): domain Bacteria; kingdom Pseudomonadati; phylum Fibrobacterota; class Fibrobacteria; order Fibrobacterales; family Fibrobacteraceae; genus Fibrobacter; species Fibrobacter sp. UWH5. Next base: position 87,998 of record NZ_FRBB01000011.1, on the reverse strand, counting down.
TTACAAGAAATGAAATAAAAATGTAAATCCTAGGGCTTCTTAAACGAAGAAACCATATTTATTCAGTAACTTTTACAAACAATTTCTGTAAAATATTCAAAAAATGTATCTACAAAATTGTTATACGAAAATTATCTAAAACTACACTCTAGATTCTTTCCTTCGCAATGTTTTAAAAACCTTTAATTCACTGGGTTAGAATGGCAAACCAGTCCTGTAATTAAAACTTTGGCACGGCTTTTGCGCTTGATAGGGCGAAACCAACAAGGAGACCCCTATGAATATCGCACGCAAGTTCCTATCCACCATTGCAGCTAGTGCTGTAGTCCTGGGCGCATTTGGCCTCATGGGTTGCAACGAAGAAAAGGCTGCAGAATCCGCAACCGTAAAGGTGGGCTTGCTTCACTCTCTGACCGGCCCTATGGCCATCAGCGAAAAGTCCGTCCGTGACGCCGAAGTTTTGGCAATCGAACAAATCAACAAGGCCGGCGGCGTTCTCGGAAAGCAGATTGTTTTTGTTGAAGAAGACGGCGCTTCCGAACCATCTACTTTTGCAACCAAGGCAGAAAAGTTGATCGACATCGAAAAAGTCGCTACCGTTTTCGGCTGCTGGACCTCATCTTCTCGCAAGGCTGTAAAGCCCATCTTTGAAGAATACAAGTCCCTGCTCTGGTATCCAGTACAGTACGAAGGTATGGAAATGTCTCCGAACATTGTCTACACCGGTGCCGCTCCTAACCAGCAGATCGTTCCGGCTATTGAATACTTGATTTCCAAGGGCTACAAGAAGTTGTTCCTGCTGGGTTCCGACTATGTGTTCCCCCGCACCGCCAACATGATCATCAACGCACAGGCTAAGGCTGCAGGCATTTCTGTAGTCGGCGAAGAATACGCAGACATGGATCAGACAGACTTCGCAGCAATCATCGCAAAGATCGAAGCCGCAAAGCCCGATGTTATCGTGAACACCTTGAACGGCACCGGCAACGTTTCCTTCTTCAAGCAGATGTCCGAAAAGAACTACTCCAGCAAGGAATACATGACCATGTCCTTCTCCATTGCTGAAGAAGAAGTAGCTACCATCGGCCCCGCCATCTTGAAGGGTCATCTGGTTTCCTGGAACTACTACCAGACCACCTCCACTCCTGAAAACACTGCATTCGTTGCTGCTTACAAGGAAAAGTTCGGTGCAAACCGCGTAACCTCCGACCCGGCAGAAGCTGCTTATGACGCAGTTTATCTGTGGGCAGAAGCTGTGAAGGCAGCAAAGAGCTTTGAAGTGGATGCAGTTCTTGCAGCAATCAAGTCCGGTTCCATTTCTTACAAGGCTCCGGAAGGCGTTGTGGCTATCGACGGCAAGAGCCAGCACCTTGCAAAGCCTGTCCGCGTGGGTGAAGTTTCCGAAGATGGTCTCATCAAGGAAGTTTACGCCACCGCAGCTCCTGTTGCACCGGATCCCTACCTGACTACCTACGATTGGGCAGTGAAGGCAGGCCTCCAGCCGCTGAACTAAAATATACCCATCCTCATAAAGACCGCAGGCTTTTCGCTTGCATTCTATAAAGGGAAGCGGGTCTCTGGGCCCGCCACCTTTTATTTCAACACTTCTTTTAACAATCAAAAAACAAACGCAAACGGACCGAGGACACCTTGGAACAGACCATCAACATCCTTTTTAACGGCTTGAGCCTCAGCTCCATTATTTTGCTGACTTCGCTTGGCCTAGCCATTACCTTTGGCGTCATGCGCGTAATCAATATGGCCCATGGTGAATTCGTCATGATCGGCGCTTACATGACTTTTGTGGTCCAGCAGCTTTTCGCCAAGTTCCTGCCAGAATCTATTGGCGGACTCTATTACTTCGTAGCCATCATCGCCGCATTTGGCGTCGCATTCGGGCTAGGAAGCCTTCTTGAAAAATTCGTGATTTCAAGACTGTACGGTCGTGAAATCGACAGCCTTTTAGCAACATGGGGCATCAGCTTGATTTTACAGCAAGGTGCACGCTCCATTTTTGGATCCCAGGGTGTAAACGTTACGGCTCCTTCCTTTTTAAGTGGCGGCATCACTCTCGGAGAATGCACTTTCTCCTATAACAGAATTTTCATCATCTTGCTGGTAGCTCTTTGCATGGGCGCCGTTTGGCTTGTGATGTACAAGTCCAATTTCGGTCGCCAGATGCGAGCCGTCATGCAGAACCGTCCCATGGCACAGTGCATGGGCATCAACTCCCGCAAGGTGGACAATTTGACTTTCGCAATGGGCTCAGGATTTGCAGGTATCGCAGGATGCTCCGTAGCTCTTCTCGGCTCCATTGACTCTACTGTCGGGCAAAGCTATATCGTCAACTCCTTCATGGCAGTCGTACTTGGAGGCGTCGGAAACCTGATTGGAACAGTCATCGGCTCCGGCATCATCGGCATCAGCTCCATCTTTACCGAAAACTACACCTCCTCCACCATCGCCAAGGCAGTGGTATTGCTGATTGTGATTGTATTCCTGCAAAAGAGACCTCAGGGACTGTTCGTTATCAAGAGCAGAAATTTGGATTAAGGTTTAACGAATAAGGATTACTGGTACAAATATGAAAGCATTAAGACTTTTCGAAAGACACGGATCCAACATCACTTTTGGAATTATCGTTTTTATTCTCGCCATGATGCCCGTCCTTTTGATGATGGGCGTCGTTAGCGGCGGTTCCACCATTTTGTTCCTGGGCAAGTGCATTAGCTTTGCTATTGTCGCCATCGGTATCGACTTGATCTGGGGCTATACAGGAATCTTGAGTCTCGGACACGGATTGTATTTCGCCCTGGGTGGATATGCCATGGCCATGTACCTGAAGATGCAGGCCACAGGCGGTCATTTGACCGATTTCATGCACATCGGTGGCCTTACCGAGATGCCTCTGATTTGGGTTCCTTTTACACTTTCTCCGGGAAGTCTGCTACTGGTGATTATCGCCCCCGCCGTAGTCGCCTGGATTGTAGGTTACTTTATTTTCAAGAATCGCGTAAAGGGCGTGTACTTCTCCATTATTTCTCAGGCACTTACTTGGGCAGCATGCTCCCTGTTCATCGCCATGTCTCCCTATACCAACGGAAACGTAGGCATTACAGAGATCAAGTCTATCTTTGGAAGCATCAAGGGCAGCGCTAATCAAGGGAACATGTTCCTTCTTTTCTATGCGTCCCTCATCGCCTTGATCGCTGTTTACGCACTTTCCAAATTCCTTGTAGAACGTAAGTTCGGTAAGGTTCTGATTGCCATTCGCGATGGCGAAAATAGGACTTATTTCTCTGGATATCCTGTAAGTCGCTACAAGACTTTCATCTACGTTCTCTCCGCTATTTTCGCAGGCATTGCAGGCGCAATCTTTGTCAACTTCAATGGATGTATCACTCCTTCCCAGATGACCATCACCTACTCCATCGGCATGGTAATCTGGGTGGCCATCGGAGGCCGCGGCACTATTATTGGCGCTGTCATCGGAGCCTTCTTCATTAACATCTGCGAATACAATTTGAGTTCCGGAAGCACTGTAGAAATTTGGCAGTACATCATCGGCGTCCTTTTCTGCGTCACCATCCTGTTTTTCAAGGGCGGCATCGTAGGCTTAGTTCGCGACAAGGTTCCTTCTCTGTTCAAAAAGGTCTAAGGAGTTTTTATGCAAACCGAAATCGTATCAAAAGAAGAACTTCTTGCCAAAAACCCCGCACCTATCAAAATCACACAGCTTTCAGAATCTGTATTGGATATCAACCATGTTTCTGTTTGCTTTGATGGGTTTTATGCTCTAACCGATGTAAACACAAAAGTCAAGAGAAATACAATTCATTTCTTCATTGGCCCCAATGGAGCAGGGAAAACAACATTACTTGACATTATTTGCGCCAAGACAAAGCCTACCCAAGGCAACGTTGTTTATCACCCCATGTACAAGGAACCCGTAACCTTGACAGGGATGAAGGAATACAAGATTGTCTGGCTTGGTATCGGTAGAAAATTTCAGGTTCCCTCGGTATTTGTAAACCTGACTGTGGAAGAAAACATGATTCTCTCCCTGAAAAAAGGGAAGAGAATTATGGACACCATTCTGCGCAAGCCCAAGAAGGAAGAGTTGGATAACATCGATGCCACTCTGCAGAAAGTGGGCCTTGCCGACAAACGTCAATGGCGCGCAGGAGCTTTGGCTCACGGCGAAAAGCAATGGCTCGAAATCGCAATGCAGCTGGTGCAAAAGCCGGAAGTCATTATGCTAGATGAACCCGCCGCCGGCATGGGCAAGCCAGAAACATTTAAAACCGGAGAAATCCTGAAGGAAATCAAGAAGGATTGTACCGTCATCGTTATTGAACACGATATGGATTTCGTGAAGCAGGTTGCCGACAAAGTGACAGTCCTTCATGAAGGAAAAATTCTGATGGAGGGCAGCGTAACGGAAGTTCTTGCCGATCCTACCGTGCAGAAAGTTTACCTAGGTCGTGGTGGAGAATAATTATGCTTTATTTGAAAAACATGGATTCCTATTATGGCGAAAGCCGCGTCATTGAAGGTTTGAGTCTGGATATTCCCAAGGGAAAAATCGTAAGCCTCATCGGTCGAAACGGCGTTGGAAAAAGCACCACACTAAAGAGCATTATGGGGCTAGTAAAGACAGGCCCCGAAACATCTCTCGTTTTTGACGGCAAGGAAATTGCAAAACTTCCCGCCTACGAGCGCGTTCGCTGCGGTATTGGCTACGTCCCGCAAGGTCGAGACATTTTCCCGCAGATGACCGTCCAGGAAAATCTGGAATTGGGCATACAGCCCATTCTTGGCCGTGGAGAAAAGGTGGGTAAGAACAAGATTCCCGAATATCTCTACGACCTGTTTCCTATCCTGCCCAAATTCGCCAAACGCCGCGGTGGCGACCTTTCCGGCGGTCAGCAGCAGCAACTTGCCATCGCACGCGCCCTAGTGCAGGACCCAAAAATTTTGATTCTTGACGAACCTACCGAAGGTATCCAGCCATCCATCATTAACGACATTGGTCGCGCCATCCGTAAGATTAACGAATGGAAGGGCATTACCGTATTGTTGGTGGAACAGTATCTGGATTTCGTTATGGAAAACAGCCACTACATCAACATCATGGAAAAGGGAAACATCATTTTCCACAGGGAAACATCCCTTTGTGACAAGGCTGAAGTCCAAAAATTGATGACGGATTAATTATGCATTTAACTCCTAGAGAAACTGAAAAGTTGATGCTGCACTATGCAGGCATTGTGGCAAGTGAAAGACTGCAACGCGGACTGAAACTGAATTATCCGGAAGCCATCGCCTACATTTCCAGCAAGTTATTGGAATTGGCTCGAGATGGCAAGACCGTTGCAGAATTGATGTCCGAGGGTCGAAAGATGCTGACTGCCGAACAGGTGATGGACGGCGTCGCAGAAATGATTCATGAAGTTCAGCTGGAAGCCACATTCCCTGACGGAACAAAGCTAGTTACCGTACACGATCCAATTCCTGCTACCGGGAAATTGATTCCTGGCGAAGTTCTCGTGGAGGAAGGTTTCATCGAACTGAATGCGGGCAAGAGAACACTTACTCTAGATGTTACCAATACGGCAGACCGCCCAGTTCAAGTAGGTTCCCATTTTCACTTCTTTGAAGTCAACAAAAAACTGGATTTCAATCGCATGGCAGCCTATGGCATGCGTCTTGATGTACCCGCGGGAACCGCAGTACGTTTTGAACCCGGCGAAACAAAGACCGTAAACCTGGTTGAAATCGGTGGTAGCCGCGAAGGTCATGGATTGAACGGTCTAGTAGAAGGCCCTATGGATGATGAATTCGTAAAAACGGCTGCATTTGGCAGAGCATCAACCTCTGGTTTTACGGGAGCTTAATATGTACAAGATTTCCAGAAAAGATTACGCACAAATGTATGGCCCCACCGTAGGCGACCGCATCCGTCTTGCAGATACCTCCCTTATTGTAGAAGTAGAAAAGGATTATTGTGTTTACGGTGACGAAGCCAAATTCGGTGGCGGAAAATCATTGCGAGATGGCATGGGCCAGGCAGCGCCCTTTAAGGATGACGAATGCCTAGACACCGTCATTACAAGCGCACTTGTCATTGACGCCACTGGAATTTTCAAGGCCGACATAGGCATTAAGGACGGAAAAATTGCTGGCATCGGAAAAGCCGGCAACCCCCACATGATGGATGGCGTTACCCCAGGCATGATCATCGGCAGTTCCACCGAAGCCATCGCTGGCGAAGGCCTGATCTTGACTGCCGGCGGTATCGACACCCACATTCACTTTATCTCTCCCACACAAGTTCGTACAGCTCTTTATAGCGGCGTCACCACCATGATTGGTGGCGGCACAGGCCCTGCAGACGGAACCAACGCTACCACTTGTACGCCCGGCGCATTCAACATCCACAAGATGCTGGAAGCTGCAGAAGATTTGCCTGTCAACTTAGCCTTCCTCGGCAAGGGAAATGGATCCTGTGCAGAAACCTTGAGAGAACAGGTGCGTGCAGGAGCTGCAGGCCTGAAGCTTCACGAAGACTGGGGTTCCACTCCCAAGGCTATTGACACTTGCCTAGGCGTCGCGGATGAATTCGACGTCCAGGTTTCCATCCACACGGATACATTAAACGAAGGCGGCTTCGTAGAAGATACCATCTCAGCCTTTAAGGGACGCACCATCCACACCTACCATACGGAAGGTGCTGGCGGTGGACACGCTCCCGACATCATTCGCGCAGCCGCCTTCGAAAACGTCTTGCCATCTTCAACAAATCCGACAATGCCCTTCACCAGAAATACCATTGACGAACATTTGGACATGTTGATGGTATGCCACCATCTGGACAAGAACAATAAAGAAGATGTGGCTTTTGCGGATTCAAGAATTCGTCCGGAAACCATCGCCGCCGAAGACATTCTTCACGACATGGGAATTTTTTCCATGATGAGTTCTGATTCTCAGGCCATGGGCCGTGTAGGTGAAGTGATCACCCGCACTTGGCAAACCGCAGACAAAATGAAAAAACAACGCGGTACTCTCGACACCGACTGCGAACGCAACGACAACAACCGCATCAAGCGTTACATTGCCAAGTATACCATCAATCCGGCCATTACCCACGGCATTTCAAAGTACGTTGGTTCCGTAGAGGTTGGCAAAATCGCAGACCTTGTCCTTTGGCGTCCCGACATGTTCGGAGCCAAGCCCGAAATGATCCTGAAGAATGGTTTTATTTGCGCATCCAAAATGGGCGATGCCAATGCCAGCATTCCCACCCCAGAGCCAGTTGTGTATACCGATATGTTCGGTGCTCACGGCAAGGCTTTAGCAAAAACCTGCATCACCTTCGTTTCGGAATACGCTTTTGCAAATGGCATCAAGGAAGAACTGGGCCTCGAAAGAATGGTCCTCCCCGTAAGCAACTGTCGAAACATCGGCAAGAAGGACATGGTTCACAACGACCGCATCGCAAAGCTGGAAGTAGATCCTGAAACCTACACTGTAAAGGTGGATGGTGAACGAATCACCTGCGAAGCCGCCACAGAGCTTTCTCTTGCAAGAAGGTACTTCCTTTTCTAAAAGCAATCTGCAAGGAGTCAAAAAATGATTGCCGATAAAATTCTCGGAAACATCCATCACGGAAACGAAGTTCCTTCCAAGACCGTGGTAGACATTCCATTCGAATGGTTTGAACTGGACAAGCATCGTATTTTTAAAGTTGCCGATGACGGAACCGAATTAGGAATTCAGATTGAGGAATCCCTTTCTGATGGCGATGTTCTCGCCGTCAGTCCCGATAAAATTTACGCTGTAAAGATCAACAAGACAAAACTGGTTCGCATTCCCGTCAAGACTATGGAAGAAATGGGACGCCTTGGATTTGAATTGGGTAACAGGCATCTTTCCCTGCAAATTACAGAAAAGGATGTCACCATTCCTTATGACGAGCCCACCTTCGAATACCTAGTCCGTTTGGGATTTCTCCCTCAGATTGTAGAAGATGTTTTTTCTGACTACATCGTCTGCAAGGCTCACGGCGCAAGTAACGGGCACCCCCATAGCCACGAGCATGGCCATCATCACGAGCACCATCATTAGAACTGAATATGCTAGCCACTCTCCGGATGATTCAGGTTTGCGACAGCCTCTTTCCCATTGGAGCATTTACCCTCTCCAATGGTCTTGAGACTTTAATTGCTAACAAGACCATCACAAACGGAGAAACCCTTCAAGAATACGTTTCTAGCTTTTTGAATGTACTCCCCTACAATGATTTAGGGGGCATGATTCTCAGCTTCGACCACGCCGAGGACATGAGTTTCATTAAAAATCTAGACAGCCTTTCCATGGCTCTAAAGGCTCCAGAAGAAGTTCGCACAGGTTCCAAAAAACTCTGCAGCAGATTTTTAAAAATCTATGGCGAATTTGAAGGTGCAAAAAACAACTGCTTTCCATCTCTGGATTTTTATCGAGATGAAGTTTTAAAAAATGGCTCTTGCATCGGAAACCACGCCATTGCAATCGGTCTCTTCGCAAACGACATCGGTTTAAACAAGGAAGAAGCCGCAAGCATTTACACCTACAGCTTGCTAAACGCCATTGTCACAAACGGCGTCAAGATGATTCCTCTAAGTCAGATGGTCGGCCAAAAGATTTTAAGCAATTCCCAAAAGAAAATCATCCAAGCCGTTCAGCGGGCCTGCACGCTGGACATGGATGACTTGGGCGTAGGCGGAACTGGCATAGATATTGCAGGAATGAAACACGAAGAACTTTATTCCCGACTTTACATGAGCTAACGAGCAAAATATGAGTTATGTTAAAATTGGCGTAGGCGGCCCCGTAGGTTCGGGAAAGACCGCATTGATTGAAAGACTCACCCGCAAGATGAGCAAGGAATACAGCATCTGCGTCGTGACCAACGACATCTACACCAAGGAAGACGCCGAATTTCTAATCAAAAATTCCGCATTGCCACCCGAAAGAATCGTCGGTGTAGAAACTGGAGGATGCCCCCATACCGCCATTCGTGAAGACTGTTCCATGAACCTGGAAGCCGTAGACGAAATGGCCCGCAAGTTTCCAGATGTCCAGATTATTTTTATCGAAAGCGGCGGAGACAACCTGTCGGCCACCTTCAGCCCCGACCTGGCCGACGCAAGCATTTATGTTATCGACGTTGCCCAAGGCGAAAAGATTCCCCGTAAGGGTGGCCCCGGCGTTATGCGTTCCGACCTGCTGGTCATCAACAAAACGGACCTGGCTCCTCTTGTAGGCGCAAGCCTTGAAGTCATGGCCCGCGATTCCGAACGTATGCGAGAAGGCCGCAAGTATTTGTTCACAAATCTTATGAACATGGATGGCGTAGACGAAGTCATTGCGTGGATCAAGAAAGCCGTACTTTTTGAAGGTATTTAGCCCGTCGAAACATTTACCATTTTTTAAAGGAGTCACTTATGGCATGTTTTGTTGTTCCTGCCGCAGAGGCGTTAATCACCACCGCTGTCACCCTCGTCGTAGAAAAGAAGTTCCCCGAAAAGGCTCCGCTGCAGGCCACTAGACGTCTTTCCAAGCTGCTGTGGGGCGGTTCCGCTCTGCTTGCTTTTGAGCACTTCTGGCACGGAGAAATTCAACCTTTCTACCCTTTCTTGACTGCAGCACAGGATCCCGAATCCTCGCAAGTCATGATTCATGAAATGTCCACTGTGGGCGTTGGGATGGCTTGCATGGTCACATTGGCGTGGGCGGCCTCCTTGATATTCCTAAAGGTTCGGAAACCATCAAGCAGCCACGCAACAGTCAACCATTCCAAGGGGGCTTAAAATGACTTTACTCATTACCGTTTTCGCAGCTATCATTGCAAGCCTTCTCTGGTTCAACCAGATAAAGACTCATGGCAAGGACTCCATGAAGTATTCCACCCTCTGCTACATGTTCTGGGGCGCTTCCCTCATGTGGCTGGTAGACGCTATCGCTGAATACGCAGAACTTGGTGCAGAATACTTTACCCCTGCAGCAGCTGATATGCTGAACGACGCCTTCCTGGGTGTTTCTGTAGTGGCACTTGCACTCGTTATTTGGTTAGCACGTCTCCTCTGGTCCGCAAGAGACCTATGCAGAGCACACTCCGCATAAAGACCTGTCTACGGAATGGCATGACCGAGATCGAGGACGCATTCTACACGTCCCCTTACAAGGTCATGCATCCGTTCCACAACGGAAAACATTCCGACATCATGATGATGGCGGCCTCTGCCGGGCTTCTCGGCGGAGACCATTTTTCGTTGCAGCTTGAATTCGGCGAGAGTAGCGACGCCACATTTCTTTCTCAGAGTTACGAGAAAGTTTTCAATACCGACGGAAAAATTGCCTCCAAGGATATCGTCATTAACGTCGGGGCCGACGCCCGCGTCAATTACATGCCCTATCCGGCAATCCCTTTTGCCGGCAGCAATTATCAAAGCAATGTCCGAGTCCAGATTCATCCTTCCGCAACATTTTATTACACCGACATTTTCACTTGTGGCCGTACAGGCATGGGCGAATATTTCGCCATGGAAAAATTCCAAAGCAAGAGTCGCTTTTACGTGGGCGAACATTTAGCCTTTGCCGACCACACCCTAATTGACCCTAAAAAATTCGATTACACGAAAATCGGCTTTTGGGGCAATTACACCCATAACGGAATGTTTTTTGCGTACAGTCCCGAAAAAGAAATGCTTATCCAACTCAAAGAAAAAGTTCGAGAAATGGGCAAGAACTTTGACGGAATCGTAGGAATATCCAACGTCGAAAAAGGAATGGTTTTACGAGCTCTCTCCATGCGAGGGGAAAACATCTGGACACTATTTGAAAGTATCGTTTAGCGAAGACGATTGCTTTAAGTTTTCAAGCCGATCACATTTTGCGACATGTTCGTCGATATTGCATATTTATAACTATATTCAGAACCTTTCGATTTCTTCAAATAAAACATCAACCAGATGGTTAACGAACCTTGCCACGAATGCACGTACGGACTTATGCAAGTCTATGTTGACTGTCGCAAGGATTGATGCTTTATGGAATGATAATATACAAGAAAAACTAGCTAAACTCAAAGAAAATTGCTGAATCACATTCAAAAATTTTCCCGAGAGCGACAGCCATCTTTCTTGAAACCGGACGCCGTCCATTTTCAAGATCAGACACATAGTGTGCCGATTTGCCCAACTTTTCAGCCAAAGCTGCCAGGGACCAACCTCGCATATCCCTGCTTGCAAAAATCATTTCGCCAGGAGTAGAATCATCAAATCTAATTTTGAACAAATCAGTTTCTTCCCAGGAAGTCGATTCTTCGTTCTTGATTTCAACATTTTCTGGTTTATAAGTTTCTTGCATGAATATGATTAATGCCCCAGGAATCCGATGGGCTCGAACTTCAATATGGGGCTTTTTCACGACTGCCAACATAATAAATCTCTATTGTTAAACAATCCAAATACACCCTTTTTTAGGGTACATTTCAATACCGTTATTAAGTATCATGTATTATTTTTAGGGAAATGCCCAGATTCGTCACCCGGCTAGCTCAAACGTTCCCAAAGATGAGCCTGCAACGCCGTCGGAAGGATTATTTCGCTATACAGTATATTATTAAAATAGATTTTGACACTTTAGCGACAAAAATCATCCTAAGAAACCAAAAACTTTGCTGAATTTAAGTTTCTGGAGGGGGACAAAATTTTTGATCACCTCACATTTTTCTTGAAAAGTAAGCAGGAATACATAACCATCAGGGAATTTTTTCCGGATTATTCTTTACAGCCTAGTTAATTTCCTTTGCAGATACACCATATAGCGTTGCTACATCCGAATCAACAATAACCTGTTGATTTCTCACAACGATTATCTTTTTTCAACGTCATTCATTTACATCTCCAACGTTAATCTTTAACAGAGGCATCTTCTTTACCACAAAAAAACGGAATAAAAAAAGACGTACTTCTCCATTTGACAGTGAAGTACGTCAGGCAGTAATGCACGTGATTTTTAGAAAGTTGGCAAAGCTTAGTTTGTAATTTTGAGTAAAAACGGTTACTTCTGGTAAAACCGATTCAGCCCACTTACAACGGACTGTTCAAAGACGTCAAGAGATTCAAAACTTGCGTGTTCACGAATCGTTCGATAATTCTCATAAAGATCCAGCAAATCGGAACGTAAATTTTCTCTCGTGTAGGATTGATCATCAAAAGAACGTATAGCCAATTCCCATAGTTTTTTAGTCGTTTGATTCAATTCAGAAACTCGGTTGAACATTGCGTAGTTTTGCATTCTGTTTATCGCCGAGAAAAGTGTTGCGTAGGTTGCTGGACTGTAGATTGCTTCCGTCACATGGGCTGCAAACTCGTGATCAATATTCAACGTCAGTTCTGGATGCTCGATATTATCCACTAAATGCTTCGCTTCATGGATGGCGACTCCCATTTGGCAGACCGCCTTTATGTAAGGAAATTTCTTGTTTTCAAAATCTCGTTTCACAAGTTCGTTATAGATTTGATTGGCCTTCATCAGATTCAAATCAAGGCCGATTGCTTTCCAGAATTTGTCAAAACGGTGGTCAGTATATTTTTTGAAATAGTCCTCTTTTAATTCAGCAGAAAGTTCTTCCGCCTCATGGTCTATCATATCGTCGAGAACAATCACGGCATTACTCCCTATGGTGTAATAACCACTTTTGGGCGGTAGCAATCCCGGAATAAATCTTTTCAGATTGAGAATTTTTACAGAAGACTTCTTGTATTTCGTTTCGGGCAATAATTCATCTTGAACTTTCAAAATGTTGGATGAACCCTGTTTTTCAAAATCAACATAGTAACCGTACTTTAGAAGATTTTCGTTTAGGGCATGCAAGTATTTGACGGAAGAAGTTCCGCCATCAAAATAGAAACGGACATCGCCAATAAACATATCCAGAGAATTCTTGAATTTTTCTGGAAAGAACTTGGCGTACAAAGCGCAAATTTTGTTTTGAAATTCGTGAGATTCTAGTCCAACAGATGACAATTCATTTCGGGCCAACAAGTTCAAGTAAGGCGCCAAAACATTGACAACGAAATCTTCCGAGGTTTTCTTTCCCGTCTCTCCTGAAAGTTCTTTCACCTTATCTTCAAGCACGGAGCGAAAACTCCATCGCAAGGCACTTCCACTCTTTTTCGATAATATGTGCTTTTGAATTTCCTTGACTTCCGATTCTTCCATGCCGAAGGATTTCGAAAGCAATGCCACGTTTTCCTTATTTTCAGAATCCAAGTCAATGGACGTTTGGCTGTAAATATGGAACGCCAAAATGTCCTGATCCATTTTCACGTCATTGGAGCAGGAAACCATTAGGAAAAAGAAAAGAAGGCAAAAAAGAATACGTTTCATCGATTTGTTGATTTTTCTATTTCCGTTTTACAGCTTTAAGCTTGCAGCGATTTGCAGAATAAGTACCAACAGATAATCCGCGACCAATACAAGTTGCAGCGATTACATCACCTTTGCGGACTTTAAGCAAATCATCTTTTTGCTTTTTAGGAAACGTCAGTTCAATTTCTGAAACCTTGCTTCCTAGGTTGAAAATGTTAAAGGGGCCAAGACCTTCAAATTTCACAGTATAATCACCCCAAAACGGATCTTTTTCTACAGAACGAACGGCGCCTGCAATCGTAAACATAGGACCATCAAAACTATTTTCTGCTGCTGCGGCGTTTTTATTATAAGTATCTACTATTTCACGAATACTTGCAAGCTTGCCATTGTCTTTTTTTCGAGAGTCAATAAAGTTCGTAACGACACTGTACCCAGAATAAACAACTAGAATAAGGTAAGCCAGGGAAAGAAAACCTTGTAATCCGTTTGCCATTGGCAATGGTTCTGCACCTGAGAAGAAAGATCCATCGTATATGCGAACTAAATCAACCAGAATCCAAATAACAACAACAAGCATCAGCAATGCAGAAAGCGTGTAGAACTCTCTAGTCCACAGATGGTATGACGCTGCTGATAGGACTCCCTTTATCCAGCCAATTTGCCACTTTCCCCAGATATAACTATGGAGACCAGACCATCCTAAGATTGCTGCAACAAGTGCCGCGGCCGTTCGATTTGCTGTTTTTGAAGGTGCAATGGGAGGCCGGACCATATTGGTATCGTTCGCCTTTTTCTTAGAAGCCTCCATTTCTGGAGAATCTTCGGGAATATTCACACCGTTTTCCAGATCTTTAAGCCATTTATTAGCCAAATCCGCCATAACCTTCACGGATTCCTTCGTGCAGTTATCAATCGTTATTAATCGACTGCCCAAATCAATGGAAATTTTGCCAAGGGCAAACCCTTGAGAGGCGGAAATTGCCTGAACCTTATTTAAACGGATGCTTTGCGTGTCTATGGATGAAGTTAGCAGGGCGGCATCCAGGAAAAGAAATCTTTCCGAAGTCAAAACCACAAGCCATGTATTTACGCCTAAATCAAAAGCATTTGACGTAACCGTTTGATTCATCATACCCGATGACAATGCAAATACAACTTCTCCAGGCTCTAGATAGCCGGACAGTGCCGCAAGTTCCTTATTTGTACCAAAGGAATCAAAGTTTATGCCGTTAATCTCGCAGATTCCACGCCAGTCGGCTTTTTCAGTACAAATTTTATATCGGGTAAGATTCTCCATATGAAGAAATATACATTGAAAAATCTATAGAATCAACAAACATTTTCTCAATTTGTATGTAACTGATTAATTCCTTAATGATTTCTTTTTAGTCACTTCCGATACGCCCCATTATGAGAATGTTCCCTTTGAAGTGCCGGAGAATTGGATTTGGATAGATTTGAATTCAATATGTTCAAAAATCGTTGATGGAGATCATAATCCTCCTTCTGGAGAAGATTGTCCAACAAAATATCGAATGCTTTCTTCAAAAAATATCAACTGCAATACAATAGTTAATATAGACGATTGTAGATATTTATCTGAACATGATTGGAAAATATGTCATTCTCGCACAGGGTTAAATAAGGGGGATGTACTATTAACAACTGTGGGTACTTTAGGTCGCAGCTGTGTTGTAGAAACTGATGAGCCTATTTGTTTTCAGCGAAGTGTGACGATTTTAACCACTTTGATTTACAACAAATACTTAAAATATGTTTTCGACAGCAATTATTATCAGGAATTAATGACGGACACCGCTAAAGGGACTGCTCAGAAAGGATTTTATATAAATCAGGTGGTTGATTCTATAATCCCTCTTCCTCCTTTAGCTGAACAGATGCGTATTGTGCATGCTGTAAGTCAATGGACGTCATTTATTGATTCTATTGAAAGTTGCACTGCAGATTTGTTGCAATCTATTCAATCCGCAAAATCTAAAATTCTCGACCTCGCTATCCATGGCAAGCTCGTACCGCAAAATCCCAATGATGAACCGGCATCGGAACTGCTAAAACGCATCAATCCAAAGGCTGTTGCATCTTGTGATAACCCGCATTATGCAGAGCCATACGAACTGCCTAATGGCTGGACCTGGTGTAAGCTGACGGATATATGTACTTTTCTTTCACGCGGAAAATCTCCAAAATATTCAGAAACGGATACAACATATCCTGTATTTGCACAAAAGTGTAATTTGAAAGAAGGTGGAATCTCATTAGAGAAAGCTCAATTTTTAGAGCCAACTACATTGAACAGATGGCCGGATATCTATCATCTACAAACTGGTGATGTACTTGTGAACTCCACTGGTACGGGAACAGTCGGTCGAACTCGGCTTTTTAATGATTCTTGCCTAGGAGCCTATCCGTTTGTTGTTCCTGATTCCCATGTTTCTGTTATCAGAACGCATTGTGACATTGTTTCTGAATATATTTTTGCGTTGATGTCCTCATCATGGATTCAGACATATCTAGAAGACAATCTTGCTGGTAGTACGAATCAAAAAGAACTTTATATAAGCGTACTTCAAAACGTAGATGTTCCACTTCCCCCTATTACGGAACAAAGAAGGATTGCCTCCAAAATAGAATCGCTATATCATCAACTTGATGATATAACCAATCATATAGAATGAAAAAAAGACCTATGCCCATTATGAAGCATAGGTCTTTATAGTCTTACCAATCCACAACCTTATCAACTATCTCTCGTTGTTCAGATGCTGTGCGACGAAGATAAATACGAGTGGTCTCAATGCTCTCATGACCCATGAGGTCAGCAAGAAGGGCTATGTCATTGAATCGATCAAGGAAGTTCTTGGCGAAACGATGGCGGAAGGAGTGGGGATAAACAACCTCTTTTGGCAAGCCATACTTTATGCCATATTGCTTTAGCTGGGTTGCGATTCCACGAGTAGTAATACGCTTTCCAAACCGATTTAGGAAAATATATCCGCTACTAATTCCATCTGATTCGAGCCATAATAGAGCTTCCTTCTATAGATTCTTAGGAATATACAGTCTGCGAATCTTGCCGCCTTTACTATAAATGTCAAGGAATCCTGTCTTTACATGTTCTGCCTTAATCTGAAGGAGTTCGCTTACGCGAGCGCCAGATGCGGCCATAAACCACACGATAAAATACCATTCGACAAGTCCGTCATTCTTCAAACGTTGCTTGAAAAAATGATAGTCAGCATCGCTGATGACATTCTCCAAGAAGTTCTTCTGCTGAACTTTCACGAATTTCATCTTCAATTTGTCCTGTTTTAGGAACTCTAGATATTTGTTGATACCTTGCAAACGTAGATTGACTGTTTGTGGTTTAAAGTTTTCTACCAAATACCCTTTGTATGCCAAGAGTTTACTACGCTTTACTTCCTGGTATTCACGCAAGAAGTAATTCACCGTCCACACGTACGATGTAACGGAATTTTCCGCCAAATCTTGTTTGGCGAGCCATGCTTTGAATTTTGTAATCATATTGTCAAATGTCGCAAAAGAACGACACCGCAACAACATGAAAATACTTAAACATACTGCCACATAGCCCGCATTATGAGAAAGTGCCTTTTGAAATACCTTCAAACTGGGCATGGGTGAAATTAGGAGATGTTACAAATTATGGCAAATGCACAACCTGTTCCGTCGAAGATATTGATGACAACTGCTGGATTTTGGAGTTAGAAGACATAGAAAAAGATACCGGCAAAATTCTTACACGATTCACTAAAGCAGAAAGAGAAATAAAAGGTGTGCGACATTCCTTTTCTGCTGGGAATGTACTGTATTCAAAGTTGCGAACATACTTGAACAAGGTTCTTTTGGCAAAGGATGATGGATTCTGTACTACAGAAATAATCCCTATAGAGTGTACAGGTGTTATATGTGCGCAATACCTTTGTTATGTATTACGCTCACAATACTTTCTAGATTATACCGCTCAATGTGGTTATGGAGTTAAAATGCCTAGACTCAGCACAAATGATGCTCGCAAGGCCATGACACCACTACCTCCATTAACAGAACAAATGAAAATCATTGAAAAAGTTGAGTCGATAACAGAAAGAGTTGACAGCATAGCAAAGGCATTACAATAATGCCTCTGTTATGCAGTCGATAGTTCCATATAGTGCTTTTATCTTTTGTACGATTCGGTTTTGTTCTTCTATTGGTGGTATAGGATAGATCCAATCTGTTATGTTTGCATTGTTTATGGATGGCGAATTGTCACCTTTCATAAACTGATTGAGACCATCAACAATATATGATGACTTCATCAAGTAATAACAAAACTCTGCGGTCATAATTGGAATAGGATGACAAACAAAGAATCCTGTTGAGGCTATACAATCGTTTTCGGGCACGATGGCGATATTTCGCAAATATGGTCTCACCATAGAGAAAAGCACATCACCTTGGCATGTATATCGACTTGCTCTGCTTGGTGCATTATTGGATGGTAGCACCTTCGGATCTGTAACAACGCCTCTTTTGTTGTCAATGGAATCAATGTCAATGTACTTAAAGAACTTTCCCGTCGGTTTTGCACTTTTCATTGAATCAAATAGATATTTGCCTTTAAGCATAATCCATCCATCTGGTATATTCCCATAATGCGGGTTATCACAAGATGAAACTGCCTTTGGGTTTATACGTTTCAGCAATTCCGAAGCTGGTTCATCGTTGGGGTCTTGAGGTACGAGCTTTCCGTGAATAGCAAGGTCGAGAATCTTTGACTTTGCGCTATTTATCAATGAAGAAAAGTCTTTAGTACTTACATCTATAGAGTCCACAAAGGACATCAATTTATTGACCTCTTCTAAAATTCTTCCTTGTTCAGCTAAAGGAGGAATTGGAATAAGAAAACTCTTAAGAATATCAAAAGGAGGAATATTCTTGATTGCAGTGCCCTTGCTTTCTTTTGCTGCTTCAGCCTTTAAGATAAAGTCAAAATACAAAAGATAAAAGTCTTGGATGTCTTTCAAATGCAGTCTAATAAGCATAAGAGCCTGATTGATTATTCCTTCACGAATATCATTAGGCATTACATACGTTTCACCAATTGTACCAGCACAACTTACAATAATATCGTTAGGTTCTACTTTAAAGCCAGACAGTTCTTTATATTTATTCTCATCAATGAAATACGAACCAAGTGTATGATCTTTTTGGATTGCATTCTTCTGTTCATATACTTTATATGCCAATGGAGAATCTGGAACAAACATTGATTTTGTAAGGCTACTTCCAAACGGACCTTTTTTGTAAAATGCTAAATCATCAAGAGTACACCAACTCCATCCTTCCGGCACTTCGAATGGCACATTCTCATAATGGGGCGTATCGGAAGTAGTAGCCTTCTTAGAACGCTTGATTTTGCCTTCGGCTATCAAGCGTTCTTTCTCTGCACGGATGCGTTCCAACAATACACTTGCTGGCTCATCGTTAGGATCCTGTGGAACAAGCTTACCATGAATAGCGAGGTCGAGTATCTTCTGACGTAATTTCTTTGTGTCCATACTTTCCCTTTCGTTATTCTTCAATGCCTGACATGAGTTCCTTGAGACAAGCCACTGCATTGGCTATGTTCAGACTCTTTTCTTCCATAATGGAGATTATTTCACCGAGCGAAACATCTTCGTCATCGTCGGTTTGCTTAATCCACGTGATGTCAAGGCTCGTCTTGTCTCGAGAAAGCAATTCATCTACAGGGTAGCATTTGAATCGTTCTGTTTCTGTACGCTGGCTAATATCACCAGCATTGTAGCACTTCACGAAATCGTCAAGGTGCTGACGCTGCATGGGCTTTGTCGCCAGGGTATGCTTGACACCTGTTCGGTAGTCGTAATACCACACATTCTTGGTCGGAGTTCCCTTCTGGAAAAACAGCACGTTAGCCTTGACTCCCTGGGCATAGAAGATGCCTGTGGGCAAACGAAGGATTGTATGCAGATTGAAGTTCTTCAGAAGTTCCTTGCGGATTGTTTCACCGGCTCCACCTTCAAAGAGTACGTTATCAGGCAAAACCACTGCCGCACGGCCCGTATTCTTCAACATCACCATGATATGCTGAAGGAAGTTTAGCTGATTATTCTTTGTCTCAACATAAAAGTCCTGACGGTCAATATCTACGGAACCCGCCGGACGGGTTCCAAAGGGAGGGTTGGCCAGGATAACATCAACAAGAGTATCAGGGGCTTTCTCCAACGAGTCTTGGCAAAGAATTGGGCTACGATCTGTTCCAATACCGTGCAAATAGAGGTTCATTGAAGCAAGGGTAACAACAAGTGCGGTATTATCGAAGCCATGCAAAGCCTTATCACGAAGGAATTTTCGTTTAGCCTTGTCCTGACTCTGATTTTTCATGTAGTCGTATGCAGCAAGCAAGAATCCGCCAGTACCACATGCTGGGTCGCAGACAGTCTCGCCAATCTTTGGCTGTGCCACATCAACCATAGCCTGAATGAGCGAACGAGGGGTGAAGTACTGGCCTGCACCAGATTTTTTATCCTGACCATTCTTTTCAAGAATGCTTTCGTAGATGGCTCCCTTTACATCTCCATCCATGACAAGCCATTGTTCTTCATTGATCATGGAGATGACTTTCTTCAAATAGACTGGCTTGTCAATTTTATTCTGGGCCTTCACGAAGATAGTACCAATAAGGTTCTCTTCCTCACTAAGTTTCTTCAATGTTGACTCATATTGAGCAATGAGGTCAAGACCATCTAATTCAATGAGGTCTGACCAGCGGAAACCTTCTGGTATCGCTGAGTTTTCACCGAACATTTCGGTGTTCTCGTTGTCCATCTTCAAGAAAAGAAGATAAGTGAGCTGTGTGATATAATCAGTAAAGCCGATGCCTTGACCTGCCAAAGTTGTTGCAAGTGTCCAGACTTTCTTAGTGAGTGATGATTCTGTATTTGTCGCCATTTTTTATGCTGTCTTTCTATAAACTACGAATTTATACAAACTGAGAAGAGCGTTTGTAGCAGGTTCCATTCCGCCAAAAGCTTGGATAAGCTGAGCTGCACGTGTATTGTCGTCTTCCCTTATGTCTTTGATTGTTACTGCTCCATTGCTTGCCACATAGTCAACAACCTGTCGCATAACATCAATTTGTTTGGGAGTTTTTTCGTTGTTACGTTGGCCGCACCAAAGATTGAAATACTGTTGAGCCGTTGCATAAACGCTGTCCAACTTCTCAATCTGATGGAACGCATAACGGACAAGCTGAATGATGTTTGTCATCGCAGAACGTTCTTCTTTAGTAGAATGTTTGCGCACATCCCTGGGTGTTATCAACGAATAGGAATTCCAAAGACGGCTTGCCGAGAATCGGTTGTTAGCCATCTTCAGTTTATTTTCCAAATCCTTCAGTACCGCGTATGTGAGCGGTTCACCATCATTGTTCCAAATGATTCGCAAAGCCTCAATATCATCACGATGCTCATTACAATACTTTTCAAAAGATTCGGTTGTATCCTTGGCATCTTCAATAGAGAAACCCTTGCTTATAAGATTGTCTTCGCCCGGCATCAGAATTTCAACAAAACCGGCATTGAGAGTAAGCAGATATTGGCGTACCTCAGGATGATTGATAATACAACCGACCAAACACTTGCGTTCGCTATTCGGTTGATTAATGTCCTCAAATGGAGGTAATAGCTGCTGGTCAATAGCCGTAAAGATGGCGGATGAAAGCTCCTTCATGTCTAGTAGAGCCAGATCCGTAAACTTTTTTCGCTGTTCATCATCACACTTGTTGTATATACGAGCGAGACGAGAGGCTAACATTCTCAAGTACGTGTCAGTCACATTGCCGTGCGTTATCAGTTCGAGCAGAATCTTGAAAGAAACAGTTTCCTTTTGTTCTTCTTCGGAACTAACAGATGGGATGTACATTTCATGTTCAGTTACACCCACTGCATCAACTAGGTAGAAGCAATCTTTAGAGAAAGCATTCGGTGTAACATTGCGCAACTGCTCATCACCGATAGTGCGAACCCCTCGTCCCTTCATCTGAACATAAAGAGGAAGTGACTGCACATCGCGCATGAACATGACCACTTCCAAAGGTTTTACATCTGTACCTGTAGCCACAAGGGTACAAGTTACAGCAATGCGGAATTCCTTGTCGTTGCGGAAATGGCGTATCAGTTCATTACTATCGCCTGCACTGTAGGTTATCTTTTGAACGAACGGATCATTCTCGCCAGTATGCCCGAACACCTCCTTGGCAATGTTCATGATGTTTGTAGCATGAGCTTCATTTAACGCGAAAATCAACGTCTTTGGCAGATAATCCATGTTTGGTTCACGTTGCGGGTCTGTGAACATTTCTGTATAGACACTGTCTCGATAAGTCTCAAGAATAAGTTTGATTTGAGCCGGGTTAATGACACTTCGGTTCAGTTCTTCCTTAGAGTATTGTTTCGTCTCTTTTTGATTTACAGTTTCAACCTTACCTGTGTACCGAGTTTCAACACGTAGCTTGTCACCTTGCCTAATTGCACCGCCATTCTCTGTAATCTCTGTTTTAATGCGATAGATTCGGCAATCTACGTTTACTCCATCAACAATACTCTTTTCTAGCGTATAATTGACAATGCGATTGTTGTTGAAGAACGCCATGGTCTCAGGAACAGGAGTTGCAGTAAGACCAATCATCTTGGCTGTTGTAAAGTAGTCAAGAACTTTCTTCCAGTTTCCATAAATACTGCGATGGCATTCGTCTATGATAATAACGTCAAAGAAATCTTTTGGAAGTGTCGGATTTTCGGGAAGTTCTACAATCGTATCGTTATTGTCATCCTCATCATCAGTATCTGTAATGTCTTCGCCCTTCAGCAAGGAAAACAGACGCTGAATAGTAGATATCACCACATTGCTGTCACTTGGAATCTTGGCAGATTTCAAACGATTGACGGTAAAAATCGTGTTGAACGGATCTCCCGTTTCTGTGAGTCGGAACATTCCGAACTCTCCTTCCGCCTGTTTCCCAAGATTATTTCGGTCAACAAGGAAAAGGATGCGCCTCATTGGAGTATACGCCAGGAATCTGTACGAAGCCAAGCAAGCTGTATATGTCTTACCGGAACCAGTAGCCAACACCATCAGTGCTTTATTCTGCCCGGCACGGAAAGACTTTTCCAATTCTGTAATTGCTTCAAACTGACAGTCTCGTAGACCTTTCTTCTTTAGCGTTGGAAGACCCGCATAAGGGTCTTCTATGCCCATCATTTTTGTTAGTTCTTTAGGAGTATGGATGCGGTTAAGAAGTTTTAGACTGCCATCCTTATCCCTAAAATCTCGGAAGTAGGTTTCTTCACCATTTGACTGATAACCAAAAGGGAGAGGACGTTGCCATGTTTGATAATATTCTGGCACTCCGCAAACATACATTGCAGTCTGCTCGCAAACCTTGCTAGAGGAGACATCAACCTCTTTGCGTTTTGCCTCAAGTACGCCAATAGCCTTTCCGTTGATAAACAGAAAGTAGTCTGCTTCATGATTACCTTTAAGGAGTCCTTCTCGGATAGCCGCAGCGCTAATTGTTGGTGAATAGAAATCTCTATCAACAACCTGCCAGCCGGCATCCTCAAACATTTGGTCTATCTTGACCCTAGCTCGTTCTTCGGGAGTCATATTACTATCGTTTTACAATGTTTCCTAGCTTATTGCCGTCCGAATCCTTCCAGTCATCCCAGCCATTACTTGGACGACCAAGGACTATTCCACTAGCACCACTTGGACTTTCTATAGGTACATCGCTTTGCAGAACAATCTGACCTTTGTCTGTCTTGCAGTGTTCTTTGATAAACTTTTCACGAGCGGTCTTAGGCTTGTAGCTCGCCACGACACCATTTGCAATTATACAGCCCTTGACAAGAACAAACTGTTTTGCGTTTTCATCGTAATAGCCAATTCCTTCCGCAGGGCGATCGGTTGCACGCACATAGAATAAATGTTTGGATTGAGGCTTTGCAACAGGAACGTCAAAAATACCGCAGCCATAGAAACGAGTGAGCAATTGTATATCACGGAAGAATACCTCCATGTCATTGACTCGGAAGGGAGCAATATTTGGCTTACGGGGATTTGCTCCATTTAAGAGAGTAAAAGAATCAGCACTTTGAGCTGACTCAATTCCAAGATGTTCTAAGTATTTTACATCATCACCATATATCTTGTGATTGTCAGAGATAAACACTAGAGCTGTCTTCCAAAAGTCTTTCTTCTGGACATGGTCATTTTTACGGTTTGCAAAATCCGTTGTCTGACCGATGTATGCTTCGGGCTTCAAAGCGTTGGCATCACCAAGTAAAATGTAAAATGCCGGTTGACCAGCAATATCAGCTATACTATTAGCGATGTTAATCTCTTCACGGGGGATGACGTACAAGTGGCAAGTCGAATTTGCACCCATATAGATGTTTCTAGCACCAAAAAGAGTTCCATCTATCAATTCGGTGTGGATAGTGAAGGCGTTTTTTGCACTCATGACTTTAGTTCCACTCTCGTAAATTTATCAATAACGATATAAATATACTCTCTTTTTTGAATTGGTCATTAAGGATTGCGGGCTAGCATTGCGTTTTTAGAGAAAAAACAGCCAAAGAACAAAAACAAATACAATTTGTATTATTTTTTTACTTTTCCTCAAACAAAAATTTGAAATTTTTAGATAAAATTTATACATTTTGTATAGTTTTAATCAGATTTTCAATATTCTTATGACTCCGTTTATTCAAATCAAGTCTATTACTCTCGTTAACTTCAAGAACGTAGTTTCTGGTTCCGTTGATTTCAAGAACAACATTCTTGGGGTCTATGGCCAGAATGGTTCCGGTAAGACCGCCCTTGTTGATGCACTGGAGATATTCCAGGCGGTCGCTAGAGGCGAAGTTCTTCCTCCTTTTGTCGAGAATCTGATCATGTGTGGCAAGCCCTATGCGGAATGCGCCCTGACTTTTGAGTTGAACAACGGAGAAGGAGTCGTTGAAAGCCTGGTGGAATATGTTTTCCGAATCCAACATAGTTCATTGGGCGGTGTAGAAGTTTGCTATGAACAGATTTCAGAGAAGCAATCCGGAAAACGAAGCAAATCCACAGTTGTATGCATAGACAAATCACAACAAGAAAAATGGATTACACCCACCGCAGATTGGGAGTTCGCCTCCTCTACAAAGGAATCGTCCGTAAAATTAGAGGTGCTTAAGGAAATGACCTCCAGGGAACATCGTTCTCTGTTATTTTCTGCCGACCTGGCAAATTTTGTAAAGTCCATGGCCAACAGTCCTGTAAAGAAGCTGGAAATTGCCGATAAGATCAGGGCATTCGCACAAGCCAATCTTTTTGTCATCAAGAACAACGGTAACGGTCCCTACAGCCTCGATTTCTCGTTCCCATTTAATTTCAGGCACGAAGAAGGCAAGAACTTAACTTACGGCAATATCGGTATTTCACTAATCAATCCGACGGTTTTCCCCAAGCAACTGTTTCAGTTGATTGAAAACTCTCTCAACGAAATGAACGTGGTCCTCCAGGAGATTGTGCCTGGTCTCAACGTGATTGTCAAAAACGAGGGACCCCAGCAAACGCAAGATGGATCCGAGGGGGTGCGGTTCGAGCTCCTTTCAAAAAAGGGAGATGCAGATGCCATCCCTCTTCGTTACGAATCAGAAGGCGTAAAAAAGATTATTTCCATCTTGAGCATTTTGATTTCCGTGTACAACAACCCCGCCATGTGCCTTGCTGTTGACGAAATGGACGCAGGAATTTACGAGTACCTTTTAGGAGAAATCCTGAACATCGTTGACGAAAAGGCAAAGGGTCGTTTGCTGTTCACATCCCACAACCTTCGCCCTCTTGAAATGATCAAGAAGGATTCATTGATTTTTACGACGACCAACGCTTCCAATCGTTATATTCGCCTATCAGGAATTCAGACAAACAATAATCCGCGCAATGTTTATCTGCGTAGCATTAGCTTGGGTGGCCAGAAGGAAGAAATCTACCAGGAAACGAGTCATTTCAAGATTGATAGAGCATTTAGAAAAGCAGGGAAGATGAACGATGGCAAAAACTAAGAAGGTCATTTTGTTCATTGTCGAGGGCATAACCGACCAGACCGCCCTTGGTAACGTATTGACCAACTTGCTCAACAGCGAGACCGTGCGTTTTGCCATGACCGATGGCGATATTACAACTAATAACAGCGTGACCCCAAGCAATGTTGTAAATAGGGTAAACGCAATTGTGAAAGTAGCCCTGCAGAAGAATGCGTTCAAGTCTTCCGACTTGTACAGCGTCGTCCATCTGATTGACACTGACGGAGCCTTCGTTCCAAATACCGCTGTAGTGGAAAAAAGCGAAGCAGCACACGTTGAGTACACAGAAAACTCAATCCAGACTGCCAACGTCGAGTCCATATTGAAAAGGAACGCCCAAAAGAAAAGTTTTGTGAGCATTCTTCGAGGGAAAAGCGAAATCAGCAAGAAACCTTACAAGATGTTCTATTTTTCAAGAAACATGGAACACTCGCTACACAACGAGAGTCGCGAACTTTCTTCGGCAGAAAAGATGACCCTTGCAGAACAGTTTGACGATTTCTATGCGGACAGGCCTAAAGATTTTGTCGAACACCTGCGCTCCGGCGGATTCGCAGCGCCAGGGAATTACGAAGACTCTTGGAAATTTATCAACGAGGGCACACATTCTCTGGAACGTTGGTCGAATTTTCACGTATTCTTTGACAAGTAATAAAATAGTCTGATGGCCTTCATCGACAAGGCACGGAGAGCGAAGCGAGTATAGCTCGACCGCTAGCCTCATTTTACAAACAAAAATTGTAAAATAAACAAGAATTGTATCTACATAATTCTTACGATAAAATTACCAACTCGTCAAAAACGAAAAATTTGTCGGAAAATGTCTTAAAAGCAATTTGTTCAGCAAGCTTGGGGCGTTTAGGCTAGGCGCTTTTTCAATTTCATCGAAACATCACAGACTTTGGCACGGCTTTTGCATCTGCAGGGGTATGAACTGTGTGGAATCAGAAAACTCATTTATCAAATCCCTTTCGGCATTGTCGAAGGAGGAGTTCGAGCACCGTTGTAGGCGCTTGCATAACGTTCTGGACGAGAACGATCTTTCGTCCAGTTCCAGCGGCAGCCACAAGGGTACCGACCCCATTCCCTTGGTGATTTCGTCTGAGGAATGGAGCATCCTGGAAGCAGGCGTTGCTCAGAGAGCCAGGCTTTTTAACGCCTTGGCCCATGACATTTACGGCGATCAGACTTTGTGGAAAAAGGGCAAGTTGCCAGCCGCATTGTTGTTCTCCAATCCGGACTTTATGCAAGTGGCCTGGAAGGTAAAACCCGCCGGCGGCATCTTCGTGAATCTATCCTCAACAGATGTGGCCCGCCTCGAAGACGGCTCCTTCGTCGCCATCGCAGACCATTTGCAAGTGCCCGAAGGTTTAGGCCGCGCCCTGGAAAACCGCATTGGCGTCAGCCGCGCATTCCCGGAATTATTCCGCAGCATGCGTACGGAACGTCTGGCAGGTTTCTTCAAGAAGTTGCTGGATGGTTTAGACGCCATGCACGAGGATATTAACGCCCAAGATCCTCGAGGCGACAGTGGAAAGGTTGTGCTTCTGGCCTCGGGGCCGGACAACCCCCGTCGTGCCGAAGATGCCATGCTGGCCCGCTACTTGGGAATCCCCCTGGTCGAAAACGACGACTTGGCCGTACGAAATTTGCAAGTCTACATGAAGACCTTGATGGGGCTGAAAAAAATCGGTACCATTTTCCGTCGTGTCGAAGATGGCATGTGCGATCCGCTGGAACTTCGCATTGATAGTGGCGAAGGGGCAGTGGGCCTGATCAGCACCGTACGCGCAGGGAACGTGGCCATCGGAAACTTCCTTGGAACAGGTGTTTTAGAAACGCCTATGTTCAAGCCCTTCCTCCCGGAGATTTGCAAGGAACTTCTCGGAGAAGAATTGCTCCTGAAGGATGTGGAAACCGTCTGGCTTGGAAACGCTAACGATATAGATCGTGTTCTTGCAGAACCCGAAAAGTGGATTTTCAAGAAAGCCTTTAGGGACGCTGGAAATTTCAAGGAGCCGGAGCCCAAGGCATACGCTTCCATGACCACAACGGCGCAGCTTGCGCTGTTGCAGGCTATCGAAAATTCGCCGGAACAATGGGTCGCCGAAAAGTCCGTAGACTTGGCAACAGTTCTAGCACACCGTCCAGGCGATGTCAGCAGTTCCGCAAGCATTGAACCGGCCGTTTCGCTGATGAGGTTCTTTGCCGTAAACACAGCAAAGGAAACTTCCGTAATGCCCGGCGGACTGGGGATCTTCCAGTTCATCGACAAGAACTTGGCAAACAGCGCCGCAGCAAGCATTTCAAAGGCCCACATCCTTGAACGCGATGTTGGAGAAAAGGACATCTGGGTGCTTTCCGAAAGACCTGTTGCCCACTTCTCTCTCCTGGCCCCGGCCGACCAGGCCATTACACCTTCTCGAGCAGGCGGTGATTTGCCCAGCCGCGCTGCTGAGAATTTGTATCGCCTCGGCCGGGACCTGTCCGCTTCCAACATGATGGCTCGTATTGCAAGAGGAATTGCAGTGCGACTGTCTGATGAATCCTGGACAGAAATGCCGGAACTTCCCTGGATTCTGAAAGCAGGCCTTTCCGATGAATCCCTGGCGAGAATGGCACAGGATCCGGAAAACGCATTGCGCTACTTCATCCTGAGAAAGGATAACCATAACGGGATGCAATGTGTACTGACAGAAATTCGCGATCTGGCTGTTCAGTTGCGAGACAGAATTTCTGAAGATCTATGGCTTTACCTGAACGGATTCGGTGTTGCAGAAATGCCGGCGGGGGCAGGTGCAGCATCACTGTTGCCTTACCTAAAGGCAGTCTTATCAGACAGTGCTGCCGTGGCCGGGCTCGCAGCGGACTCCATGACGCGCGGCCACGAATGGCGATTCCTAGAAATCGGTCGACAGATAGAATGCGCCATTCGCACCTTACAGCTGATTAAAAGTCTGCTGTCTACGGCCCCCGCCGAAGAAATTGCAAACCTGCGCCTGTTGCAGGCCGTACTTGAAATTGGTGACGGTCTCATGACTTACCACCGTCGCTACGGCGGCCGTTTGCAAGTGGTGCCGGTATTGGATTTGCTGTTGTCTGACGAATCAAATCCGCGAAGCGTCGCCTATCAGATTGCACGCCTGCGTGAAGAAACGGAACACCTGCCAGGAAACCTCCAGGGAGAAGCCGCCTTCTCGCCTCTGGATCTTGAATTGATGCGAGTCCTTACGGATCTTCGTCTGGCGAACATCGAATCGTTAGCAGGAACTATCGGATATCAAAGGGAGAACTTAACAAGACTAGTTGACGAACAAATAAAGAATGTAGAACATATCGCAGAAATCATAAGCAGGCTCTACTTGAACCACGCTCCTCGCGCAGGAGTTATTCACGCCACAACCACAGAAGTGTCGGAGGTTTAAAATGCCTGTATATCAGATCGATCACGAAACAGTTTACGATTACCATCTGCCCGTTCTCTACAGCAATCACCTGGCCCATATGCTCCCCCGCATGGTCAGCCGGCAGAATTGGATTAGCCACAATATCGAAGTGGAACCCAATCCTACGGCACGCCAGGAAAGGTTGGACATTTTCGGAAACCGCGTTCTCGCCTTTAGCGTTGAAGAAGAACACACTCATTTCAGATTCAACACCACAGGCGTTGTAGAAGTCCGTGAAGAGGAACCGCCCAAAGCCGGAGAAACCATGCCCTGGGAAGAAGTGGCAAAAATTCTGGAACGTCCAAACAACGATGAAATTCTGGACGCGGCCATGTACGCCTACACTTCGCCCTTCGCCAACTTCGACGAATCTGTCAAGAACTACGCGCTGGAAAGTTTTGAACCGGGCCGCCCAATTTTTGACGCCGCCAAGGAACTGATGACCCGCATCTACACGGATTGCAAGTACACTCCCGGTGCCACAAGAATCGGCGCACAACCCCAAGAAATTCTTCGCGGGCGCAAAGGCGTCTGTCAGGATTTCGCCCACTTGATGATTGGTTGCCTAAGGTCACTGCATTTGCCGTGCCGCTATGTAAGCGGTTACCTGCGAACCCACCCGCCCGAGGGTCAGCCAAAACTTGTAGGCGCCGACGCCACACATGCCTGGGCAAGCACCTACATTCCCGGCCACGGTTGGGTGGAACTGGACCCCACCAACAATGTGCTGGGCGGCGAGGAACACATCATCCTCGCCTGGGGAAGAGACTTCGGTGACGTAAGCCCCCTAAAGGGCGTCATTACGGGCGGCGGCGATCACACCTTGAAAGTAGCCGTAAACGTAGACGAGAAATAAACCTCGTACCTGGAACCAGAAGCCTCGTACCTAAAAAACACACAAGGAAAACAGAACATGAAATTTGGAAACTACAATACCGAGGGCTTTTACGATGAGCTCTGCCTTCCCGATGGAACTCCCCGTCCGGCGGCAGAACCGTTGATCAGCCGCATCAACGAACTCCCCGAAGGAGAACTGCAGCGTCGTCAGAAAGTTGCAGAATCAGCCTTCTACGACAACGGCATCACTTTCGCCGTGTATGGCAACAAGGATGGTAAGGACAAGATCATCCCCTTCGATGTCATCCCCCGTATCGTCAGTGCCGCCGACTGGAAACATCTGGAAGCAGGTCTTAAGCAGCGTACCGAAGCGTTGAACTGCTTTTTGACAGACATCTACAACGACCGCAAGATTTTGCGCGACAAGGTTGTCCCCGAAAGTCTCATCAACACATGCACCGCTTACCGCCCCCAGATGGAAGGCTTCGTGCCGCCCAAGGGAATCTGGGCCCACATTACCGGTACCGACCTGGTTCGCGATACCGACGGCACCTTCTATGTTCTGGAAGATAACATGCGCTGCCCCAGCGGCGTGTCCTACGTGTTGCAGAACCGCCAGATTCTGAAGCGCACCTTCCCCCAGGTTTTCACTCACTGTTCCATCCGACCGGTAGACGAATACTGCACGCGTCTCCGCCATGCCCTGGAATACCTGGCCGAAGGCGTTGAAACCCCGAAGGTTGTGGTGCTGACCCCCGGCATCTACAATTCCGCCTACTACGAACATTCCTTCCTGGCACAGCAAATGGGTGTGGACTTGGTGACCGGCGATGACTTGGTAGTGCAAGACAAAAAGGTGTATGCACGAACCACTCGCGGCCTAAAACAAGTTCATGTAATTTATCGTCGTGTTGATGATGAATTCCTGGACCCGCAAGTTTTCCGCCCCGATTCCTGCCTGGGTGTTCCCGGTTTGATGGAAGCCTACAAGGCGGGTAACGTGGCACTGGCCAATGCGCCGGGTTGCGGTGTTGCCGATGACAAGGCTATATATACTTATGTACCGCAGATTATCAAGTACTACCTGGAAGAAGAAGCCATTATCCCCAACGTACCTACTTTCGTCTGCGAAAACCCCAAGCATATGCAGCACGTCATCGACCATATCGAAAACATGGTGGTGAAGGCCGCCAGCGAATCCGGTGGTTACGGCATGCTTGTAGGCCCTAAGTCCACTAAGGAAGAGTGCGAAGCTTTCAAGGAAAAGATCAAGGCCAATCCCCGTAACTATATCGCACAGCCCATGATTTCACTCAGTCGCGTCCCCTGCATTGTGGACGGCGGTTTTGAAGGTCGCCATGTGGATTTGCGCCCCTACATCGTGCAAGGCAAGGACACCTACATTCTCCCCGGTGGCCTTACCCGCGTGGCACTCCGCAAAGGTTCCATCGTGGTGAACAGCTCACAAGGTGGCGGCTGCAAGGACACCTGGGTCATCGCCGAAAACGAAAAGGCCCCAGAGTTGGGACAAGCCAGACAATGGATGGAACAACAACAACAGCAGTGAGCGCGCCTTACTGCGTAAGGCTTTCAGCTATGAGGTCGGGGCTTACGCCCCTAGAGCTAGACAAAGGCGGCGTAGCCGCGATTCTCTAACCCCAAAGCACCAGAATGGTGCGACCCAAAAGCGAAACAAAGCTGAGCGACCTCAAACCTCAAACCTTTTAGGAAAATTTATGCTTAGTAGAGTTGCAAATTCCATTTATTGGCTTGCCCGCTATATTGAACGTGCCGAAAATGTGGCCCGAAGTATCGATGTCAATCTCCAGCTTCAGCTGGACTTGCCCGGCGAAGAACGCCCCTGGGAACCTGTAATCCAGACCGCAGGAAACGCTGACGATTTTTTCAAGAAGTACGCCCACGTTTCCATTGAAAACGCCCTGACGTTCCTTACCTTCGACAAGGAAAATCCCAGCAGCATTATTTCCTGCGTGGCTGCCGCCCGCGAAAATGCCCGCTGCGTCCGCGAAAGAATTTCTTCGGAACTATGGATTGCCATCAATCAGTTCTACCTGAAACTGAACGATCCTGAAATGTCCCAGCAGGCATTGGCTTCCCCCCATGCCTTTTACAGCAGCGTGAAGGAATTCAGCCAGCTGACGGTAGGTATCATTCAGGGCACCATGAGCCACGATGTCGCCTGGAATTTCGCCCGCCTGGGAACCATGTTGGAACGAGCCGACCAGACTTCCCGAATTCTGGATGTAAAATACTACATCCTCCTTCCGGATGTGAGCATGGTGGGCATGGCCATGGATACGGTGCAGTGGAATGCCGTTCTAAAAAGCGTCGGTGCATACGAAATGTTCCACCGTCGTAATTCCAACGTAACGCCATACAACGTAACGGAATTCCTGCTTTTGACAGAAGACTTCCCACGTTCCCTGCGCTATTGTCTGGAACAGGCTGAAATCTGTCTGAAGAACATCGCCTTCCCCGTAAAGAGCAACGCAGAATCCATTCGCCTTTTAGGAAAGCTCCGCTCCGATGTGGCCTTCACCACCATCGAGGAAATTATCCGGAAGGGTCTTCACGAAGAAATCGAACGGACTCAAATCAGACTTAGCGAATTAGGCACTCAGATCTGGAAGGATTTTTTCTGCTGATCCACACAGCAAAATGGGCGAAGGCCCGCGGCAGGGATTTGGTAACGCAAGTCCCTGCCGTTTTTTATTTTTTGAACATCACCACGAAACTTTTGCCTTTGACGATTTCCTTTACGGTCACCTTTTCAAAGTTAGCATTGTTCCCCAGCGAAATCAAATCTTCAGGTTCAAATTTCTTGAACCCTTTTTTTGTGTAGGAAAGTTTGTCCAGCCATTCCTTGGTGTAAACCACATTGTAAAAAATGCCCCCCGGTTTCAGCACGTGGCGAATTTCAGAAAGGCCCTTTGCCGTATCATTCCAAAAATAGATGGTATTGATAGATGTAACCGCCGCAAATATTCCTTCGTCAAAAGGCAAGTCGCAGCAATCACCGATTTGCAAGTGAAGTTTTCCATCATCGGCAGCCACCTTGTTTCGCTCCATGGCGGCATTCACCATGTCTTCGGAAATATCAATGCCGTACAAGTCGCACTTGAACTTTCCATAGAGTCGCTGCAGCAAGCAACCGTTACCGAAACCGATGTCCAGAATTTTGTCGTCGGATTTCACATCCACAAGAGCCACCGTATTCTTGTACATGGCCCTGTTAATGACATTCATGATGACGCAACAAATCGCCCCCACGACACCGCGGGGATTCCCAAACTGACTACCGATATATTCAGAAAACTTGGACATAGGTCCAAACTTAATTTAAAGCGCCGTGTCCAGAACCATCATCAGGGAGAATCCTAAGGCAAAAAGCAAGGTCACACCGTCAAAGTGAACGCCTTCGTTAGCCTCGGGTAAAAGTTCTTCCACCACCACATAGATCATGGCGCCAGCAGCCAAGCTCAGCAAATAGGGCATCGCCGGCAAAACAAAACCAGCCAGAAGAATGGTAATCACCGCAGCACCTGCTTCCGCCACCGCAGAAATAAAGCCAAGTCCAAATGACTTCAGGCGAGTCTCGCCCTCCGCACGCAAAGGCAGCGAAATGATCGCGCCTTCCGGAAAGTTCTGCAAGGCCATACCCACAGAAACCGCCACCGCCGACGCCAAGGAAATTCCTCCCGCAGCACCCGCACTTGCCACATCGCCAGCACCAACTGCCCCGCTGATACCAGCAAGCCAACCCGCAAACACCACACCAATAGCCATTCCTTCGGGAATGTTATGGATCGTCACCGCCAACGCAAGCATTGTCGTGCGTTTCATTTTCACCCGCGGGCCTTCCGGCGAATCGCTACCCAAATGCAAATGGGGAGTAATCTTGTCAATCAAGAAAAGCAGAAGAATGCCCGCCCAAAATCCAGCCACCGGCGGAACAAAAGCAAGTTTGCCGTAATCACCCGACGACTCAATGGAAGGTAGCAACAAGCTCCACACAGAAGCCGCCACCATCACGCCCGCAGCAAATGCCATCATGCCACGCTGCACCTTGGGGCGCAAATTTCCCTTCATAAAGAACACGCAGGCCGCACCAAGAACCGTCCCCAAGAAGGGAACCCCGATTCCATAAATCACAGGCAGGTAATGAGAAATGTCCATAGAGAGTCCTACAAGATATAAGTTCCAAAACGGACCTCAAATTTGAAGCCCACAAAATTTGCGTAGTTCATCCAGATTTCAGCACCCCATCAGTTCCTTTTCTTTGACAACAAAAGGAGAAACAAGGGCCACACCCAAATAACCACTTTTCGAGGCGCGGTCATTGTCCATGCGTCTTTGTTGAATTTCCTTGGTCTTTTCAGCCGAACAAAACATCCAACACAGACGAAATATCCCCAATTTTTTCATAATATCTAAATTAGCAAAATACAATTCCATAGTACCAACTAAAGCAAATTCCAGAAGTCACAGCCAGCATCAGGACACCCCTTTAACAGCTTTTCTTTTTTCTATCTTTGCCTACATAAGGTGTTTGGAATTCTATATAGCTGCAGTTACCGCTGCTCTACTTTTTGCGTCCTGCAACGATTCCACCAGCGTCAATTCTGCCGCCGATTCTGAACAAAAAGAATTCACCAGAATCGACACGGTCTATGTCCGCGATACAGTAAGCATCCGCGACACCATTTCTTCAAGCGACACGGTCACAGTCAACGACACAGTCACTGTCAACGACACCATCATTGACTGCACTTCCAAAGACAACGGAGACGGTTCAGTCACCCTTACCTGCGGTGATTCTTCTCAGGTTCTTTATCCTGCTATTTGCAACGGCAGATCCTATGACGCCAACACTCAGATCTGCGACGAGGGAGAAATCAAGGACGTGTGCGCAGGCATCGTCTACGACAAGGAAGTTCAGCTTTGCGAAAACGGCAAACTTTACGACTATTTCACCGATCCCCGCGATAGGCAAGTTTATAAGATGGTCACCATCGGAGAACAAACCTGGATGGCCCAGAATCTGAATTTTAGAGTTGACTCCAGTTGGTGCGGCGGCGGAATCCACAAGTTCCCTATGACGTCCAGATGAAATCAGACTCTCTTTGGGAAAACAAAATTCACCCGGACACAAAACTGCCTGCAGCACAACCAAGTTTAAACCTGACCGGATTTAACGTACTGTCTGCAGGAATTCGCTTCAAAACATTATCAAACTCCAATAGTTCAAAAAACAACGGTCTGTTTAGAAACGACCCACACAACGCAATCTTCATTACTACGATGGATTTTGGCACAACACATTTCAACTACCAAGACTTTTATGGTTACCACGTTGATGAGTTTGCTTACTACGTCCCAATCATGAATAGGGGTCATTTAAAGACGTCTGGAGAATCCGTCCGCTGTCTCAAGGACGAATCCAACTAGTTTGACTTTAATCCTCCGACAACACCCTCCTATTTTTTTATAATACAAATAAAGAATGGAGGTATTTACGGACAAAAGATTCGCATTCGTACTAGCGTCAGCCTTGACCGCAGTCCAGGCATTTGGTGCAACCTATTATGTAGCCGTTGACGGTAATGACAAAAGCAAGGGAACGAAGGAAAAGCCTTTCGCCACACTGAAACAGGCTAACTCCGTGGTAACTCCCGGCGATACCGTATGGATTCGCGGCGGCGTCTACGAAATGCGAGACACATCCTATTGCGAACGCGCCAGAATGTCTGCAGGAGTTTTGTTAACCACCAGCGGTGAAAGCGACGACAAGCGCATTCACTATTTCGCTTACCCTGGAGAACGTCCTATTTTCGACGGCACCAACCTTCCCATTGGCCAGGCTCTTGACAAAACCACGTCATCTACGGATCTGGAATACACTGCAGGCATTTTGATTTACGCCAGCTACTTGCACCTGAAGGGAATCGAAGTTCGCAACGTTCCCATGAAGCATAATTCCAATTCGGGCGTTTACGTTACCCGATGCAAACATGTGATTTTGGAACAGATGGAAAGCCATCACAATGCGGGTCCGGGATTCTTCGTGAACGAAGGCGGAAGAGGGCTCAACGGCGGTGGCCATCTATTCTTGAATTGTGATGCCCATGACAATTACGACCCAACAGGTCGTCAGGGCGATGGTGAAAATGCCGACGGCTTTGGCGTACATTATCAGTATGACGGCGACACCACAAAATTTTTCGGTTGCCGTTCCTGGTGGAACAGCGACGACGCCTACGACTTTATCAATCAGGAATTTCCTGTTGTTGTAGAAAACAGCTACGCCATGGGAAGCGGTTACAGTGACTATGGTACAAAGATGCCGAAAAACGGAAACGGTTCCGGATTCAAGATGGGCGAAAGCACATTTGGCGGCGGACACCATATCATTCGAAACAGCGTTGCCTGGAAAAACGAAACCTTCGGTTTTTACGCAAACTACACAGGCGCAGGAACTCAGTGGGTCAACAACACGTCATTCAAAAATGAACAACGTGCTTTCAACATGGCATCTACCACATTCGATGCAGAAGGTCACCGTCTCGCCGATGTTGCCGTATTGACGGGCGATAACGCTCATGTACTGAAAAACAACATTGCTTTCCCAAATTTGAATTCCCAAGTTGGTGTATGCTGGGTAAAAATCGATGACAGCGACAAGGGACATGACGAAGATTGTGCCGCAGGCGAAAATAATACCTGGAACTTAAAACTGGATTTAGACGAATCTGATTTCGAAAGTCTTGACGACCCCAGCATGACTGTAACAGGCGAAGACCTTTCCAAGATTCCTGGAATTTTAGGACCTAGAAATGCTGACGGAAGCATTCCCTACGTGGGCTTCTTGAGGTTGAAAAAAGGCAGCCGCGCTATTGACAAGGGCGAAGATGTGGGATTGGAATTTACAGGTAAAGCTCCAGATTTGGGTGCTTATGAATACGGTCTCAGTTCCACTAGCAGCATAAAGCCCATTGCAAAGAGCATCGCCAAGTCTCCGCGTATATGGGGGAACGTCACGGTCTTCGACCTGCAAGGCCGCTACCAGGGTAAATTTCAAGCAGAGCAACTGCACGGAAGATCCATCGCAGAAACTCTAAAGAGAAATTCACAATACCTAATCGCGAAATAAAATCGAGTAGCGTCAAAAAGGCGGTGGAAACAGGCAAAAACAAGCCTTTTTCACCGCCTTTTCATTACGTTACACTAAATCAAGCGGATAAAAACAGGTTTTTCAAAGGTCCAAAGCCTCCTAAAACACATTTTCCGTTCCCATCAAGGGCTAAAAACACAAACAAAATAACAAAAAGGCAGTGGAAATTAGAAAAAATCTCCGTTTACACCGCCTTTTTTCCCACACAGCCCAATCATCACTCTACAAACCGGCACCAGATATAAAAAGCAAGCGCAAAGAACAGCGCTATTGGGTGCCTGTACCGCATTCAACACGATGACCGTGGCTACAGACCAAGGCACCAACGCAATCACTGTAACAGCCGTATCATAAAGGTTCAGCGCCTGATTTTTGGCACCTAGATTTTCTGTCATCTGGTTTGTCAAAATGATGGTGAGGGTCTGATTGCAGACTACGCAGGACACCAGAGACGCACAAGCCAAAGTAGCCACAAAGGGATTGGTATTTTGGGACATTTTTTCGATTCTTGATTTGACAGGTTGAAGCAACGACGTACCTTTAAATATGCCGCCACAACAACCTGCGATTACAACAATCAAGAAAACATTTACTATGGAGAGAAGACCTCCCCCATTTACCATCTTGGCAATTTCGGGAACAGTTGTTTTATAACCCAAAATGATTGATTTAAGCAAATCAATAAAAGTCTGATTTTCAATTACAAGCGCTAAAACAAAAGCCGAAGCAGAACTCCACAGCAGCACAAGACTAGTACGTACACGGGCTACAGAAAGCACGACAATCACCGCAGCCGGCATAAGGCTCCACAATGACAGCGAAAAATCCTTGGCAAAAAGTTCAGCAACATTCGGGACCCCGGAAGCCCCTACAACACCCGAAGCACCCGCAACACCGGCTGTAACATCAACATTCATCCCAGCCGCAAAATAAACCACACAGCTCATCAAGAACGGCAACCAAGTGGTCCTTACCATATCACGGATGTTCTGGTAAATATCCGTCTTCGTAATTCCCGCAGTCAAAAGCGCCATGGATGAAATGGGAGAAATTCTATTACCGAAATAGATGCCTGCCAAAACAGCGCCGCCGACCCACGCCGAATCCGAAACGCCATCCATCCCCATGGAACGTCCGATAGTCGCACAAATCACGCCCATGGTGGCCGCAGTTCCGAGAGCCGTCCCCGTCAAGAGGGACATGGCGGAATTCAACACGAAAGTCAGCAGCACAAAAATTTCAGGACGAATCAATTCCACCGCAAAACTGACCACCGTAGGGATCGTTCCCGCAGCACGCCACATAGAAGTCAAGAGTCCCAGCAGAACAAACAACAGCAGAATGCCGCGGGCCGTCTTCACGCCATTCCAGCACATTTTCAAAGTTTCGCGAAGGCCGCAACAACGCACACCGTAGCCCGCAAAAAGTACCAGCCCAAAGGCCAGCGCGTACAGCAAAGGAGCGCCCGTCAAAAGGGACGCAAACAACGCTACGCAGAAAACAGCAAGAATAATTAATTCAACCAAATCAACAGCCCTCAAAAAGGACTATCAATTTAGAAAATCGCTAGCCCTTGAATTTTTTCAGAACCAAGGCGCCGTTGTGTCCGCCAAAGCCAAGCGAAGCAGAAACCGCACAATCGATATTCCCAGCAAAACCCTTACCATCCACCAGGTTGATATCGCAGGCCTCATCCTGGTTATCGCAATTGATATTCGCAGGATAGAAGGAATCATGAATGGCCATGGTCGAAACCACCGCTTCCAAAGCGCCAGCGGCACCAATGCAATGGCCCGTCATCCCCTTGGTGCTGGAAATTTTCATTTTCATTTTAGCATGATTACCAAAAACATTCAGCAGCATTTGAGATTCCGTCGAGTCATTCATCACGGTAGAAGTTCCGTGAGCATTGTAGTAATCGACATCCTCGGCGAGAACACCCGCATCACGCAAGGCATGGCGTACAGCCCTGGCGCACATATCACCATTGGGCCTTGGTGAAGTAATATGATAGGCATCGGCGCTTGCACCATAGCCGGCCAACTCCGCATAAATTTTTGCCCCGCGGGCCTTGGCATGTTCAAGTTCTTCTAGAACCAAAACTGCACCACCTTCCCCCATTACAAATCCAGAGCGAGCCTTATCAAAGGGGCGGGAAGCCTTTTGCGGACAATCGTTAAAATGGGTCGTCAGGGCCCGCATACTGGCAAAGCCCTTAATAGCATAATCCGTAACGCAGCTTTCTGCACCACCGGCAAGACAGACATCCAGATCGCCATAGCGGATGGCCTTGAGAGCGGTTCCCACCGCGTCCGTCCCCGAAGCACAGGCAGACGAAACCACCCAGGCGCAACCTGTAATCCCCAGCTCCATAGAAACGTTGGCGACACATTCATTGGGAATAAGTCTCGCCACATCAAACGGAGAAATTTTTCTTTTTCCGGATTCCACATACAGATTGAAGGACTGGTCAATTACATCCATGCCGCCAATCGCACTTCCCGCAATGACACCCGTCTTTTCATCTTCAAGAATTTCACGGCTAAGATTCGCATCCCTCACAGCCTCATGGGAAGCCGCCAGAAGGAACTGAGTAAAGCGTCCCATGCGAGAAGCCTTCTTCGGAGAAATTCCATGGTCAGCAGGATTAAAATTTTTCACCTCGGCCGCAATCTGCACCGGGTTAGAAGTCGGATCAAAAAGAGTTATCCTTTCAATACCACATTTACAATTCTTAATGGCATTCCACAATTCGCCTACATTGTGACCGAGAGGTGAAACAGCACCCATACCTGTAATAACAACTCTTCTTTTTTCCATTTAAAGAAAGATACTACAGATTTACCATTTTCAACACCTTGTTGATTTTAACTTTTTTTCTTTAAGTCAACACTTGGGTATTGCTTTGTTGGTTTTCCGGCAATGAAACTAATTATATAACTGGACATCGTGGGAAGAGATATTTTCGCACCTTCTTCAAGCCAGTGAATAATCATGTAAATAATTCCCGACACCTTGAACACAATGCGATAATAAACGTAATCATTCAAGGCAGCCCCTTTTTCCTTATACCAGTGACAGTTCTGCTTCCAGATAGTTTCAATCATCAGCTTTACAAAAGTTCCGCCATAATCCGTCTTCATCAAGGTTAAGAAAAATCCGTCATTGTCGCGATAGTATTGAAGCATGCGCGTCATGGCGAGGCCAGGATTGTTCTTTTCTAAAAAGGCCTTCATAAAATCACAGGAGGCGTCAACCGTGTCAAGCACCATTTCTTCAAGCAGAGAATCTTTATCCTGATAGTGATTATAAAAAGTCGTGCGGTTAACTTTTGCCCTCTCACAAATAGAGCAGACGTTGATCAAGGAAGCATCACCTTCCTTAAGCAAGTCGACAACCGCTCCTTTCAGGACTTTCTTCGTCTTTAGAACCCGTGAATTTTCTTTCATTTTTTGCATCTGTATAATTATAATCTCTTCGTCCGTTCTTTGTCAACAAAACTTCAAAATACCACGCCGAGAGTTTTCTAAATTCATTAAACAAAAACGTTGGCTTAAGGTAAAACATGTCAATTCTTAACGATTTTACAGATGATGTTTTGCAGGGTATGCAAGAGGCTCACACCTACCGAACCATGCGACTTTTAGAAAGTCCCGAAGCCAGTCACGTTCAAATTGCTGCAGGCGCGCAAAACGCGTCCGATACAGTAAAGAGCACTCTTCTTCTCGCCTCCAATTCCTATCTGGATTTATGCAACGAGCCTTCTCTTAAGAAGGCCGCAGCCGACGCCGTTTTGAAATGGGGCACAGGTAGCGGCGGCGCACGCCTTACCACAGGAAACAAGACTCCCCACGAAGAACTGGAAAGCGCCCTGGCCGACTTTAAGGGCGAAGAAGCTGCCATTACGTTTGGCACCGGCTACATGGCAAATGTCGGAGTAATCTCGGCACTATGCAGCAAACAGGTTTATGAACGTCAAGACGAAAACGGCATCCCGTCAAAAATAATCAGCGAATGTATCGTCTTTAGTGACGAACTGAATCACGCCAGCATCATCGATGGCATCCGACTTTCAAAAGCCAAATGTATTGTCTATAAGCACAATGACATGGCAGACCTACAACGAGTCATTAGCGAAGCCCGCGCAGCACAGCCCTACGAAAAAGTAGCAACCCGCCTCCTCATCGTAACCGACGCTGTTTTCAGCATGGATGGCGATTTAGCAAATCTTCCGAAATTGCAAAAAATCGCAAAAGAAAACAATTGCCTCCTGATGATCGACGAAGCCCATGCCACAGGTGTTATCGGCAAAACAGGCCGCGGCCTTGCAGAACATTTTAACGACATGGGCATTCCCTGCGAGCACGCCGATGTTACCGTAGGCACCTTGAGCAAAGCCATTGGATGCGAAGGCGGTTTCGTTGTGGGCAAGCAGAAACTCATAGACTTTTTACGCAACAAGGCTCGCAGTTTTATTTTCACCACTGCCATGTCCCCAGCCATGGCACAAGCCGCCGCAAACAATCTGAAGTTCATCGAAAACCATCCGGAACGCGTTTTGCAACTTCAAGAAAATGTGAAAATTTTCTGGGACGCTCTTCAGAAGGCCGGAGCGATTCCCGACAGCAACCAATCTGCAATCGCCCCGCAATCCGCCATCATCCCCATTATCATTGGTGACGAAGCCGCAGCCCTCCGCGCCTCCGCAGAACTTCTGGAAAAGGGAATCTTGATCCCCGCCATCCGCTACCCCACCGTAGCCAAGGGCCAGGCTCGTTTGCGCGCCAGCCTCATGGCCACTCACACGAAAGAAGAATTACAAGACGCAGCAACGGCAATCGCTGCAGTCCTAACCCGCCCCCACTAAAACTACCAACTTTCTACCGTCTACTTCTTACTAACTATGAATGGTTATTTCGTAACAGCAACAGGAACCGACGTCGGCAAAACTTTTGTAACCGCCCTTCTCGTAAAAAAATGGCGTGACTCAGGAATTGATGCAGGCTACTATAAGGCAGCCCTCAGCGGAGCTGAACTACGCGACGGCAAATGGATCGCCGGCGACGCCGACTACGTAAAACGAATCGCCAACCTCCCCGACACTCAGGAAGAATTGGTCAGCTACGTCTACAAGGAACCCGTTTCCCCGCATCTCGCCACCCGCATGGAAGGTAATCCCGTAGAACTCCCGCAAGTCCGTGCCGACTTTGACAAAGCCTCCCACCGACATGATTTCATTTTCGCCGAGGGAAGCGGTGGCATCATCTGTCCCATCCGTTACGATACCCCCAACGCAGACGCAACTAGCGGCAAATCCAGCGAGCCTCAAAAGCTGTTCCTGACCGACATCATGAAGGAACTGAATCTTCCTCTGCTGATTGTCACCACGGCAGCCCTAGGCAGTATCAATTCCTGCGTTCTGACAGTGGAATACGCAAGAGCCCGCGGTCTTCAAATCCGAGGCATCATCGTAAACCGTTACGGTATCAGCGGCAACATGCAAATGGAAGACGACAACATCTTCATGATGCAGGAACTGACTGGACTTCCCATTCTTGCAAAAATAAAAGAAGGCGATACCGACCTAGGCACCGCCCCCTTTTAATTAAAAGTCAGCTGTACTAGTCTAATATATTTCTATTTTCATCAAACCATTCCAGGAAGGAATGCTGCTCCCCGTTGGCTTTATAGCCCGGGAATGTTTCAATGCAAACCGCATGGATGCTGTTGAAGATACTCTTTTCGATATTGGGGTTGATCTTCTTCAGATTCTTCAGCAGCTCCTTGATTTCCTTGCGCTTGCTGTTGCTGGAACCATCGTCGTTCACCACCGTGTTTAAAGTAAGGCGGCAGGCACACTGGATAAATTCAAGTTCGTTATAGTTACGCCAGGCAATAATATCCTGCTCGTGAATACAGTACATGGGGCGAATGAGTTCCATGCCCTCAAAATTCTGACTACGAAGTTTCGGCATCATACCCTGCAATTGCGAGCCATAAAACATGCCCAAAACCGTAGTTTCGATAACATCCGAAAAATGATGGCCCAAGGCAATCTTGTTGCAGCCCGCATCCATAGCCATGCGATACAAATGACCACGGCGCATCTTGGCGCACAAATAGCAAGGCGACTTTTCGGTCTTGTAGGTCACATCAAAAATATTGGTATCAAAAATCTGGATGGGGATTTCCAGAAGAGCGGCATTCTTCACAATCTGGGCGCGGTTTTCGGCATTGTATCCGGGATCCATCACCAAAAACTGAATTTCAAAATTGCAATCGCTATGACGCTGCAGCATCTGCATCAGTTTCGCCAGCAGCATGGA
Organism: Fibrobacter sp. UWH5; assembly: GCF_900142505.1. Taxonomy (NCBI): domain Bacteria; kingdom Pseudomonadati; phylum Fibrobacterota; class Fibrobacteria; order Fibrobacterales; family Fibrobacteraceae; genus Fibrobacter; species Fibrobacter sp. UWH5. The sequence goes on along the minus strand of NZ_FRBB01000011.1, from coordinate 44,596 downwards.
ATCCTTGCCGCCAGAAATGCAGACTGCAATGCGGTCCCCTTCCTCAATCAGCCTGTAGGTTTTAATGGCATTAATGAAGGGCGTCCACAGACGTTCACGATAAGTGGTCGAAATGCTCCGTTCCACTTTCTGCACATACGTAAGTTCACGCTTAGCCATTCCGCTGCCCCCCGCAAATATCCTGCATCACCAAGCCGGCAATGGTAAAACCGAAAATAGCCACGGCGTGGGCCATGGTCCCGTTATAGGCCACCTTGTGAAACTCTGCAGGAGCGCCATCATTTTCGGGAATGCCACCTAAATTTTTCAGCAGTTCCTCGCTGTACACGCACTTGATTTTTTTAGACGGGCGCAATTGTTTTTTCTTGAACTTGTCGCGAAGGGCGCGGGCCAACGGGCACCCCTTTACATCCCAGAATTCCGCCACATGGATTTTTGTAGGATCCATCTTGAGGGCAGCCCCCATGGAAGCGTAGACCTTGGCCTTTGTTTTAGAAGCCGCAAGCATCAAGTGCATCTTGTTTTCGAGACTGTCGATGGCATCGATAATGACATCATAATCTTCAAGATGAAAAGAGGCGGCCGTTTCTTCGCTATACAGTTCCGCACGAGTCTCAATTTGAGCATCCGGATTAATTTCAAGCAGACGCTGTTTTAAAACTTCAACCTTTACCTGGCCAACCGTCTTCGTGGTTGCCATAAGTTGGCGATTCACATTGGTAACGCTCACGTTATCGGAGTCCACCATGGTCAAGTAATGAATACCTGAACGCACCAAGCTTTCGGCGCACCAACTTCCCACGCCGCCAACACCAAAAATAATCACACGCTTTTGCGCAATGACATTCATGGTTTCATCGCCCACAAGGCGAATAGTGCGATTGAAAATATCGGTATTCAGAGGCATGACGTAAATTTAAAAAATACGTCCGTTATTCCTGAACTGCCTTCCCAGAAGTATATGCCTGCAGATACTCTTCCAATTCGCGAATATAGATTCGGCAAATGGTGCTGAGCATAAAGTTCTTCTTAGTAATGTAGCCGATTTCCATGGTACGGTCATCTTCGCCCTTGGCATCCTTAAAGGGAACAGCCACATAATCGGATCCGTTGATTTCTTCGCTGATAATGCCGGAGCAGAGAGTGTAACCATTCAGGCCCACCATCAAGTTCAGCATGGTGGCACGGTCATTGGCCTTGATGGTCTTATGATATTCATTTGTACTTAAAATTTCTTCAGCGAAATAATAGTTACCGCTTTCGCTCTGCTCAAAAGAAAGGCAGGGGTATTGGGAAAGATCATCCAGGTTCACCGACTTCTTATTTGCCAGCGGATGATTTTTCCACATGTAGGCAAAGGCATGGCAATCAATAAGCTTATGGAATTCCAGGTCGTGTTCCTTCAACAGATAGTTGATGTACTTGCGATTAAAATCGCTAAGGTACAAAATACCGATTTCGCTGCGCAGGCCGGTAACGTCATCGATGACATCCTTGGTCTTGGTTTCGCGAAGGGCAAATTCGTAATCATCAATGTTGAACTTTTTCACCATTTCCACGAAAGACTTCACGGCAAAGGAATAATGCTGGGTCGAAACAGCAAACTTTTTCTTCTTCTGTTCTTCCTTGCTGTAACGTTCCTGGATGGTTTCGTAATGGTGGTAAAGCTCGTTGGCGTGGGCAATGAATTCTTCACCCTCGGGAGTGAGGGTCACACCGCGACTGGAGCGATTAAAAATCATGATGCCAATTTCATCTTCCAGGTCGTGGATAGCCGCAGTCAAAGAAGGCTGGGAAATAAACAGGGCTTCAGCGGCCTTGTTGAAGGAGCCAACTTTTGCGATCCCAATGGCGTAGCGAAGTTGTTGAAGGGTCATGATTTCTCCAGATAACAAATTCAAACTACAATAAATATAGTTAAATAGATTCAATTTCCCTATAGTTTCAATAGGAATATTTTAAAAACACACTTATTTTCGACGTTTCAAACCAGCCAAGGCGAACAAAAGCGACACAAAAATTCCAATATGAGGCAAATATGCAGGCGTCACAAAATTCACAGCCGAAGAAAATATGGCAGGGATCAGCCCAAACAAACCGCCAAGGCAAACTCCAGTGTACCACAGAGGCTTACGGATTTCAAACTTCTTATGGGATATGACAGCCACCGCCAAGGGAGCCACAATTCCCGGCGTGTAGACAGAATAAGCCATGGTCAAAAGGCCGATAATATCCTTTCCACCTAAAGCCAAAACCATGGCAACCAAACCAATGACCACCACAAGAATTCTCACCACGGCGATGCGGCGGGTATTCAAAATGTCGCTTCCGAAAATAGCCGCAGAATTTATAAGGCAAGTATCTGCAGAAGACAACAACGCCGAAAGAAGCCCCACCGACAAAAGCGCAGCCAAGGGCAAAGGCAAAACGCCAGAAGCCAAACGGAACAAGGCATTGGTCTTTGAGCCCGCCACATCAGGAGCATACTGTGCCGCCCACATTCCCAGCAATACAATAATCACGCTAAAAATCAGAATGGCGAAACTTCCCGCCACCACAGCCTTTCGGGCCGCCCCCGCATCTTTCGCCACCAAGTTTCTTGAAATTACGTCGGGTCCCAAGAAGTAGGCCCCGCCCACAGTAAAAAGCATCATGGCAAGATCAGCAGCACCAAACTTTTCATTCAATAACGAAAAATCAAAATTTGAAATTCCAGAAGCGGTCGCATTTAAAGCCATCGCAGCAGAAACATCCGCAAATCCACCAAGCAAATAAATCGCGGAAGCAGCAAAACCCAGCGTCAAAATCCCAAACTGCAAGGCATCAGTACGCACAACAGAAAGTTGCCCGCCCAGCAAGGTGTACACAATAACGATGGCCGCCGTTACAACCACCGACAAAGCACCTGCATCATGACCTAACACCAGTCCAATAAATCCAGCTACCGCAGCAAACTGAGCCGCAATAATTCCAATCCAGGAAACAGCAATAATCAGGCCTACCAATTTTCGGCCAGTCCTATCTACTGTTTTTTCCGCAAGTTCCGGAAGGGTACGCACATCAAGATTGTGAATTGGCTTGCTTAAAAAAGCAGCCTGAAACCAGAAGCCGACGGCACCTACACCAAGCCACCAGAACGCCGCAAAGCCGATGGATTCCGCACGGGCAGCAATACCGATTGTGGCGCTAGCCCCAAGGACCGTGGCCATCAAGCTCGTAAACACAAAAGGGGCGGTCTGACGTCGACCCGCCACCACATAATCATCAAAATTCTTCACCTTGAATAAATCGCGAATGCAGATAAATCCAAGGACGAAGAAATATATTAGAAGAAGCTTCACAGCGAGATTCCCTTACAATTCCACGACGAAATATAGGTTATTCCCCAAGGCACATATCCACGAAGTACTGGTGAATACGAGTGTCCTCGTTCAGCTCCGGATGGAAAGAAATTCCAAGCTGATTCTTGTAGCGGGCAGCAACGATTTCGCCTTTTACTTCGGCAAGGATTTCCACACCATCCCCAACTTTTTCGATCAAGGGCGCACGAATGAAAGTCATGGGAACCGTAGCTTCATCCGTAATTCCACGGAAGGCTCGCTCCGCGAAGAAACTTCCCAGCTGACGGCCGTAGGCATTACGCCGAACAGTCACAGGCAAGGTACCGAAATACACATTGCCGTCATTGCTCAAACGTTCCGCCAAGAGAATGAGACCGGCGCAGGTTCCAAAAACAGGAAGCCCATCCTGAATCAATCTCAACAGCGGTTCGAACATATCCAAATCCCGCAACAGCTTGCCCTGCACGGTGCTTTCGCCACCGGGGAGAATCAGACCGTCGAAAGGACGATTCGAAGGTCGGTTTGATCCTGCGGGAGCTTCCAGGTCTGACTTCTGCCGGATTTCAAAGGTCTCTACGCCAAGCTTTGTGAGAATCTGTTCGTGTTCAATAAACGCACCTTGTACCGCCAGCACACCGATACGCAGGGGACGAGCCGCTGCCGGGTTCTGTACAGTTTTGGTATCGCTCATTATTTACCTCTTTCAGCCATGAGGAGTGCGATTTCCTGTTCGTTGATGCCCACCATGGCTTCGCCCAGGTCTTCGGAAAGTTCAGCAATGAGCTTAGCATCCTTGTAGTTGGTGACAGCCTTCACGATGGCCTGAGCGCGTTTCACCGGATTGCCGGACTTAAAAATGCCGGAGCCCACGAATACACCTTCGGCACCCAGCTGCATCATGAGCGCAGCGTCTGCGGGAGTTGCCACGCCACCAGCGGCGAAGTTCACAACAGGCAGTTTACCGTTATCGTGAACGTACTTTACCAGAGCGTAAGATACCTGAAGTTCCTTGGCGCGGTTGTACAGTTCGTCTTCACGCATAGAAGTGAGGCGAGCGATTTCCTGCTGCATCAAGCGCATGTGGCGAACAGCCTGGACAACGTCACCCGTACCCGGTTCACCCTTGGTACGGATCATGGAAGCACCTTCTTCGATACGGCGGAGAGCTTCACCCAAGTCCTTGGCACCGCAAACGAAGGGAACCTTGAAATCGCGCTTGTTGATGTGGTAAATATCATCGGCCGGAGAAAGAACTTCGCTTTCGTCGATGTAGTCAATTTCAATAGCCTCAAGAATCTGAGCTTCGGCAAAATGACCGATACGGCACTTAGCCATCACCGGAATAGAAACAGCTTCCTGGATACCCTTGATCATCTTCGGGTCACTCATACGGCTCACGCCACCGGCAGCACGGATATCAGCCGGAATACGTTCCAGGGCCATCACGGCGCAAGCACCTGCAGCTTCTGCAATCTTTGCCTGTTCCGGAGTGGTTACGTCCATAATCACACCACCCTTCAGCATCTGAGCAAGATTCTTGTTCAATTCGTAACGTTCTGCAATGTAATTCTGTTCAGACATTTTTTACCTCACTTTTAAAAACAGCACAAAAATACCCTAAAAACTGACCTCTTTAAATATTCAATTTTCTATTATTTTAACAAGACCAGAATAAGACCAGTTTAGGACCAGATAAAAATGCTTAGCTACAACATCGAAAACGTGGGCAGCGATACCCTCTACCACTTCCTTTATAAGAGTATCAAGAATGATGTTCTGAACGGCAAGTTGGAAGCCGAAGAGAAATTACCGTCTAAACGTTCTCTGGCAAAGCAAATGGGCATCAGCCTCATTACCGTAGAAACCGCCTACAACCAATTGCTGGCCGAAGGTTACATCTACACGGAACCTCGCAAAGGCTATTTCGTATCCAAACTGAAAATCGCCCAGACTGAAATCAAGCACGACTTCAAGGAATCCCGCGAAGCTCGCAACACTCAGAAATTTGATTCCCTGGTTCAAAAATCCCGCAGCGCAAAACAATCCAAGAAACACTTCGTGGACTTCTCCAACAATTTGGGAAATCCCGAAATGTTCCCCTTCAGTACCTGGGCAAAAATCACACGACAGGTCCTTTGCGAAAATCAGATGGAACTTCTGGAACGCGCTCCCTACGGAGGCGTATACCCATTGCGTAAGGCTATCGCCGACATGCTCAATGGTTTCCGCAATATGTACGTGGATCCGGAGCAGATTATCGTTGGCGCAGGAACAGACTATCTGTACGGTCTCATCGTCCAGATTCTGGGATTTAACAAGAAGTACGGCGTAGAAGATCCCGGCTACAGCAAGATTTCAAAAATCTACCGCAAGATGAATGTCACTTGCAATTTCATTCCGCTGGACGACTCCGGAGTCATCATCGACCAGTTGGAAGAAACCTGCACCGACGTCATTCACATCTCCCCCAGTCATCATTATCCCACAGGTATTGTGATGCCTGTAAGCCGCCGTTACGAACTGCTGAGCTGGGCCGCCAAATCCAGCAACCGCTACATCGTAGAAGACGACTACGATAGCGAATTCCGCATGACCGGTCGCCCTATCTCCACGCTGCAAAACATTGACGTATCCGATAAGGTCATCTACATCAACACATTCTCCAAGACTCTTACATCTTCTGCGCGAATCAGCTACATGGTGCTGCCCAAGAGCCTTGCCCAAAAGTACAAGGAGGAATTTTCCTTCTACACCTGCACCGTTTCTACCTTGGAACAGCTGGTGCTTGCAAAGTACATCAGCGACGGCTCCTTTGAAAAGCACATCAACCGCATGCGCAACGCCTACCGCGGCCGCCGCGACACATTGCTCCAAGCCATCCGCAAAAGCAAACTGACCGCCATCTCCACCATCGCTGAAGAAGACGCCGGCCTCCATTTCATCTTGAAAATCGACACCCCCCTTTCCGACGAAGAATTCTGCAAGCAGGCAAACGAAAAAGGCGTTCGCATCGGCGCCCTCTCCGATTACTACACAGAGGCCACCCCCAGCGAGCACCAGTTCATCATCAACTACTCCGACCTCCCCGAAAACAAAATCGCAAAAGCATTGAATATTTTGTACGAAGTTGCCATTGAAAAATCGTAATTTTTACACATTGAATTTCATCTAGAGGAATTCTTATGAAACTTGAAGGTGTTGCAAACGTACGCGATCTTGGTGGCATTAAAACTATCAGCGGAAAGACTGTGAAGAGCAATCTTCTTTTCCGTTCCGCAAACTTGTCCAAGGCGTCCGAAAATGACGTAAAGCAACTTCAAGGACAGAATCTGAAACTGGTTTGCGACTTGCGTACCGAAACGGAACGCAGCAGCGCCATGGACGTGGAAATTCCCGGCGTAGAAAACATTTGGTTTAATGTTCTCGGTCAGCTTCCCCAAAAAACAGACAAGCCTTCCTCTGCACAAGTCGGCCTGGACATGGTGAAGGTCATGAACCCCAACACCTTCAGCCCGGAAGTTGCCGTAAAGATGATCGAAATCGTCAAGAGCGGCATTTTCGATGCCATCCTAAAAACTCCGGGTGGAACCATTCTTTGGCACTGCTCCCAGGGCAAGAACCGCGCAGGTCTCGCCGCCGCGTTTATTCTGTTTGCGTTGGGCGTAGACGAAAAGACCGTCATGGAAGATTTCAACAAGTCCAACGAATCTTACCAATCCATGATTGACGCAGCCCTGCAATTCGCCAAGTCCCAGAATCTTTCGGAACAACATCAAGGCGTCATCAAGGCAATCCTTGGCGTCAATCCCGATTACCTGCATAAAGCCCTAGACTTCATCAAGGCCAACTTCGGCTCCATGCAAAAGTACATGGAACTAAAGCTGGGCCTTACCGAAGACAAAATCCAGAAACTGAAGGAATACTACCTGCAATAAAAAAAGAACTCCCAGGCGGATTTCATTACCCGGGAGTTCCCTTTGTTGTACGGATTTTTAATTTTCAGAGATTATTTCAGGAACAGATATTCCAACGTTTCCGTCTTGATCTTGATATTCTTTTCGTGGGCGTAAAGGTACAGGAGTGCAGATCCCACGCCAGCTGCGCCATCGTAAAGGCCCGTGTAGGTTTCCACGAAGCCCGGAATCTTGCGGGTCCAGGCAGCATACCAGCGACGGCCCTTGTCATCGTTATAGGAATCGCCCAGCAGCTTATCGGCAGTAACCTTCGCCTGTTCGATGTAGGAATCCTTTCCAAGAACTTCTGCAGTCTTTACGAAGTGAGCCAAAACGCCCGGGGCACCGCAGCAGAGGCAGTAACTGTTCCAGTACCCCGGAGTATGTTTCAGCGGAGCACCAGCCTTCAGAATCCCCTTGGTCAGAAGGTCAACCCACTGGAGATTTTCCTTATCGCCGGTCACGTCGTAAAGTTTGCGGAACAGGATCGAGGTTCCCACAGGGCCATGGCAAGTGGAAAGGTAATAGAAGTCATGGAAACGTCCTAATTCAGGATTGTAGAGGTACGGGATTAACGCTCCATTTTCGTCACCTTCTGCAATAGCAGCCAGGAATTTCACAACTTCGTTCGCCTTTTCAAGATAAGCAGGATCCTTGGTTTCTTCGTAAAGAAGAACATTCAAGAAAGCCGTTCCTGCAGCGCCATGGCTGAAATTGGGGAAAGCGGATTCCCTGGATTTCCAGCCCACCAAAGTCAGGTCCACATTCTTGTAATAGATGCCGCCTTCCTTGGCGTGAGTGATGCGAGTGTCCGTAAAGGCGACTACGCGCTTTGCGGCTTCCAGATATTTTTCGTCACCAGTCTTACGGTAAACATACAGGAAGAAGAAAGCGTAGGAACCATCAGCCATCAGGTCAGCTTCTGTCGACCAATGCAGAATCGTACCGTCATCTTCGCCAGCCTCAATGGAATCATCGGCTGCCTTGATCAAGAAATCACGATAGCGCTTGTCGCCGGTATGGTCATAAAGCTGATCCAGGAAGATTGCCTGGCCGGCAGGAGAAGCATACACACTAGTGCCCCATCCCTTCACAGGCCACACACCGCCATCCGCCCCATTCAAGACGTTGGAAAAGAATTCGGGACCTTCATAAGTATTCAGCAGATATTCTGCAGCATCCTTGGCTTCCTGCAAATACTGTTCATCCTTGGTCACTTCAAAAAGTTGCAAGAAGAACTGGCCAATGCCTGCGGAACCTGCGTAAAGGCTCTTGGGAGTCACAATCAGGTCGCCCACATATTCGTTGCCCGGTTCCGGACTTACCTTCCAATACTTTCCCTTCGGCGTTACCACTTCGTTATTCTTCAGATACTTCACAATTTGGAGAACGGATTCCAAATAATCTTCAGTAGACTTCGCAGTCTTCAACGCAATATTCTGTACAAAATTCAATTTCATTTGATTAATTCTCCCATTAATAAGTAAGCAGTATTTAGTGGTTAGTACACAAAAATCAAACCAACCACTAGCCACTAATCACTAACCACTATTTCTGCTTCTTGTACAGTTCCGTAGAAAGGTACTTGTAACCGTTATCGGGGTAAATCACCACGATGTTCTTGCCGGCTGCTTCAGGGCGCTTTGCGATCTGGATTGCGGCGGTAAGGGCGGCGGCAGCAGAAGTTCCCAGGAAGAGGCCATCGGTCTTTGCAGTTTCCTGAGCAGTTGCATAAGCATCTTCCGCCTTGATGTCGATGACTTCATCAAACTGAAAACCGTTATCGCGATTGGTCTTGATGAGGGTGGGCACAAGAGGTTCGGCCACACCATGCAAAGGCAAGGTTCCATCTACGATATGACCGGTAAAATCAGGGCTATCCGGGCGGGAGCTCTTTGCAGCCTGCACACCCACAATTTTTACGCCAGGATTCTTTTCGCGAAGATAGCGGCCCGTACCCACGATGGTGCCGGCAGTACCGCCCATTGCAACAAAGTAATCCACCTTGCCATCCGTGTCTTCCCAAATTTCAGGACCGGTAGTCTTGAAATGGAATTCTTGGTTGGCTTCGTTTACAGTCTGACCGGTATAGTAGAAACCCTTCTCCTTGGCGATGCGCTTGATACCATCAATCAAATCATCAAGCACCAGGCCCGTCTTTTCGAAGTCCTTGACTTCTTCGATATCGTAGAAAGACTTTACATTCAAACCGTAGCCTTCAAAAATCTGGACGCGTTCGATGGTGGTGCCCGGTTCCAGATAAGGTTCGAATTCGTAGCCAAGAGCATGACCGATACCGGCAAGGCCAATGCCCGTGTTACCGCTAGTCACATCAATGAGCGTGTCGCCCTTCTTAATCAGGCCGCGACGTTCACCATCCTGGATCAAGGCCAGAGCCAGGCGATCCTTCACGGAACCTGTGGGGTTCAAGTATTCCAGCTTACCAATGATGTGAGCCTTAAGACCATACTTTTCTTCGTAATTGGAAAGTTCAACAAGAGGAGTGTGGCCAACGAGTTCTGCAATAGACTTATGAATCTTAGACATGTTTGAAATCCTTTTTTTTGATTTGGTAATACTCAGAAACCGGTTTGTTCAACCTTTTTACCGACTTTATTCGGCCCGATTTTCTGATTTTGATTTTCGCCCGGCACCGCGCCAGGTCTTTCGTCCTTAAGTTTTTCCACTTGATTAACTACTTGCTTTGACCAAACCATCAAGGACTTTTGATATTTGAGCGAAGCAGTTATCTATTCTTCTGCATGCCTTTCGGCATTCGACAGTCACTACACATAATGAACTCCTTCGAATGCTTAGGGGAACTCGAAAACATTTTCTAATTCCCTATCAATCTTGTAGGAATAAATATAGAAATACTCTTTTCCATGGCAAGGCGTTAGACATATACTATTTTTCTAGGGTTGGATATAGGATTTGTTTATAGCACTGATTTTCCAGACGCCTGAGACACCATTTCTAACAATTGCTGCTTTGAAACGAAATTCAGCACGGAGAATGCGGTCAGTTTTTTTCCGAGTTCATTGAGGGATGAACCGATGTGATAAACGGTTTCATCCACGATGATGAACCTGTCATGAACATTCTGAATGTCATTGAGTTTAACAGTTGGGAATTGGCGATTCAGTCGTTCTTCTTCCTCTCGCAGATGTCGGTTTACATGACCGGAATAGACAAACGCATTTACACCCGCAGACTTCTTGGCAACAAGTGAGAGTGCGACATCGTCTGCGAAAGGATCGATGACGATGATTTCTTCCTTTGCGGAACGCACCAGCTGGCAAGCGAATTCGTACCCACTCCACCAGGATTTTGCATTCAGAATGCCCTCACTGGGAGGCAGGTTTGCCTTGACGAAAAAGTCAACATTCTTTTCTAGAGCCTGAACGCGAGAATCAAGACTTTCAAGCTTATTTTCGTGCGAGATAAGCCGCTGGTTTACAGAGCCACCCTTAAGAAGGTGTTCTTTGAGGACTTGGATAGCCCACTGTCTAAATCGAGTGCCTTGGATGGATTTGACGCGATAACCGACCGAAATAATCACATCTAAATTGTACAATAAGATTTTTCGGGTTACCTCACGTTTCCCTTCTTTTCGAACTGTCAAGGATTCCTTGACAGTTGAATTTTGAAGAAGTTCTCCCTCTTCAAAAATGTTAGAGATATGGAGACTGACATTTTGCTTAGTTGCGTTAAACAGTTCTGCCATCTGCGCCTGAGTCAGCCACACGGTTTCGTTTTCAAGGCGCACTTCAATGTGAAATTCGCCGCCCTCGGGCTGATACACGATGATTTCGTTTTTCTCTTCCATATTTATTCCTTTGTGTTACAAGCTGGATTTTTTCCCAGACGCCTGCGACACCATTTCCAGCAGTTGCTGCTTTGAAACGAAATTCAGCACGGAGAATGCGGTCAGTTTTTTCCCGAGTTCGTTGAGGGATGAACCGATGTGATAAACCGTCTCGTCCACGATGATGAACCTGTCATGAACATTCTGCATGCCTTCGAGTTTAACAGTTGGGAATTGGCGATTCAATCGTTCTTCTTCCTCTCGCAGATGTCGGTTTACATGACCGGAATAGACGAACGCATTTACACCCGCAGATTTCTTGGCGACAAGAGAGAGTGCGACATCGTCTGCAAAAGGATCGATGACGATGATTTCTTCCTTTGCGGAACGCACCAGCTGGCAGGCGAATTCGTACCCGCTCCACCAGGATTTTGCATTCAGGATGCCCTCACTGGGAGGCAGGTTCGCCTTGACGAAAAAGTCAACCTGCTTTTCGAGAGTGGCTAGGCGAGTGCTCGTTTCCATGCCTTTTGAGTCGAGCTCGTCCAAACGTTTTTCGTGATTAATCAGTTGCCTGTCAACTCGCTCTTCAGTCAGCATAAAACGCTTATTTACACTTGCTCCGCGCAGAAGATGATCTTTTAGAACCTGATTGGCCCAGCGACGGAACTGTGTGCCACGAACGGATTTAACCCTATAGCCAACGGAAATAATTACATCTAAATTGTAAATGTTCGTGGGCTTGGTAGAAAAATCGGAATTTCCGATTTTTCTCATAACTTCGCTTTTGTCTAATTCTTTTTCCTTGAATGCGTTTAGAATATGTTCATTAATCGTTGATCGTGACTTTAAAAACAGGTCACTCATCTGATCTATTGTCAGCCAAACTGTCTCATCTTCAAGATATACTTGAAGTTTGGATTCGCCCTCGGGTTGGTAAAAAATGATTTCACCAGCCGCCTGCATATTCTTCTCTTCCATATTTACTCCTTTGTGTTACAAGCTGGATATAAAAACACAAATTTAATGCACAAATGTTCTAGTGAACAAAATATAACTAATTTTGTAAAAATGGGCAATAGGTGCGCTGAAAAAATTTGAGTGACACCTACTGACATGCAGGATTATCTATATTCCCTGTGTACATAAAGAGTTTTGCTCTTGTCCACGCTTGAAACTTCGACACTTTCATGGTTCTTGGATAAGGCGACGCTCACGCTTGCTATTGGGCTTTGCCTGATGGCATCGTTTTGCTACATGCATTTTTTTATATCTGCCTGTGCGCAATGCGACCCTTTAGATGCTTAGGCATCTGCTGCCGGATTTATTCGGTAAGCTTATGGGGCGTGGGTTGTTTGCGTTTATTTGAACCAGGCAGTCGAAGGCCTCAAGCGAGTAGATGCATTCAACCTCACGCCTTTTTTCGTTTAAATCGTGTGGAAGTTTTGCGACAAGAACGGCTCTTGCTGGGTTTGCTCTTGTTGTTGCTTGAAACTTCGACACTTTCACGGTTCTACAATAAAGCAAACGTTCGTTGACCTATGGTTGCATAGGTCATGCTGTACCCTGGGCGTACTGTATCCATTCGGTGCCCGGGGAATTCGTTCGTGTATCCACACGTGCGTTTGCGAGCGTTTTCTTTGCTTGTTTTGACATCGCAGTTTCTTGCTCCCGACTGAGGGTGAACTCGTTCACCTTCAACTCGGAGTAAAGCCTGCATGGCAACCGTAGAAAATGAAATCAACGAGTCTAACAAGAAAATTGCACGCGTCAAAAAAATCATTAAGAAGCGTGTAGAAAAACTTGAACAAAAAGATATTCCGCAGACTCCAATTTCTGACGGGCAATGCTGGAAAGATTTACAGTTTTCTCATCCCGAAAAGAAGGTTCGTATAGGAACAATGTTTAGCGGCATTGGTGCGATTGAACATGCGTTTCAGAGACTTCAGCTAAATCATGAAATTGTTTTTGCTGGGGATATTGAGCCAAATTGCAAAAAAAGTTATTTGGCTAATTACAAAATAAATGAGCAAGACTGGTTTACTGATATACGCAATTTTGATGCTAAGCCTTATGCTGGCAAAGTTGATTTTATCATTGGTGGTGCTCCTTGTCAAGCTTTTTCGATGGTCGGAAAAAGACTTGGTTTTGAAGATGCTCGAGGAACGCTCTTTTATGAATTTGCAAGAGTTGTAAAAGAAACCGCACCGAAGGTTTTCTTGTTTGAAAATGTTCGGGGTTTGTTGAATCATGATGAAGGCCGAACTTGGAATGTCATGCATGATATTTTCGAAGAACTTGGTTATCATGTTTATTTCCGCGTTCTTAATAGTAGAGACTATGGTATTCCTCAGAACCGCGAAAGGGTGTATTGTTTAGGTTTTAAGAAAAAAACAAACTTTACTTTCCCGGCCCCAATACCTTTAGAATATGTAATGTATGATTTTTTGGAAGATTATATTGATTCCAAATATTTCTTAAAGGAAAAGGGAATCAAGTTTGTTACAAGTCACAAAAATCGGCTTAAAAGCTACACTCAGATAAATGGTGATGTTGCACTTTGCCAAAAGAAAAATCAGCAGTTTAATTGGCATGGAGATTTTGTATATCATCCAGATTCTAAACTCACGCCGACAAATGAAGCTTTTGATGAATTCATCTTTGATGTGAAGGATGTTGAAGAGAAATACTACCTATCTGAAAAAGTTGCAAAGTATGTTTTAGCTGGTGGAACAAAAAATTGGAAAACATCAACGAAAACCGATCTTGATGTGGCGCGTCCACTATTGCAGTCCATGCATAAAATGCATCGCGCTGGCGTTGATAATTACGTTACCCATAAAGGACGAATTAGAAAACTTACTCCAAGAGAATGTCTTCGCCTAATGGGATTTAAAGATTCTTTTAAAATTGTTGTGAGCGATACGGCAACTTACCAACAGGCCGGAAACAGCATTGTTGTAGATGTTCTAATTGCAATTTTAAAACAGATGGACATAACTAAATACGGAGTTTAGCTATGGCCGATTTAATCTGTAGATGGCGAAATGGAACTGCAAAGACTGTTGTTGAACTGGCAAATACGCTTCCTCATGAGAAAATGCCGGTTGATCAATTTCGTGAAAAAATGAAGTTGTGCTATGGTGGAGATTTCTTTCGAACACCATATCAATTGGCATGCCAATTAGCTCTTTATTGCGAAGCTGAAGATGGTTTTTATTATCCAAGATTTGACCATGATATAAACGAAGCCGAGGCTGAAGAATATTTGAAATTTTGGATAGCACGATATTTTGTTCCAAATCCTTATGTTAGAAAAGATGGTTTTCAAAATATTGAATGTCCGACATATTTTTTGAAATCTCTTTGTGATTATGTGAAAAAGCATCCAAGTTGTGAGTACAAGGATGCGTATTATGAATCCTTTGGAGAGACCGCTAAAAATAATGATGACATTATTCGTAATTACATCAATAATTATTCAAAGGTTTTGAATTTTTCAAAAGATGGAATTCTCTCTCTAACAGGACAAAGCTTGGAAGAAAGGTTTGCTTTTATGGATAGAACAGATAAAAAAGCATTTTTCGATAGTTTCGATACAACAAGAACAAAATCAACATCAAGCCCAATTAAATCCTTCACCCCCGCCCAAATCATTTACTATGGTGTTCCGGGTTGTGGCAAGTCCAAGAAGATTATGGATCTGCTGGATATCGCAAAACAGAAGGGCGAAATCACGGATGAAGAAAAACAGGTTGTTCGTGTGGTGTTTCATCCGGAATATACCAACGCAGATTTTGTTGGCCAGGTGATGCCTGTTGTAAAGCCTGCAGGTGGCGTGGATTATGATTTTGCGGCAGGGCCTTTTACTCGCATCTTGGCTCGCGCCTACGCCAATCCTACAAAGCCTTATTTCCTGGTCATTGAAGAAATTAATCGAGGAAATGCGGCTGCAATCTTCGGCGAAATTTTCCAACTTTTGGATCGTCATAAAAAAGGCGAAAGTGATTCTGTCGGCGGAAATTTATACACCGCTGGCTGGAGCAAGTATTTTGTGGACCATGTTGATGTGAATGGGAAAATTAGTGCTGAAATCGCAGGAACAGAATACGGTTCTGACGATGAAAAACCAGCAGTCACCTTCACGGCAAATACGGCTATCCGTCTTCCGCCCAATCTTTCCATTTATGCGACCATGAACACTTCCGACCAGAATGTGTTCACTTTGGACAATGCCTTTAAGCGTCGCTTTGATTCGGAACTTGTTAAAAATACATTGGATGGCGAGCTGCACAAGGCCCAGCGGGAAACGAAAATTGAAAATACTGACATTACTTGGGGTGTGTTCTGGGAAAAAGTCAATGAGTTGATTCTTGAAAAGAATACCTCCATGATCAGCTCCGAAGACAAACGCCTTGGCGCCTACTTTATCATCGGTGAAGAAAAGACGGATGATGCTGGCAACAAGTATCGTGAAATTTCCAGAAAACTTTTTGGTGAAAAAGTCCTGGAATATCTTTGGGATGACGCCTTTAAGTACAAACGCAGCACTGTGTTCAAGAACGAATGCAAATCTGTAGAATCGCTGATTGAAAACTTTGAAGAAGGTGGTTTTGCTGCAATATTCAAGGATGGAATTTTAGGGCTGTAAAATGAGCGAGGTTCATTTCAGAGATTTTTGCTGTCGTCAAAACGACTTGCAAAAAGTGAATGAACAATTCGTAGGTGTAAAGTTTGCTGGTGGTAAACCGCAGATTTATTTTCCCTACGGGTGTTTTTCTGATTTTGCAAAAACTCCAGATGAAGTTCTGCGAGAAGTTTTCTCAAGTTTGATGAGTGTTCTTTCGGATCAAAGTTTAATTGCCGATGCGGAAAACTCAAACTACGCCTCTACATCTGAATTTGAGGCCTTGCTGGAATTTCCTTTTCAAGAATTTTTGTATGTGCTGGATTATTATTTTAATTTCGGACTGTACAAGGAAACGGAGAAAAGCTATAAGCAGGGTGTTCATGGAAAAATTAACTGGAGCCGTACCATAAAGCAAATTCGTCCTCAAGTTTACGAGAACGATGATGGTTACGGAGTTGTTTATTTGAACCCCATTTCTTGCTGTAATTCCCAAAATGAAAATCAGCTGGTGACCTTAATCCATGAATTTTGCGTTGCACAAGCGCAAAGGTTGATTGGACCTCTTTACAGCATTGAATTGTCTGTGGAGCCGACTCTTGAATTTGACTACGAATTGTTTTCAGCAGTTCTCATGGAGAAAGTTTCCAAGACTTTTAATGACCGAAAACTTAGGCTGTTCAACGCCATGCAAACGATTGTAGAATTTCTGCATGGAAATTCTGTGAATGGAACCCTCAGTGAATATTGCTTTGGTGTAACTAGTTTCGCTCCCATTTGGGAAAAAATGCTGGATCGCATTTTTGGAAATCTTCGCGATGGCGAAACGAAGGATGTGTACAATCCTCATTGCTGGTGGAATGTTCGTGATAAAAAACAAAACGCCGATGACCAGAAATTTGCTATGCGTCCGGATACAATCATGTGGCAGGGCGACCGCATATTTATTATTGACGCAAAATTCTACACTGGGGGAAATCTCCCCTCATCAAGTTCCATCAGCAAGCAGATTGTGTACGGCCAGTTTGTGGAGCAGAAACTGTGTAACGAGAATCTTCGGGATGGCGCGACTTACCAAGACTGCGCAAGCATTGGTAACAAAATTTTCAATGTGTTCTTGTTGCCTTACCGTTACGAAAGTTGCGAAACAAGTCGCTACGAAAGCCGCGAGCCTGAAATTTTGAATCAGATTCACTTTGATCCGTATAAAATGCAGTTCCTGGGTACAGCCTCTAGCGACTGGATGGACAATTCAAAACCTTACCACAAAATCGTTGGTATCCAGCTGGATGTAAAGTCCGTAATGCGAAACTACCGCCGCAACGAAATTGCTCTATTCAAGTTGGCGGAAGTTGTGAAGGAGCTTGTAAGAAAGAATCTGATCGAAGATATCTTAGACAGTTCCGTGACGAATGTTTAATCGTGTTTTTCCGCTAAAATATTCAAAAATAGTCTTTAATTGCAATTCTTTAGCATTATTAAACACAATATTTTGATAAAATGTATTTAACTTATTGACGAAACAAACTTTTTGACGTATATTTAGGTTGGAGAAGGTGTTCTTCTCTCCAAGAAAAAAGGACCGGCCTGCAACTGGAATTGCAGGTCGGCCCCGTAAAGGACTTTGTAGCCCCTTTGAGTTTTGTAAAGCTACATAAATCCTTTGCTCTTGGCAATTTCATTTAACCGCCCGCAAGGGCAAAGGAGTCTGCAATGGCAGATTATGGACCTCTATTACCTGTAATCGGTTCTGGTGCACCGAGAGACACCATTTACACCCATGATTTCCGGCCTTCCCCTGGAGTTGGTGGGTTGGTTCCGTCCATTTCGTGGACTCGTAATTTGATGGAACAGGAAAAGCCGTCTTTTCAACAATACCTTCGCGCAATCAAGGATATCGACGCCGAGATCGTGCTACCTGGTTGGAAGAACTACATGGCGCGAGACAGAGCTTTGGAACAAATGCGTTTGTTGAGGTATTACGGCGGGTATCAAGGGATGAAGTGGGACCTGACCACCGGTTCTCCCAACAACCATTTGGATTCTTTAATACGAACGAAATACCCGCGCTATCCTAGGTATTTTTCTAAAGATGGTTTGTTTAGCAAACTTGAACTTCCAAAAGTCAATGCGCCCTTTGACGTCTCCCATTTTCATGCGACATTGAGCAAGTATCTTGACTGGCCTCAAAATCACCAATATATACGTCCTGATCTAGCTGGCTGGGCTGGTGACATGTTTACTTTTGCGCGAGATTTGAAGGACTTGCGTAGTAAGGGGTGGTTTAGCAATGACAGTTTATACAAACTGGCGGACCTTAGCATTGGTGAAAAGCTTGATGGTTTTAATCATAGTTTTGGACGTAGTGACTTCTACGCAGATGTTGACGCGCGGAACATCTCGACCTTAGTTGGACAAGGGCTGCCGTTGCATACTGCTGTTGAAAATTATTTTGAAAACGATCTTTACGGCCGCTTCGGCATGTTCGTGAATAGCTATGGCGGTTGGAAAAATTTTGAAAAACGCGTGCGTAGCTATAATTTTTTCCCAATGAACCCTTTGCTAGAATCTATCTTTATTGATGCCGCACAAAGGGCGTTTATCAACAAAGTTAGGGAAGGCTGTCTTCGTGAAATGGATTGCTTTTAAAATAATTCTTGCGATTGCAACACTTGTTTTTGTTGTAGAATTTATACTCTGGAGGAATCTTATTCCAGAGTATTTTTTCTCAGCATACGCAGACAAGGTAAATGTCGGTGACACGGAGATTGCAGTTTTTGTTGATAAAGATTTTATCATGCAAAGTTTTCATGGGCATACCTATCGTTTTTATGTCTGGGTAAGAAAACAAAACTTTTTTTATTCGTTGTCGCACAGCGATTATTTAGGTAAGTACTTTGAAGTTGATGTTGACAAAATCGTTCCTTATTATGTATCCATGTCAAAAGAGGAAACTGTAAAATTCGTTTATGTAAGCGAAGATCGTAGATACCCCAATCATCGAGATACCTATGCTTTGATTCAGGATGAAACTGGGGAAATTATAGCGCTAGACATTTTTGAAGAAAAGAACGATACGTTAAATACGATAGAAAGCAAGTGCCGTATAAGGATTCCTGAACGAGGTGCGTCTGTTCCGGCTGAAAGCGTCCAATTCGAAGAGGCGTCCTTAAAGGAAATCAAGCGAGTGATTAACCAATATACATTTAAGGAATTGGATTGCCTCGAATCGTTGGCCAAGGAACAGAAGAAAGGATTTTTATATTAACTGAAAAAAATATGCTAACTGATAAATTCGCTATATCAAGTCTATCAACTCGTAAAAAACATATAAAGTATTACGTTTCTGATGATTGCTGAACACAAGGTTGAATTCAACGAGTTTATCTAACGCTCGATTGATGGCTGTGTTGGAAAGCCCAGTTTCTTTTGCAATCGACTTACTAGTATGTATAGGCATCTTGAAAAAGCACTCAAAAACCTGCTTTGCAATTTTCGAGGAGCACTTTTCATCTATCACCTGAATACTGCGTGTGTACAACTTTTCAATCTTGACTATGTTCTCGCTATACTTGATACTTTGCTTATTGACAATGTCCAGAAAGAACTTCACCCATTCGTTCCAGGCGCCATTACTACGAATATCGTTTAGCAACTTGTAGTATCTATACTTTTCTTTTTCAATAGCTTCGCTCAAGAACAGGTACAGTCTATCAATTTCGTGGGTGAAAAACAGGTACAAGACTATAATCATTCTGCCAATACGTCCGTTGCCATCTTCAAAAGGATGGATTGTCTCGAATTGAGCGTGGATTAACGCAGCATTTACGAGGTTCCGCTGTGTTGGAGAAGAATTGTTCATGTAACTGATGAGATTGTCCATCAGTTTTTTGACATTTGACGGTGCAGGTGGCGTGAACGAAACATCCTTTGTAGCTTCGTCCTTGATATAATTTTGCTTTACTCGATACCTACCAGTGTTTTCCGAGGTTTTGTGCACGTTGCCACTAAGTAAAATCCGGTGCATTTCCAAAAGCATTTCTTCACTGAAGCGTCCATCACGAATCAAATAAGAGAGGCCGCTATTCAAGGCATTAGTGTAATTGTCTAAATCCTTGTTACTTGTACTCGTTTCATTTGTCGCCTTATTTTCTAGGGATTCTTCAAGACTCGTGCAAGTCCCTTCCATGCTAGTTGAATGGAAATTTTCCTTCCAGAGCATGGATCGAGTACAAGATTCTTCGGCGATAGACCTTTTCAAAGCAGTTAGGTAAATGCCCATATGGGACGTGGCGTCAATAAGTTCGTCAAAATATTCACGCTTATCTAGCTTTTGTAGTGCAGATTCAATAAACTCAGCTTTAAAAGGTTCTTTCATAGTAAATACAAAAATACATAAAAATGTATTTTAAGAAAAGTGTACAAGTGTTCAGAAATTCACATAAAAAAGCGACCCTTTTCAGGATCGCTTTCACACTAACGGAAGACACATTTTTTCAGCTAATTACTACTCAGTTTCACCGTAAAGGCTTACCTTGTTATCTTCCTTGGTTGTGGTGTAACCCGCATCCACCGGGAGCTTTACGCCGGTGATGGCGCTGGCTTCGTCGCTTGCAAGGAAGTAAGCGGCAGCAGCGATTTCGGAAGGTTCGATCCAGCGATTCAAAAGGCTCTTGTCTTCGGCGGCCTTGCGAAGCTTAGGATCGGAGTAATCGTACTTGATGGCCATTTCGGTCTTGGTATAGCCTGGAGCCACCGAGTTCACGCGAATACCGTACTTGCCCAAATGGAAGGCAGCGGTACGAGTAAGCCCGTCAACAGAGGACTTGGAAATTCCATAACCGAACGGAGACCATTCTGCAAAGGATGCCACAAAGGAGGACACGTTCACGATGGCACCTTTAATCTTCTTTTCCACAAACACACGGGAAACATGCTGAATCAAGTAGAGGCTTCCCCAAAGGTTCACATCTTCGGCCTGCTTGATCAATTCCGGATCAAAGTTCAGGATATTCTTGCGGTGGCCCGTGATGCCGGCGTCATTGAACAGGGCGTCGATGCGGCCATACTTCTTTACCACTTCGGCGATAACTTCCTGACCCTGCTTGTAGTTGGTCACGTCAAGCTCGTAGGCGGTAACGTCGTGACCTTCGGCAACAAGCTTTGCCACTTCTTCGTCAAGTTCCTTCTTCTTGACATCGGTGGCGGCAACGGCCCAGCCTTCCTTCAAAAACTTCTTGACTCCTGCAAGACCAATACCCTGTGCAGCACCAGTAATAACGACAACTTTCTTTTCACTCATTTTTAAAATTCCTTTTTTGCCGACTTCATTCGGCCCGATTTCTGATTTTGAATATTTTGCCCGGCACCGTACCAGGTCTTTCGTCCTTAAGTTTTCATAACTACTTGCTTTGACCAAAACATCAAGGACTTTTGATATTTGAGCGAAGCAGTTATCTATTTTTCAGCATGCCTTTCGGCATTCGACAGTCACTACACATATAGGCTCCTTCGAATGCTTAGGTGAACTCGAAAACATTTTCCGATTCCCTATCAATCTTGTAGGAATAAAAATAGAAAACCCCTGCCTTCTGGCAAGGGATAGTTATAATACTATTTTTCTAGGGTTAGATATAGGTTTGTTTTATAACAGTTAAGCCTGATTGTGCCTTGTCATGACAAGAGCAAATACCGCGCTAATCAAGAAATTGCAAGGAATGAAAATTGTATCCAGTGTGGAAAAATTTCCGTACAATAGTTTTCCTACCACAATTACAGCCGTTGGCAAATAAAAGAGTTTTGTGCATTTAAAAAGCAAAGTAATTGGACCGACAACCATCATGAACCTAGCAAAGGTCAATGCCATTGTGATGTTCTCATTGCTGCCAAGGGATACCCAAAATCCTATTACGGTTAGAACTACTGTATTCGACACAAAGTAAGCGATTTGCGTCTTTTTGCTAAATTTTATTTTATCGCAAAACTTCAGGACGAGTGCAATCAACGCAATTGTTATAATCGGTAGAAGCAACAGTTCCGCATAGAAATCAAACCAGCACGCAATTATGACTATTATAGTCAAGGGAAACACGTCGTAACAGCATAAACAAAATAGCTTTTTTATGAATTTTTCATTTGCTTGACTAAATTTAACGATGCGTTTGCATACAAATTGCCAAGGAAGTCGAATAAAAAGTAAAAAACATAACAAAGAACCCGTCGTTAGAACAATCGACATAAATATGTCAGCCGATTCACATTCTCTGTTTAATCTGCTCATTAACAAAGCGCAGTATGCTGTTGCAAAAGTTGCAATGCCAACCCGAGATGCAAATAGTTCAGCGTCTTTGTTCATTGTTATTCAGCGAATAGAGATGGACACAGAGTGTATGTCGATATAAGTAATGCTCGAAGAAAATTGAGTAAAGGAGCACCTTCGTTGTAATTGTATTGTGACGGCGGATTTATCCAGGGTTTTTCTTGATACAGTCTTGCAACCCTTTTCCCGTAGTCATTTATTCGTCGGGCGGAAAGGTTGTTGTACAATGTCGCGATTTTTTCTATGTCAAGTCCTCCGACAGCATTTTGTAACTGTTTTAGATGCTTTGCTCCAGCATATATATTGTATTCAGGAATTCTTAACTGCTCTCTCGACCCAAAATTATCACCCCAAAATTGAGTGTTTATATTCATTGGTAAAATGGACTTGTTTATACTTTCAGGAATATAATTCGGAGTTAGGTTAAATGCCCCAAACACATTTGAAATGGCATTGTCGTAATAGCCATGAGTGGTCTCCATATAAACTATAGCTCTCAATAAATCCGGGTCTAAAGAATACTCCTTTGCTGCGGCCACAATCAGCGAATTGTACTTTTCGACTCCGTTTAATTGGTGAATTTCATTCCAAGGCATTTCGTTACTAGCAGATTTGTTGTCGCAAACTGGAAAATATACATTTGCTTTATTTTCCAAAATTGCCTGTTTTCTTTTTGCTGGATCATCAATGAATTCAACGAGCGAAGGCTTTCTAATGAATTTTAATGTATCTGCATCACTCCACTCATCAAAGTGAGAGTCGCTCCATTCACTCGCTAGACAACGATTTTTATAATTTTCGTATTCTTTTTTTGCTTCTGGCAACAGAGATATGTCGTAACCAAGTCCATTTTCGTCAACTACATTGATGTTTTGTAGAATTGTGTTAAAAAAATCCTTTTCCATGTAAGCCTCGTATTTTATTTTCAAGGAATATAAATAATTTTCCGAATATTTTTCTCCAGAATATCAAGGCGATTTATCTTTAAAAAAGAAATGAGGGGAGTTGTATCAGAAACAACAATCATTTCGATGAAGCCTCAATTTCTTCAAATACAGCTAATTCATCTTCGATTTCGGAAATATCCATGTCAATATACGGAATTCCCATATCGCCATAAATATCAATAAGCTTTCGCTTGGAAATTCCTCAAAGTTCAACAATCTTTAATATATCAAATTTTGAGGCAAAGAGCAAGTCGTACAATATATGCAGTAGCGCTACGATCCCTTAAAGATAATATTCAAAGAACTCTGCGATTTGTATGTGCTTTTCGGCGGCAATGAGTTTCAGTAGAGATCCCGCAACGCCTGCAGTACCGATGTAGAATCCGGTATAGCTGACGATTCGGCTGGGGTTCACGCGGTCCCAGGCTCCGTACCAGCTCAGGCCCGTTTCTTCCTCAAAAGATTCACCTAGCAAAACATCAGCAGAACGATGAGCCAGTTTCAGGTACTGAGCGTCTCCATAGTTTTTGTAGAGCGTTGCAAAGTATTCCAATGCGCCGGGGCCACCGCAGCAAATGCACTTGCTTCCCCAATAGCCCCAGGACTTGATTTCTGGAACACCCGCCTTAACAAGGCCTGCATACAGGCGCTTCACCCACTGCAAATATTTTTCATCATGAGTCAGTTCATACAATTTCTTGAAAGGCAAACTCGCTCCGATAGGGCCACCACACATGCCCAAATAGAATTTGTCAAGGGGACCCTTTTCCGGATGATCCTGGTACGGGAACAGCACAGAAGTTTTATCGCCAACGGCAATTCCTTCCAGATATTTAATCACATCGTCGGCTAGCTTCAAGTAACGCTTATCCTTGGTAGCTTCGTAAAGAGCAGCCCACAAGTAAGCCGTACCTGCCGAACCATGAGAGAAGTTTACATGCACGGCACCCTTCTCGCCTTCTCCAACACTTTCAAGATCATAAAGGTCATAATAGGTTCCACCGTTTTTTGCAGGGCGACCAAACTTTTCAATGTAGGCACCAGCCTTCTTGGCGGCTTCCAGATAAATTTTCTTGCGGGTATCCTTGTAGACCTGCAACAAATAGACGATGCCGCCAGCGTCACCTACGATGTCGCGGAAGTCGCTCCAGTGCAATCCATTTTCGTCTTCAATGGCAGCCTCTACAAATGTGTTGGCGGTGCGGATTGCAAATTCGTAATAGCGATTTTCATTGGTTTCGCGATAAAGTGCGTAAACAAACTGACCTTCGCTAATGGGACCAACCTTGTAACTAAAAGACCAACCGTTTACAGGGCCTGCAGCATTGCATTCCGGAGCAGAATTTTTCTTTGTTGTGGCTATACGCTTCTGAACTTTATGATAAAATTCAAGTCCACGGGGATTGGCAAGAATATATTCCGCTGCGGCCTTGGCTTCGTCAAGCCATTGCTCATCGCTAGTCACCTGGTACAGACGCAAAAAGAAAAAGCCGATGCCAGCGGAACCCGCATAAAAACTGGTCTTGCCAACGAAAGGGTTGTCCTTATAGCCATTCTGGCCATCGGGGAAAATTTTCCAGGTCTTGCCCACCTTTTCTTTCACTTCCAATGATTGAATCCAGTGGGCGGCACCGATAGCAGCGTTCAGATAATCATCAAGAGTATTTTTCTTCAGCAAATTTGTGGTTTTAAGTTTCATTAAAGAGCCTCCAAAGCCTTCTTAATACGGTTCAAGGCTTCTTCCAGAATGCTGCGGGGGCAAGCGAGGTTCACACGCTGGAAGCATTCTCCGGTTTTTCCAAAGAGGGTTCCGCTGTTGAGCCACAGGCGTGCCTTATTGCGAATCACATCATCTACCTGCGTGGTGGAAAGCCCAGTGCCCTTGAAATCCAGCCATGCCAAGTAAGTTGCTTCCATAGGAACAAGCTTTACGCCGGGCAGATTTTCCTTGACAAACTTGTCCACAAAATCAATGTTTCCCTTCAGGTATTTTTTCAACGCTTCAAGCCATTCTTCGCCGTGTTCGTATGCGGCCTGGGCGGCAACCAGCCCAGGAATCGTGACTTGGCTGTAACCGATGCCATCGATTTCCTTGCGGATGGCCTTGCGGACTTCGGGATTCTTGATAAAGGCGTGGGCGATTTGGAGGCCAGCCAGATTGAATGTCTTTGTGGGAGACGTTACCGTAATGGAATTGTCCGCGAACTTTTCACCCAGGGAAGCGAACACGGTGTGGGTTCCTTCGAAAACGAAATCGTTATGGATTTCATCGGCGACAACGAACACATTATGCTTCAGGCAGATTTCACCAACGCGCAAAAGTTCTTCACGAGTCCATACGCGGCAAACCGGATTGTGGGGGCTGCAAAGCAAAAACAACTTCACATTATTTTCCACAATCTTTCTTTCAAAATCTTCGAAGTCAATGTGATAGCGTCCATCTTCGCCGTAAACGAGATCGTTGCTGACAAGCATGCGATCGTTCTGCAGAATCACATCCGGGAAATGCATATAGACCGGCTGCTGAATCAGCACGGCATCGCCCACTTTCGTAAAGGCCTTGATTGCCAAGGCCAGCACAATCATGACGCCTGGAGTTTTGATTACCCAACTGGGATCAAATTCAAAATTGTGACGGCGACGGTAAAAATTCTGAAGTGCCTTGAAGTATTCAGCCTTGGGTTCGGTGTAACCAAAAATGCCATGTTCCACAGAACGGATCAAGGCATCCTGAACAAAGGATGACGTTCTAAAATCCATATCTGCAATCCACAGCGGCAACAAACCGTTAGAATTTTCGCCCGGCTTTAATGCGCCGCGTTCTACTGCAAAATCATACTTCAGGCAGTTGGTACCGCGACGATCCACAATCTCGTCAAAGTTTAAATTTCTCTCTTTCGTCATTTTTGAAATCCTCTTTTTTTTCCGTACACATTTGTCATTGCGAGGAGCGCTAGCGACGTGGCAATCTAGGCTAGATTCTTCGCTTCACTCAGAATGACACGCCGTCCTTTCGTCTTTTCAGCTTTGTACAAAGCTTTAAATTCTCTCGTCTCTCGTCTGTAGCGAAGCGTTCTCTCGTCTAAACATACGCTCCATCGTTACCTGAGTGCAGTTCTATAATGGCATTCTCAAAATCCTTAATCAAATCCTGCACATTTTCAATGCCCACAGACAAGCGCAAAACGCTGGGAGTAATTCCGTTCTTCTCCAAAATATCCTTGGGCACATCTGCGTGAGTTTGGGTAATGGGATAAGTAATTAAGGATTCCACACCGCCCAAGCTTTCTGCAAACTGAATCAGTTTCACATTTTCCAAAATATACAAAGCCAATTCCCTGGATTCCACTTCAAAAGTTATCATGCTACCAAAACCAGTAGCTTCATCCTTCAAAATATCGTGACCTGGATAATCTTCAAAACCCGGATAATAAACCTTCTTCACATGCTTATTGCTGCGCAGCCACTTTGCAATTTCAAAGGCATTCTGAGACTGACGCTCCATGCGGATAGGCAGAGTCTTGATACCGCGAAGCAAAAGCCAGCTATCGAAAGGTGCAAGGCCCGAGCCCACCGTCTTGATGAGGAAGCGGAATTTTTCCGCAATATCCTGGCGGCTCGTAGCAAGAAAGCCCGCCAAGGTATCATTATGACCGCACAAAAACTTGGTTCCGCTTTCCACAACGATATCCGCTCCCAACTTCAGCGGCTGCAAGAAATACGGCGAAAGGAAAGTGTTATCCACAATGCACAAGATTCCGTGAGTCTTCGCAATTCCCGCGATGCGACGAACAGAAACAATGTTCATCATGGGATTGGTGGGAGTTTCAAAATAAAGGGCCTTGGTATTGGGCTTAATAAAATTTTCAATATTGTCCTGAGCAAAATTTACACGGGTAATTTCTAGACCGTTTTTCTTGCTGACATTATCAAACAGACGAATGCTTCCGCCATATAGATCGGAGTCAATAATAACGTTGTCGCCCGGTTCAAAAATTTCAAAGAGGGCGGTAATGGCCGCCATGCCCGAAGAATAAGCAAGAGCATCTATACCACCTTCCAGCGAAGCTACAATCTTTTCAAGCTGTTCCCTGGTGGGATTTTGCAAGCGGCTATAATCAAAACCGGTAGACTTGCCAACGCCCCTGTGAGCGAAAGTTGCCGTCTGGTAAATGGGAAAACTGATGGATCCCGTAGAATCCTTGTCAAAACGTTTCAAATCACCGTGTATACATCGTGTTTCAATACCTAAGCTCATGTTCGCGCACTCCTTTTTCGAATGGCCATTAACCTTTTATTTCCTAGTGTTTTAGTAGGATTATTCACGAGACCAAATATAGAAGGCAGTTTTCAATTTGTCCAATACTTAATTTTTAGCGGTTTATATAAGATTTTTTTATACCGCAATACAAGAACGCATACCATAAAAAAGGAACCGTCCCCCAAAGGGAACGGCCGCCTTTAACCAAATAGAAATTCTTGTCGGCTTTAACCCCAAACTTCTTCGGTAATCTCCTTCACCAAGGCAATCTTTGCCCACTGTTCTTCCACCGTCAACTTGTTGCCCACTTCGCAAGAGGCAAAACCGCACTGGGGGCTAAGAGACAGACGATCCAGCGGAATGTACTTTGCGGCTTCCTTGATGCGGGCGATAACAGCAGCCTTGTCTTCCAGCTGGGGGGTCTTGGAAGTAATCAAACCAAGGACAACCTTCTTGTCGGCACTCACCTTTGCCAAAGGCTCAAAACCACCAGAGCGTTCGTCATCATATTCCAGGTAGAGGGAGTCCACATTTTCGTTGGCAAAAACGTAATCCGCAACGGAATCGTAGGGGCCGCTAGTAAAATAGGTGGAGTGATAGTTTCCGCGACAGATGTGGGTATTGATAATCAAGTCTTCCGGCGCACCTTCCACAGACAAATTATTCACCAAAAGCAACTGCTTTTTCACATCTTCAAGATCCAGGCCAAGAGCCTTGTAACGCTGGGCGGCAGCATCGCCAACAATGGCGCCCCAGGTACAGTCATCCAGCTGGATCACGCGACAGCCGGCATCATAGAACTGACGGATCACGGCACGGTAAGCGTAAGCGATGTCCTGAATCAGCTCTTCGTTGGTGGGGTAAAACTTGCGGGTAGTCTCGATGTTCTGCGGAACAATCAGCTGCTGGAACAGCTGGGCCGGAGCCGGGAAAGTCTGCTTTGCCACATGGCCTTCAGATTCCAGGGACTTTACAAACCTAAAGTTCTCCACAAAGGGATGCGGTTTCGCCTTGATTTTCCCAACCAAAAAAGTGGCATCCAAATCGGCCACTTCACCGGCAAACTGAACGCCGCCGCCCACACGTTCGTGAGCCACGCCTTCAAATCCCCAGAAGAAATCCAAATGCCAGAACCTACGGTTGTATTCGCCATCGGTAATGTAATGGAGGCCAGCCTTCTTCTGCTTTTCGACCAGCTTCACAATTTCGGGGTTGACAATTTCGTTAAACTGCGTAAGGGTAATCTTACCTTCGTTAAAATCTGCACGAGCCTGCTTTACGGCTGCCGGGCGAAGAAAACTACCAACCACATCAAAATGGGTAATAAGAGTATTGTTCTGAGTCATTTGTCTTTCCTTTTCATGTTTTCGCGGAATCGTACCCGCGCCGCCTTCAAAGGCGGAAGTTATTTATGAACGGCGACAAATATAAAACAGGCAATATTACTTTGTCCAATACTTAATTTTTAGCACTTATTATAGATTTTTCCTATAATAAGATACATCAAATCAAAAATTTTATGACATATTTCTCCAAATTGGAATATATTTTTCTTACATTAATTGATACAAGTCGGACATTTTATTCTACATAAGTAACGTGAAACAGTTTCAATTTGAGTTTTCAGGTGTCGGCAAGCTCAAAAGAGAGCTCGATAAAATCAATCAGTGGCGAAAGTCCAAGGTGACCTCCGCTGTCGTTTTTAGTATCTACGCAGAAAACATTGACCAGGAGCAAATCGATCTCGCCTGCGAAATCATCGAGAGCGAAATGCCGGACGCTCAGTACCTCGGGTGTTCCACAAACGGAACCATCACCGAAGGCAGACTTTCGGACTCCCCCTTCGTAGTTGTCTGTACCATTTGCGAATACCCTTCTACCCAGGTACACCTACTGCAATATCCTCTATCGGAAGACAATGCACTGGATGCTATCGAGAACCTGAAAAAAGAATTGGAAAAACGTCCTTGGGTTAAAGCCATCGAATTACTGGCGACTATTCGCGGCATGTCCATGACTCCGTTCTGCGAGGCTTGCACCGAAATCAACCCAGACATTCAGATTTTTGGCGGTGGCGCATTCAACATAGACTTGAACAACGACAACGCCTGCGTATTCTCCAAGGCCAGGGGCTATTCAGAAAAAGGCGTCGTCTTCCTGCTTTGCGGAGGCGATGACTTAAACATTCACACCACACATATTACCGGCTGGAAACCCCTGGGTAGGGAATTCCTCGTGACCAAGGCAAACGGAAGCATCTTGCAGGAACTGGACGGCAAGCCGGCCTACGACGCCTACTACAAGTATCTGAACATTCCCAACAACGAGCATTTCTTCTACAACACCCTAGAATTTCCCTTCTTCTACAAACATCATGGAATCAACATCCTGAGAGCCCCCATCGCAAGTAACGCCGACGGGTCCCTCACCATGACTTCCAACATTGAAGAAAACGTCTACGCGAGAATTGCCTATGGCGATCCATGGACCATTCTTAACAGTATTGAAGAAGGTGGCCGCAAAATTGCGGAATTCCAACCTGAGATCCTAAAGGTTTTCTCTTGCGCCGCTCGCAGAACATTCTGGGGCAACGACGAAATCAGTAAAGAAACAGGTCCGTTCCAGAGCATCGCACCCACTTCGGGTTTCTACACTTCCGGCGAATTCCTTCGTACCGACAAGGATCTGATCCAGCATAACGTCACCCTAGTCATCGCCGCCATGCGCGAAGGACCCATCGATGACAAGGCCCATTTCGAAATGGATTCCGAAAATTTCTCGGGCAAGGTTTCAATGATCAGCCGACTGGCAAAATTCATCGAAGCCGCTACAGCGGAACTGGCCGAAGCCAACCAGAAACTGGCAAAGATGGCTATCGAAGACAGCTTAACCAATCTCTGCAACCGTGCCGAAACCCAACGCAGAATCAGGGAAGCTCTGGAAGATTACAACAACACTGGCAAAAAGGTCAGTCTCATTATGATGGACATCGACAACTTCAAGATGGTCAACGACACCTACGGCCATAAGGAAGGAGACAACGTCATCCTCGGCCTTACAAAGGTCATCAAGGAAACCGTCGAAAAGAGCAACCCCGACGCTTCTTGCGGTCGCTGGGGCGGCGAAGAATTCATGGTAGTTCTTCCCGGCATCGATTGCCATAAAGCGGCAGAAATCGCAAACGAAATCAGGACATCCTTTGCAGCAATCTTGTTCCCCAAGGCACGACGAAAAACAATCAGTGTCGGCGTCGTAGAAGCACTGCGAGGCGAGAACGCCGACATGGTCTGTGTACGAGTCGATAGCGCTCTATACGAAGCAAAGAACAATGGCAAGAATCAGGTTTTTATCGGGTAATGG
Organism: Fibrobacter sp. UWH5; assembly: GCF_900142505.1. Classification (NCBI taxonomy): domain Bacteria; kingdom Pseudomonadati; phylum Fibrobacterota; class Fibrobacteria; order Fibrobacterales; family Fibrobacteraceae; genus Fibrobacter; species Fibrobacter sp. UWH5. The sequence goes on along the minus strand of NZ_FRBB01000011.1, from coordinate 13,980 downwards.
AGACACAAAATGAATACGCAAAAATTAGACGCTCTTTTTGAAGCTTACTCCATCGCCGCAGACGGCGCATACGTTTATGTATGCGACATCAAGAACGATTACTCCAAATGGTCCAAGGCCGCAGTTGACTACTTCGGCCTTCCCGGAGAATACATGGAAAGCGCAGGTCACATCTGGCTTGGCCACATCAGCCCCGACGACCGTGAAGATTTCGAAACCAGCATTGCAGACGTCTTTGAGGGTAGAGAAAAAAGTCACAACATCCAGTACCGAGCAATGGCCAAAGACGGCAAATACGTTCTTTGCACCTGCAGCGGAGTATCCATTCCCGACGATGACGGAACCCCGGCGTACTTCTGCGGAATCATCAAGAATCACGATTGCCTGAACTACACGGATTCCATCACAAATCTCCGCAGCCTTTACGGTTTCCTGGAAGATATCAAAGGCTGCCTATGGAAAAAGCAGAAAATCAGCACCATCATAATCGGACTTGAGGATTTCTCCAGAGCAAACGACATCTACAACTACGCCTTCGGAAACAGAATCCTCCGCAAGTTCGGTTCTATCTTACAGCAGGCATTCCGCGGTATGGGCACTACCTACCGTATGGACGGAACAAAGTTTGCCGTTATTTCCGAGAATTCCTCCATCGAGGAACTGAATACAGTCTACCGCGACGTGCAGGAATTGGTGGCACAGAACTTCTACGTGGCATCGGACCGTATCGCCCTTTCACTTTGCGCAGGGGCAGTTACTATTGCAGACTTTTCCGTTACCGCAGACACAGTCTATTCCTGCCTAAAATACGCCTTTGCGGAATCCAAGAACTCCCGCCATGGAGACCTGTATCTTTTCGAAGAAGCCCTGAACAACGATCAGAAGGACACTCTGAAAAGAATCAACTTCATTCGCAACTGCATCATCGACAACTGCAGCGGTTTTTACCTCTGTTACCAGCCCGTAGTTGACACAAAAACCGAAATATTGAAGGGAGCCGAAGCCCTGATCCGCTGGCGTAGCGACGTCTATGGCGTGGTTCCGCCGCTATCCTTCATTCCCGTTTTGGAACAGGACAGCCTCTTCCCAGAACTGGGCAAATGGATCCTGAGACAGGCCCTTATAGACTGCAAGAAAATTCTGATGGGCAATCCAGGTTTTATCATCAACGTGAACCTCTCTTACGCCCAGCTGGAAAAGGGTGATTTCGCCCAGGATGTCATAGACATTCTTGAAGAAACTCAGTTCCCTGCAGAAAACCTCTGCCTTGAAATTACAGAACGCTGCCGCCTGCTGAACATCAATCAGTTAAAGAAGATATTCAGCGCTCTCCGCAAAAAGGGCGTGCGCATCGCTTTGGACGATTTCGGCACAGGTTTCTCCTCGCTGGGAATTCTGCGCGACCTTCCGGTGAACACCGTGAAAATCGACCGCGGCTACGTCATGAATATCGAAAATGACGCTAAGGATAGAAACACGGTAAAGTTCATCAGCGACCTTGCAAAATCCTTCTCTGCAGAAGTCTGCGCCGAGGGTATCGAAACCGAAGGTATGCGCAACGAACTTCGTGAACTCAACGTCACAAGCCTCCAGGGATACTACTATTCTAAGCCCATTGAAATCGGTGAATTCCTGAAAAAGTTTTGCAAGTAAGCACTTGTAAAAAACGAAGCAAAAAAAACGCTAGGAAGCCAGGGCTTTCTAGCGTTTTTTGAACCTGCGGGCAGCAAGAAGCCCCGCCTCAAAAAGTAGATAAGTAGGCACACCTAGAATCAGTTGGCTGACAATGTCAGCACGAATCAGGGCGTACGTTACCAAAGGAAACTGGAACATACATCCAAAGGCAAGGGAGAGCCAATGAGCAAGCGTCACAATATTGGAAACGCCAAAGATAGGCTGCAAAGTTTCACTTTGGAAACTCATGCCGAACTTTACAAGCAGCGGAAAACAAATCCCCAGGCAGAACAAATTTCCAGAGGTTCCTTACCTTCTTCAACGTACCAGCCACGGCCAGAGACAGCGATCAGAACCTGGACCTGGTTATGATGCACATGCCAGTTGTTGCGGCAACGGGGTTCAAAAGTCACGTTGATGGGGCCACCATTTTCCGCATCCATAGGAGCCAAATAGCTTTTGCCGATAAAGTACTTTGCAAAACCGTCGTTAGGAACACCGCGGGGCCACGGGGAATCACCGCCATACATTCCAGGAATCAGCTTGGCATCCTGCAATGTCATGGTAATGCTTTCCACCTGCTGTTCCGTAAGGCCCGCTTTAACAGCTCCAGCCTTGTGACTTGCCAACTGCGGATGAACACCGTCCATTCCGCTGAGAGCCGCCACAGTAACCAATTCTCGTTCCTGCATGGTCAAATTGTTGCGAGCAAAAATATCGCCGAACAAATGAGCCTTCAGGTAATAATCTGTTGCGGGGGCAAAGGCGTAATTGAATTTCCCAAAAAGTTTTGTCTGCACTTCAGTTCCCACTTTCAATGCATTGAAATTCTTGGGAAGCGGAGAAGCATCCTTACCTTCAACAGTTTTCTTGCCCTGTTCCTTACGCTGATCCAGAACTTTCTGCAAAGTTCCCAAAGCGTTTAGAGAACGGGGGAATCCGGTATAGGCGTAAAGCTGAGAAAGAGCTTCCTTGACCTGATTTACAGAGAGGCCATCATCAAGACCCTTGTCAATCGCCTTGCTAAGATTTGCCAAATCACCCTTGGCTTCCAAGCAGGCGATAATAGCCATGTCCTGTTGCTGAATGGTAAGAATGTTTTTCATGATTTGACCATAAGAAACACTTGCAAATGCAAGTGTTGCTAGAGAAGTGACGAACAATTTTTTCAGGATATTCATTGTTTACTTCAGGTTTTCGGTATAGAACTTTTCCAGCTTATCCCAGGGAATAAAGTTCTTGTTTTCGCCACCATCGTAAAGGTCCGTATGGTTAGCATCCTTGATGACAAGCAGTTCCTTGTTGGAGGGCACCGGGTTAGCCTTGATTCCTGCAGCGGGATTGCCGTCCACCATGTACTTGTAGGCATCCTTGCCGAAATAGAGGGAATGGGCCTTTTCGCCATGCATTACGAGAACAGCGCTGCGGATTTCATTGGTGTAACGGAGGAAGCGTGCGTTTGCATAAGCCTGAGTGCCAATAGCATTCCAGCCGTCATTGGAATTACCAGAACGCTTGTGGTATCCGCGAGGAGTCTTGTAGTAGCCAAAATAATCCTTCACGAACTGGGGTGCATCAGCAGGGAGCGGGTCCACAACGCCACCGGCGCGAAGATGCTTGCCTTCAGCATAATCCTTGGCGCGCTGGGCGGCGATAGCCTGGCGAGCCTTGTAACGAGCCTCTTCGTTATCTTCGGAATCGAAGTAACCGTTTCCGCCCACACGAGTCATGTCGTACATGGTAACTGCTGTAGTTGCCTTGATACGGGTGTCTGCGGCGGCAGCATTCAAGCCGATTCCGCCCCATCCGCAAATACCGATAATGCCGATGCGGTTGGCGTCCACATTTTCCTGAGCTTCCAGGAAATCAACAGCAGCAAGGAAGTCTTCTGTGTTGATGTCTGGAGACGCTGTACGGCGAGGCATGCCGCCACTTTCGCCTGTAAAGCTGGGGTCAAAGGCAATAGTCAAGAAACCTCGTTCAGCCATAGTCTGTGCATAAAGACCGCTGGACTGTTCCTTGATGGCACCGAAAGGACCAGAAACAGCGATGGCAGGGAACTTGCCGTTTGCAGCCAACTTGGCATCCTTAGGAATGTACATGTCGGCAGCCAAGGCAATGCCGAAGTTATTGACGAAGGTGACCTTCTTGTGATCCACCTTTTCGCTCTTGGGGAAAACCTTATCCCATTCCTGGGTCAGTTCCAGTTTTTCAACTTGTTGCATAGTAGTCTCGTTTGCAGAATAGTTAATGGTATTTTTCATTTCCATGAAGTTCATTCATGTCAAGAGTCAGAGGCAATTTCGAAAGGAACGCCTTACCCGTTTCTGAATTCTCGATTATGGCGACAAAGGAAACTTCGCCAACCGAGACTTTAATATTGCTGTTAGCAATCTCATTCATCTCCATCTTTTCAGTTGTCGGAGCAGATGCCGAACTGCAACCCATTAGAAAAAATAGAGCCAGAATCCCGATGAACCTTTTCATGGTTAAACTTCCTTGATTTTCCTTGCAGGTACCCCTGCCACCACTGTTCTTGGGACCACATTTTTTGTGACCACCGCCCCGGCAGCAACTATGGCTCCAGCGCCAATCCTTACGCCAGGCAAAATAATGGCACCGGCACCAATCCATACATTTTCTTCAATATGAATCGGTTTGAAAACCATATCCCCACGATGTTCAGGATCGGAATTGTGGTTTATGGTGCAAAGGGTAACATTGTGACCGATCAAGGCTCCGTCACCAATGTAGATGCCGCCTTGGTCCTGGAACTTGCAGCCAGAATTAATGAACACATTCTCGCCGATAAAGGTATTCTTGCCGCAATCCGTATTGAAAGGCGGGAACATGCCGAAATTCTTGGGCAAATCAATTTCCCAAAGTTCAGAAAGCAGTTGATGGAGTTTTTCAGGTTCGTTGTAAACACCATTGATTTTCGCAGTAATGCGCATGGCCTGCTGTGAAAACAGGTGCATTGCCTGGTGAACATCGGAGCCAGCAACCACAGGCTTGCCAGACTCCATATAATTTCGGAACTCTTCTACGGTCATGGTCTAAATTTAGCCATGAATTTCACAAATAACCAATACTTTGTTTTCATACCGAACTATAACTTTTAGTTATATTTGAAGTATGGAACTACGTCATCTCCGCTATTTTCTCGCTGTCGCCCATGAACAGAACTTTACAGCGGCAGCAAATCTTATGTGCGTTTCGCAGCCCGCACTTTCCAAGCAGATTAAAGATCTTGAGGAAGAAATCGGCAAGCCACTTTTTATCCGCGGTTCAAAAATAGTCCAGCTTACAGATGCGGGGCTGTTCCTGAAACAGCGCGCCGAAGATATTCTGGAATTATCCAACAGAACCCTCACAGAATTGAAGGCGGACGAAGCTGAAATTACCGGAGAAATCAATGTGGTCTGTGGCGAAATAGAAGGCGTATCCTTCGTTGCACAGGCAATCAAGAAAATGAATCGTCGCTACCCGAAGGTAAAATTTAACATGACTACTGGCGACGAAGAAACTGTACGCTACCAGTTGGACAAAGGCATCGCTGATTTCGGCATGTTTGTGGACTTGACAGTTCTTCCGAATTATAAATGTATTTCCGTGCCCATTGCGTCTCCTTGGGGTGTTATGACCTGGAAAGGGAACCGCCTTGCAAAAAAGAAGTTCGCCACCCCGAAAGATCTACTGAACATGCCTCTGATTCTTTCGCGACAGATGCGGAACAATAACACACTCGCCACCTGGCTGGGCTACAGCACTGATAAACTGAACGTAGTAGGCACCAACGACATGCTTTACAACGCATCGAAATTGACCGAAGCCGAAGTCGCCAGCGTCATCACCATTGACGGAATCATAAACACAAGAGGCACGAAACTTTGCTTTGTTCCCTTCAAGCCACTGTTCCCCATCAAGGTCGCCGTCGCCTGGAAAAAGAACCGCATCGCCACCAAGGCCTGCGAAAAGTTCCTGGAAATCCTGCGAGAAATGGAACAGAAACCTATAAGTCGTGGATTTTTCACAAAATCCCCTTGACCTAGAGCTAACTCTAGGTACTATATTGTAGGGTACATAAGGAGACTTTATGGGTTATTCTATTGGTGAAGTGACAAAGAAAACAGGGCTTTCGGTCCATACGTTACGTTATTATGAAAAGGAAGGTCTGCTGCCTTTCGTAACGAAAAACAGTTCCGGCATTCGAGTATATTCAGACTCAGATTTGCAATGGCTTTCCATGATTGAATGTCTCAAGAAGTCTGGCCTGCAGATCAAGGAAATCCGCCAGTACATCGAATGGTATCGCAAGGGGGATTCCACCCTCAAGCAGCGCCTGGATCTTTTCGTGAAGCGCCGCATCGCATTGGAAGCGGAGATGGAGCGTTTGAATACGGTCATGAACAAGATCCGTTTTAAGGAAATCCTATACACTGAGGCAGTGAAGTTGGGAAGTCTTGACGCCGCCGAACAGCAAAAGAAAATACAACAACTGAAGAAAAAGCTGTTTGATTCGCCGGGTGATTTCGACAAGGTCATGCAGGAAACGGCATAGAGGTTTTTATGAAAAAATTCATCATCGCTTTAATTCTAGGAGTATTTGGAATGGCAACAGCAAATGCAAAGACCGCAGTAGTTTACTTCAGCGCTACCGGCACCACCAAGAAAGTGGCAGAGACAACCGCCAAGGCCGTAGGTGGCGACTTATTCGAAGTGGTACCTGAACAGGCTTACACTTCTGCAGACTTAAATTGGAATGACAAGAAGTCCCGTTCCACAAAGGAAAGCAACGATCCCAAGAGCCGCCCGGCCATCAAGAACAAGATTGACTTGGCTGGTTACGACACCGTTATTTTGGCATACCCCATTTGGTGGGGCCTGGCACCCAAAATCATGTACACGTTCGTTGAAAGCCAGAGCTTCGAAAAGAAGAATGTCATTGGCATTTGCACCAGTGGCGGCAGCGGTTTCGGCCAGAGTGGCAAGGACTTGAGTGCTCACGCGAAGGGCGCCATTTACAAAGGCGGCAAGGAATTCAACCACGGCTCCGAAGCAGAAATCAAGAAGTTCGTGGAAGGACTGCTGAAGTAAGGTTCGTCGCCGAAGGGGTCGCGGAATGTTCGTCGCGACGGAATAAAATGCGCGCAGTAAAAATTCTCATAGACGTTGTGATGTACGGCAGTTTCCTGTACCTTATGAGTTACGGGGCTGTCCATGATTTGCCGCAACACGGCCGAGTGGGAATTTCCCTATTCGTCTTATTTGTGATCCATCATGTTCTGAACCGCTGGTTTTATAAGACTATTTTGAAAGGCCAATGGAACGCACGCCGCATTTTTCTGAACGTCACCGACTGGATTCTTTTCGCCCTAATGATCATCATGGCCATCAGCTCCATTTTTATGAGCGGCCTAGCATTTGAATGGTCATCCATCAAAACTACGCAAACCTCGCGACAACTTCATTTGGCAAGTTGCAGCTGGGGCTTTATGGTGATGCTCGTTCACCTGGGAATTCATTTAGAAGGCGTTCTGAAAAAGTTGGAGAACCATTGCAACACATGGCAACGAGTTTTATTTTTTTTCGCCTACATCGCAGCCATTGCAGCAGGTATTTACTGCTTTAAAGAAGCCCAACTTTACGTTTATATGTTCGTTACCGGCGGCTGGAAACTTGCAGCTAGCAGCACAACGGCCGCCGTACTTCAACTACTCGGAATCTCCGCTGGTGTATGCGCGCTGATGCGTGTAGTGAAAAGTACTTTTGTAAAATCTCCTTAGGCCCCTTGCCCGTTTTGTAGCATCTACCTACATTACTGTCCGACGCGTTTCTCTATCGAATGGAGAAGTGCGTCTTTTTTTATTCTAAGTTTTCAGAATTGAGAAGACGCCTCTAGCAAGAATAATTAGAAACAAGAGGTGCCGTATGACGAATGTTCAAAAAGGTTGTGTCAATATATGGATAGATGAGGTAGTCCCTTGTCTTAAGGATTCTGAAACGGGCGAGATAAAAGAAACATTTGTATTCAAGGTCGAAAGCAAGGCTTGCATTAAGACATTTACCGAAAAGAATGGGTGGGGAATCGATTGGGAGACAATCCCCAAAGACGTCAAAATCTACGCTCTAGTTTTAAAGGATGATAATCAGATTCAAGGTCTTGTCGGAATCAAGAAAGACGATGTTATGAAGGCAGCTTACCTGCATTGGGCTTGTACCGCTCCATGGAATAACAAGCATGTTCTTGGTACGCAGAAGTATAGCGGCGTCGGAGGTCATTTATTTGCAATAGCGGTGGACGGATGAAAAGCTACGTAATGCCGCGACAAATGAAGGTGAAAAACCGAATCTATTTGTTTTGGATATTATGCTTCCCGGTGAAGATGGCCTGAGCATCCTAAAGAGATTGCGTGCACAGTCTTTCACCAGTCAGGTTCCTGTAATGATGCTGACTGCGAAGGGTACGGAGCTGGATAAGGTGAAGGGGCTGGATTTGGGGGCTGACGATTACTTGACAATCGCCATATTGTTTCTGTAGAGGGCCATGCTTGCGATTTGACGTTTAAGGAATACGAACTTTTAAAGTTGCTAATGCAGCGCCCTGGCATTGTTTTTAGTCGTCAGGAAATTATGGAATGTGTGTGGGGTATTGATTTCACACTGGAAACCCGCACGGTGGATATGCATGTAAAAACCTTGCGCCAGAAACTTGGTGAAAACAATGACATCATCAAGACTGTTCGAAACGTGGGCTATAAGGCGGAGCTTTAAAATGCAAGTACGAATCCGAATGAGTTTGATTTATGTGGGCGTACTCGCTACCATTTTTGCTGTTTATTTTTCTGTCCAGGTCTTTGAAGAGACCATGGAAGAACAGCTTCAAAATTCTTTACGCCAAAATGCCCATTTGATTGAAGCCGCGTATAACCAGACTCCTACGAAGGAATTGAAAAAGTTCACGACGGATTCATTACGCATCACGTTGATTTCCAAAGAAGGGAATGTTCTATTTGAAAGTGATCGGGAATCCAGTAAGATGGAAAATCATCTGCGTCGACCCGAGGTGATTTCCGCGTTTGAAACTGGCTCCGGAAAGGGAATGCGCCATTCGGTGACTTTGGATGCGAACATCTATTATTATGCCTTGAAACTTTCTGATGGAAATGTGTTGCGTCTGGGAATGCGTCAGGCCAATATCCAACGGGCGATTTCCAGGACCACTCCTTATTTACTTGGACTGATTGGCGTTATCATTGTTGTTTCTATACTCATTGCGGTTGGACTCAGCAGAGCCTTCGTGCGGCCTATCAAGAAACTATCCGAAAAATTAGATGATGCTGAAATCCTTGATGATGACTGCCTGTATAAAGAAATTGCTCCTTTTGTAAAGACCATTCGGAATAAGAATCGCGAGCTAGCCATTACCATTGAAAAGCTTCACGATGAGGAGCAGAAAACAGCCCGTCTAAAAGATGAGTTTACGGCCAACGCCGCCCATGAATTAAAGACCCCGCTTACGACAATTTCTGGCTATGCGGAAATGCTGGAAACCGGAATCGCCAAGCAGGAAGATACTGTTCGTTTTGCGGGTAAAATTCATAGCGAAGCAAAACGCATGCTTTCCATTACCAACGACATCATGACCCTTTCCAAATTGGACAAGCCTGGTGAACGTACAATCAATCTCAATGAATCTGTGGATTTGTGGAGTGTGGCCGATAACTGCATTAGTGTCCTTGCGCTTAATGCCAATAAAAAGAATATCATGCTTTCGTTGCAAGGCGACGCAGATTCAGAAATTAAAGGCAATGGAAACTTGATTTTTGAAATGATCTACAATCTGGTGGATAATGCCATCCGTTACACCAATGAAAACGGCAAGGTGGATGTGATCGTTTCCAAGAATTCCGTTTCTGTTATGGATAATGGTATTGGCATTCCCGACGATTGCAAGGAACGCGTGTTTGAACGTTTCTTCCGTGTGGACAAAAGCCACTCCCGCGAAACTGGCGGAACGGGTCTCGGCCTTGCCATCGTAAAGCATGTGGCCGAAGTTCATCACGCAAAAATAGAGATGAAATCTATTGTTGGCGTGGGAACGGAAATCAAGGTCGAATTTTAAAACTACGAGAAAATTCCGTGCATAAACTGATGACAGGTGTCGTAAACGTCCCTGTCATTTAGTTTTATAAGGCCGCTGAAATAGGCCTGGATGCTGGCGTTGATGATGCCGAGGAATGTGTAAGCGTAACGCTGATGGCGACCCTTCATGTTGCCGTGATCTTTGCTTGCGGCAAGGAAAAGTTCTGAGAGCGCAGTCCACTGTTTTTCACAGAGGGGGAGGACTTCGTCGTGGATATCGCCTTCGGTCGGGGCGTTGCCCATGCTCATGAACCAGGCGTAGAATTCCGGATTATTCTTGGCGAATTCGAAGTATACGCGGGCGACGGATTCCAAGGTCTTGACCACATCGTGATTGTAATCGGCGGCGGTTTCGAAATCCTTCCAGAAGTTTTCCAGATGGGAAGTAAGCAGGGCATTTAAAAGCCCCCGCTTGTTTCCGAAGTAATGGTACAGCGTAGGCTTGCCCACTCCTGCGGCGTCGGCGATTTTTTGCACGCCGGTGGCGTCGTAGCCTTCCTTGCGGAAAAGGATCAGGGCCTGCTGCAATAAAACTTCTTTTGTGGTCATGATTCAAATATACTTTTTATGTACCGCTAGGTACAAGGATGCGGCCCCACTTGGGCGGAATTACGACGGTAATTTTGCCGTTGCTGATTTTGATGAAATCGTTGGAAAGAAGGTCTCGCAGATTTTTTAAGGAATTCATTTGAGGCGTGCGCGCATAATGATTGCGCAAGTCAATTTCAAATTGAACGGGTGCGTCCTGGAGATTTATAAGAACAAGGGCATCGCCATTTTGGTGTGTTCGCCAGAAGGCCAATTGTTGGGAGTGAACGAATTCCTGTTGATAGCCGCCATCGCGCAAAGCGTCGCAATCCAAGCGGATGCCTGCCAGGTGACGGATTTCGGAAAGTAGATTTTCTTTGTCCGTAGAGTTTGTGGATTGTCTACTCGCGGACTTTGGGTAATTATCGAAACGAATGTGTCCCTGCTCGATGTGCATAGAGGGACGCAAATTCCAGTCGTCGCAACCGCCTTTAATTGCGTCCAAACCAAATTCCTCGCCGTAATAGATAGTGGGCACTCCCGGCATGGTATAGAACAGCAGGTGCTGAACGAAATTGTCTTGCTTGTTTTTCAGTTGGCTATAAATGCGGTTGGTGTCATGATTCTCGTTAAAAAGCTGGAGTCTCGCGCCCTTGCAGGTTCCGCTCTTGTCATCAAAAAATTGATTCAAGTTGTAGGCCAGTTCAAACATGTTCCCGTCATTCAGGGAACTCCAGCAGGATTTATATGTCTGGTAGTTGGTCACGGAATTCAGGCCCACCTCAAGCCAACGCCTGGGGTCTCCAAAGACCACTTCTCCCATCATCCAGAAATCGGGTCGTTTCTGGTGGCAAGCGCTCGCTAGATGTCGCAGAAATTCCAGGTCCATATCTTCGGCTGCATCGATACGAATTCCGTCAATGCCAAATTCATCCATCCAGTATTCTGCACAATGAATCAGTTCTCGCTCCACTTCGGGATTTCGCAGGTTGAACGCTGGCAGTTCCTGAAAGCCGGCCCAGCAATCCACCGTAAAGAAGTCTCCGCAAAGGTTGGGCGTATTGAATCGCGGATTGCGATACCAGCCCGCATAAGGGGAATTCTGCCCCTTTTCCCGAAGGTCCCTGTAGGCGAAATGATGTCTGGAGGAATGGTTCCACACGGCGTCAAAAAATACATGGAAGCCTGCGTCGTGGAAATCGCGAACCATCTGCTTCAAGTCTTCGTTATTTCCTAGGCGGGGGTCCAGCTGGTACATGTCCGTCACGTCGTAGCCGTGGGTCTCGCTCTTGAAAATAGGCCCCAGCAGAATGGAATCCGCCCGCAAGCTTTGCAAGTGAGGAATAAGGCCGACGAGTTCGCGGATTTTCCTGTGGTTCGCGCAGTTCATATTTGCCTTGGAATTGCGGTCGTTGTCGGTTTCGCGTAATGCGCCTAGCGGAAATACATGGTAAATGTGATTCGGTCTCATGGATTCCTCCTTGAAAAAATGCTATATACCGTTCGGTATATAAACAAATCTAGTATACCGATTGGTATGTTGTCAAGGGGGTATAAAAAAAGGAACGCTTTCGCGCTCCTTTCTATTTTTCGAATGCCTCATCCATACATTTCTGGGCAAAAAGGTTGGCTTCTTCATCCTTTTGTGGATTTTTGTTGCCATGATACATGTTCTTGATGAAAATGTCCTTTTTGCCATGCAGGATTATGTGAGCTAACTCGTGGAAGAATGTGAACCAGAATGCTTTGCGGTCCTTGAAACGGTCATGTAGCTGAATCACGGGAATGTCGCGGTACCAGCGGGCCATGCCGTGAATGGGCGCCGACTTGAAGTTCTGAACGTAAAGAATCTTCATGCCCAGACTTGCGCCCAGTTCCTGCAGCTTGACCATACCCTCGTCGATTTCGCCTGGCTTCCCCATGGAACTCCTGGAACCGTAGGCGGATGCCAGCTCAATGAACTGTGGCAAAGCTTTCTTGATGACGATACGTTGCTTCTTGTCGTTCTGCTTTTCCATCTTGATGGCGTCAGCAAGAATTTCACCGCGGCGAAGCCAGACGGAAGCTGCGTACGGATCCTGAGCCTCGGCCAGCGAAATTCGGAAGGCAACTTTGAGACTTGCCTTGCAGTAATAATTTTCCCAGGCCTTGGGGCTGGAAACGCCAAAGAAACGCAATAGCGGCGAAATGTTATCTTCCTTGTTGTCGATATCTTCAACCCATTGGCGGGGCTTTAACTCGCCTATTGGAAGGCTGTTTCGCCAGGTGGACTTGTCGCCCAAGGTGGCCTTGATCTGCTTTCGCATCAAGTCCTGTTCGTACTTACGCTGCGCCGTCAGCCAAAAAGACGCGGGAATACCTGTGGCGTATTCAAGATTGAATGCCATTTCTGCAGTGATTGCGCATTTTGCTTTGAGAATTTCATTCACCGTTTTTGCGGTGTAACCGATGCGGGATGCAAATTCGTTGACGTCCATATTCATTTCTTCAAGTTTTTCTTGCAGAAATTCACCGGGGGCAACGACCCACCAATAATCTCTTTCTTTTTCTTCTGCCATAAATACCTCTTATTTATGATAGTCTACAATTTCTTTGACTTCTGCCTCTGAAATTTCTGACCAAACAATGACCTTGTTTGGCTCCGAGCCCTTGATAATCAGTCGATAAGGTTGGTCAAGATTGCAAGCCCATTCTCCTTTTCTGTCGCCTACTAGTTCATGGAAGTTTCCGGCAAGATTTCTCAAATCATTGAAGTTGGCGGCGAGCCTCAGCGCCTGGATTCTCAACTTGTAAAGATTCGCCCGTTTCTTGCCCATGAATCGCAAGGCGAAAGCTTCGTCCCAAGAGCTCCGTTCTAAATCTTTATCTGCAAATTCAATTTTCAACTAACCTCCTTCGTTCCTTATTTGTTTAATATAATAAAAACTTTTTATGAACGCAAGAGGTGTGTTTTTTATTTCTTTGTTGCGTCAGCCAAACGCGTTAGGCTGAACAAAAAAAGGAACGCTTTCGCGCTCCTTCTTTCTCTCTCATTTTTTGTTCTACTTATCAGCAATCTCAGAGCTGATGGACATTAGCGGGTTCAGCGGATCCGTGTCAATCAAGTCAAGGTGCTTGACCATGTGGAGGGTGCCTTGCTTGTACTTCTGGAAATGTTCCGAAGCGATGTGCTTTTTGTAGGCATCCTGGCTGGCGTAGATTTCAAGAATGTATAGAGCGTTCTTGTCGCGTTTGAGGCCCATGGGGTACATGCAGATAACGCCTGGTTCCGTGCGCATGCTGGTGGCGCCGACTTCAAGAGCCATGGCCATGTACTGGTCGTGATATTCCGGGTGAATCTCGATATATGAAAGGCGAACGATGCGGTCGCTTTCAAAGGGCAGCTTTTTCACTTGACTTGTCTTTGCCATAGCCGTTCCTGAAGCTAGAAGAAGTACGAAGAAAATTAGAAGTTTTTTGAGGCATCATCAACATGTGTGGTAGCATTTAGGCTGCCTTGCTAGATGATTCTCTCGATTCCGATTCCCATTCGTAGGCTATCTTTACATCTACATAGGCACAGCTCAACATTATCAGCGACAGCATGTTGTTCATATTCCTGAAGCCATAGGCAGTCCGTATCAGTAGCTTTAT
>NZ_FRBB01000021.1:0-73505 GCF_900142505.1 Fibrobacter sp. UWH5 | reverse complement strand
CCGCAAGGAAATGGAGGAGCGTCGTAGACTGGACGCGATTTCTACCCGCAAGTACACCGAAGAGCTGATCAAACAGCAGGAAGAGGAAATCGCAGCTAACAGGCAGGAGCTTGAAGCCGAAAAAGCCCGTGCCGACAAATATGCCGCAATCCTCAGACAACACGGCCTGCTGTAAAAGTCAATAAAGTACCCCGTTCACTTGAACGGGGTTTATCTTTTCGTAACGAAAAACACGAAAGCAAATTTTTTTTGAACGGCTTTCATCGTCTTGTAGATACTGCTTAAAATTTCTGGCGAGCATTTTCCCCAATTGTGAAAATTGCTTGATTTTTTGGGGAAGCGGTCTTGATTATTCATTTTTTGTAAAGGTCCAAACATATTTTTTCATATTCTTGCAGTACAAATAATGAAAAGTTTTATAAGATTTCTATCTTTTCGGCGTAAAATCCCCGACTAAGGAGTCTTTATGGGCGGCTTTTGTGGCGTTATTTCCAAGAACGATTGCGTAACGGATCTGTTCTTCGGTACAGACTATCACTCACATCTCGGTACTCATCGCGGCGGTCTGGCTGTTCTGAAGGCCGATGGTAATTTCCATCGTTCCATCCACAACATCCAGAACACCCCGTTCCGCAGCAAGTTCGAAAACGACTTGGCCAAGTTCGCCGGCAACGTGGGCCTGGGCGTTATTTCCGATACCGACCCCCAGCCCCTGGTCATGACCTGCAAGCATGGCACTTTCGCCCTGGTCACCGTAGGTCTCATTTCCAACATCGAAGATCTTAAGAACGAGCTGTTCCAGAACAACTGCATGCAGCTCCAGTATTCTACCACCAGCGGTATGGTTGGCCCTACCGAAGTGGTTTCCGCATTGATCGCCACCCAGGATTCCATTGTTGCAGGTCTCAACTACGTGCAGCAGAAGATTAAGGGTAGCTGCTCCGTTCTCGTCATGGACAGCAACGGCAAGTTCTACGCCTCCCGCGACAAGTGGGGCCGTACTCCCATCATCGTGGGCAAGAAGGACGGTTCCGTCATCGCCGTGCAGGAAAGCTGCGCCCTGCCCAACTTGGGCTACGACCACCTCCGCGACCTGGGTCCGGGCGAAATCGCCGAGCTCACCCCCGATGGAATCAACACCCTGGTTGAACCGGGCAAGAAGATGGCCATCTGCTCCTTCCTGTGGGTTTACTACGGCTATCCGGCATCTGCCTACGAAGGCCGCAATGTGGAAATGACCCGCTACCGTTGCGGTTCCGCACTTGCAAAGCGCACTCCTACCGAAGCCGACGCCGCCTGCGGTATTCCCGACTCCGGCACATCCCACGCCCTGGGTTACGCTCACGAAGCAGGCATCAAGTTCGCACGTCCCTTCGTCAAGTACACTCCCACATGGGCACGTTCCTTTATGCCTCAGGACCAGCGCCAGCGCGAACATGTGGCATCCATGAAGCTGATTCCCATTCCGGGCCTCATCGACAACAAGCGCCTGGTGTTCTGCGACGACTCCATCGTCCGCGGTACCCAGCTGGGCAAGCAGGCCGAAAAGCTTTACTCCATGGGCTGTAAGGAAACCCACATGCGTATTGCATGTCCTCCCCTGGTTTACCCCTGTAAGTTCATCAACTTCTCCCGTTCCAAGAGCGTGTACGACCTGATTACCCGCCGCTACATCCGCGAAAAGGAAGGCGAGAACGCCGATCTGGACAAGTACACCAACCCGGATTCCCCGGAATACAAGGAAATGGTGGACTACATCCGTCGCAACTTGAACCTGACCACCTTGGCCTTCCAGCGCATCGACGATCTTATCCAGGCTATCGGCCTGCCGGAAGATCAGCTCTGCACCTTCTGCTGGACCGGCAAGGACTACGCAGAAACGGGCGACTGCTACCACTGCCCCTGCCACGCTGAAGAAGAAAAGAAGTAATTCAGAATCCTTCGGCGAGCTTAGGCTGCCTAAAGAAATTGTCCGGACCTTTTTGCGGTTCGGACTTTTTTATATTGACAACAAGTTCATTTGATACGATATAGGGATGGTATGGTTTCACGTTTTATTAAAAAATATGCGGTACCCGTTACGATAACCCTTATGGGCCTCTCCTTTTTGTGGGATTGCTCCGGCAATGGCTCCACCGATTCGGGCGAACAGGCGGAATATCCCTTCACCATCACCCTTGAAAATCAGACCAAGGGTACGGCCTTTATTGTCTACATGGTAGATGAGGATTCCGATACCACGTATACTTATTCCAACCCGGCCAAGGATGGCAAGGTGGATTACAACATCCAGAAAAACACTTTCGAAAAGGATGTGAAGCAGGTGGTGTTCACATCGGGCATCCAGTTCACGGTGTACGCCAAATACGACAAACTGATCAACCATTCCACCACCCTGATTATCCAGAACGACGACGGCGATGGATACGTTGTCACCAAGAAGTAGGGTTTTGTATATTTGGGGCCGTATGAAATTCAGATTTTCCTTAACCATTTCGTTGGCCGCCCTGGTGGTTCTGTCATTGTTCGGCTGCGCCGTGACCCGCAAGATCAGCGCCGCCGACATCCTTTCCAAGACCAAGCTGGAATTTAACGCCCTGACCCTGGATTCCGTAAGCATCAACAAGGATTTGTTCCCCAAGCAGGGGCTGTTTAACGGCTTTTTGCCCAACCCCCAGGTGGTGGCGCTCGTTCAGGATTTCGCCAAGGGCAAGCTGGAAAAGGAACTGGGAACTCTGGGACTTTCCGCCGAAGTGATTGCCAAGAATCAAGGTACCGATACTTTGTGGATTCGGGATTTACAAGCTACCCTGAAACTGGATACGCTAATGGAACTGCCTATTTCGCTGAAGGATTCCATCAAGATGGTTCCCGGCAGCAATAATTTGACGGTGACCACCACCATGCCCATCGACCGACGGATTTTCTGGCTGAAGGATGTTTCACTGATCAACATGAAGGGCGTTCTGACAGTGGCCCTGGATGTAGACGGTGAATCGGTCCCCCTGGAATTTGATATTGACCGCCCGGTCTCCCAGGAAGAAAAGACCGCCCTTATGGATAACGTCAGGAACACCATATTGAACAACGTGGTGAACAACTGGATGGGGGCCATCCAGAAATGATCGCACACAACGAGATGCTATTTTTTATAGAAAATAAGGATTGATGTAGAATATGAAACGCGAATTTGTACCCGAGAATTTTAACGTAGACAACACCAAGGAAGTGGAAGCTTTGTTCCAGCAGCTGCTGGACGAGAACGTCGCCAGCACCGCCGATGCCCTGCGCGCCTGGATCATGAAGTGGAGCGAACTGGGTTCCGTATTGCAGGAAGTGAGCTGCCGCCGCTATGTGGCCATGACCGTAAACACCAAGGACGAAGAGGCCGCCAAGGCTTACGAAAGTTTCGTAGAGAACGTGGACCCCATCGCCAACGAGTTTGACGACAAGCTGAACAAGAAGCTGATGGCCCATCCGGCCAAGGACCAGCTGAAGGGCGAATTCGGCGTATGGTTCAAGAGCGTCCAGCTTTCCCTGGATTTGTTCAGCCCCGAGAATATTCCCCTGGAAACTGAAGAAGTGAAGGCCGTGCAGGCATACCAGAAGATTACCGGTGGTATGAGCGTGGAATTCGATGGCAAGGTCCAGACCATGCAGCAGTTGGGAACCTATCTGGAACGTACCGACCGCGATATCCGCGAAAAGGCCTGGCGCACCACCTGGGAACGCCGCATGCAGGACAAGGAGGCCCTGGACAAGTCCTTCGACGAACTGTTCTCCATCCGCAACAAGATTGCGAAGAACGCCCACTGCAAGGACTACATTGACTTTATCTACATGGCCAAGCGCCGCGATTACACCCCCAAGCATTGCAAGGACTTCCACGAAAGCGTAGAGAAGCTGGTGCTCCCCCTGCTGAAGGAAATCTACAAGAAGCGAGCCGCCAAGATGGGCCTGGCAAGGCTCCGCCCCTGGGACCTGGCCGTAGACCCGCTGAATCGCGAACCTCTGAAGCCTTATAAGACCGGCGAAGAGCTGATCGAGAAGGTTGACCAGATTTTTGAAAGCATCCACCCGCAGGCCGGCAAGTGGGCCCGCCAGATGCAGGCCCAGAAACTGATCGACCCGGATTCCCGTCTGGGCAAGGCTCCGGGCGGCTACCAGATCGGTTTTGACGAATCCCGTCTGCCCTTCATCTTTATGAATTCCGCAGGTACGGACCGCGACATTTATACGCTGCTCCATGAATCGGGCCATTCCTTCCATCAGTTCGGCCTGGCAGGCCAGCCTATTCTCGCCTACCGCGACGTTCCTTCGGAATTTGCAGAAGTGGCCAGCATGAGCATGGAGCTGATCGGCATGTCTAACTTGAAGCCCTTCTATGGCGACGACACCGAATCCATGGCACGCAGTATCGAGGGCGAATTGGAAGACGTTATCTGGCTGTTCCCCTGGGTGGCCAGCATCGATAGCTTCCAGCACGAGCTTTACAGCCGTCCCAACCATACCGCCGCCGACCGCGAAGCCATCTGGGCAGGCATCATGGACCGCTATGACGCCGGCGTCGACTATACCGGCCTGGAAAAGTTCCGCAACAACATGTGGCAGAAGCAGCTGCACCTGTTCGAATGCCCCTTCTACTACATCGAATATGGTATCGCCCAGCTGGGCGCCCTGCAGGTGTGGGCAAACTTCAAGAAGGACCCGCAAAAGGCCATCGACGACCTGTTCAAGGCGGAAAGCCTGGGCTACAGCGTAACCGTGCCCGAAATGTTCAAGGCTGCAAACATCAATTTTGACTTTACAGCCAAGACAATCGAGCCTTTGATGAAGGTGGTCTGGGACGAACTGAGCAAGTTCTAGACGGGATTAGAACGATTTTTTGTCGAAAAAGTGTGATTTGGAGAGTTTATCCAAAAAAAATTCAACTTTTTTCAAAAAAATCAAAAAAAATGCGCCAACACCCTTGACAAGTGTCAAAAATAAATGTATAATTGGCGCACATCCTTGGAGGGATGGCCGAGTGGTTGAAGGCGCACGCTTGGAAAGCGTGTTTACCTCGCGGTAACGAGGGTTCGAATCCCTCTCCCTCTTCTAAAAACAAAACTTCTCAAATGTTTTGGAAAAAGCATTTGAGAATTTTTTGTAGGAACACAAACCTTAACTTGAGGTACTAAGATGGCTGACGATCAGAGAGTTTATCTTGACGACATTTACGCAAGTGAAGAATGTCAGGGTTCTGTCTTCCGCGCTGTTGTGATGATGGCTCAGGAAGCACGCTTCATCAACAAGCAGGCTGGCCAGGGTTACATTCAGTTGACCAAGAAGCCGACCACCATCGCCATGTACAAGTTCAAGGAAGGCAAGCTCACCATTTCTGAAAAGAAGGCTGCACAGGCCGAAGCTGAAGTGGAAGCCGCAGAAGAAATCGAAATGACCGCAGAAAACACCGCACAGGTGAGCGCTGCAGCAGACGACGCCTTCGGCGAATAATTTGAGCCAACAGCTTAAGTTCCTAGAAAAATTAAAAAGAACGATTCGAAAGGATCGTTCTTTTTTTTGCTCTTTTTATTGCCCCTTATCCGTTTAACGGACCCGCCCGACGAACCCCCATAAAAAGTTCACAAAAAAAAGCGACCGATCGGACACCCCCAAATGGATCCGACCGGTCACCCCTACGCAAAACCTCCTATCCCCTTTCCTTCCTAACCAGTCCTCCTAACCGGTCCTCCTATCACACCTGGGCACAGCGGATTGCGTAAGCTTCTGGATATTCGCGAGCAGCGCACTGGTCGCATACTCGACGGAAACGAACCTCGTTAGCAGACTCCACGCGGATCTGACTACCGCAGTGAGCACATCTAGCAAGGAACACACGACTTTCAACAAAGGCGGCAGGGGCAGCAACCACGGGCGAAGTCGCAGAAACACGATGGACAGAAACATCGTATCGCAGTTCGCCGTCACCATCCTGGCGCAGATGAGTAAAGAGTTTGCAGCAGAAGCTGCGCCCCTTACGGTTTTTCATGCGCAAGACAGTGCTGGGCTGCATCTGGGAATTGACATAGTTTTCCCAGTCTTTGGCATTGCGGCACAGATCCGTTACGTAATGCCATTCGATTTCGCCCTCTTCAAAGCCAAACATGCGGCAAAAGCGCTTGTTGGCCTTGATGAGCCTGCCATGACGATTGGCCTCGAAATAGGCCTGCTCCACCGAACCTTTTCTTTCGTCAATCATAATTGTCCTCCTAACCTTTTATAATACCTGTAAAGTACTTCTGCAGATGATATTTCCTTAAACCCAAAACGTACATCATCCATTTCGAAGTCCAGCCCGTCACCGCCAATATAGAGCGGCTTGGAAATGTTTTCCATCCAACGGAGGCCCGTGTCAATACGACCCGTCAACACCCCATTCTGATAAATCTTCGCAATGCCTCGCCTCCAGGTGAGCACCACATAAATCCATTCGCCAGCCGGCACAGCACGCTGAGAGACCGCCATGTACCCGCAGGTGGGATTATTGACATTCACCGAGTAGAACGCCAGCCTAGGCTCAACTGCACCGCATTTTCCGCTAATTAGGGAAACACCGATCATTTCTTCAATGTAATCGTCGCCCCGCTTGCTCAAGACATTCTTCTGGAACTCACCTACCGCAAAAGCCTCAGGATTGTTGAACTTGAAGAAGCCTTCAATAGACAGTTCCGTCAGGGAATCCACATCCAGGAAACCGCTGGTATCTACAGCAGCATAATCAGAAGCCACGAAGCGGATTGCCTTGCCATCGACACCTTCGGTAAATTCAGGCTCATACAGGAAGACCGTCTCGGTCTCGTGCCCCATATCATCCAGAAGGTAGTAGCCGGTTCCGGAATCAGAAGG
The DNA here is from genome assembly GCF_900142505.1 of Fibrobacter sp. UWH5. NCBI lineage: Bacteria > Pseudomonadati > Fibrobacterota > Fibrobacteria > Fibrobacterales > Fibrobacteraceae > Fibrobacter > Fibrobacter sp. UWH5. The sequence goes on along the minus strand of NZ_FRBB01000021.1, from coordinate 66,617 downwards.
CAACGCAAGCACAGAATCCATAGTCCACACATACTGAATCTTATAGTCCACATCGATCATGGGGAGCGTAATTTCAGAAACGCCATTATAAGACACGCCTTTAGAATTTACGGACACATCAACCGGCTCGGAGTGAACGATACCCCTGGGGAGCGGACCGTTCAGCCAGTAGGAATCACCTTCCAGCACAAGGGTGTATTCCGCATCATCAAAGCGTTCACGATCCGGCGAAGAAACGGTCAAATTATAGGTTCCCAACGGCAGATTGCTCAAGACAAAGTACCCGGTAGGCTTCACAGAAGAAACCCAATCCGTGCCCGGAATTCCGACCTTGGCGTCCTCCGGACTGGAAACACCATCCAAAACCAGATTGCCCTGAATCGTCTTGACCGTGGTCATCTTGGAACTCAGTTTCAGATCCGAACCGGTGTACACAAAAGTCTCGTATACGGCCAGTCCAGCCTTATGAGAAGACAGGACGTACTCTCCATATTCCTTGATGCTAAAGCCAAAAGCGCCATTTTCATCAGTCGTATCAACAAACAGCTGGTCAGACTTAGCACTGTGACGGGCGTGAATAACGACATTTCTTGCAAAATTTCCATCAGCGGCGACGAGGACTCCAGAAACGGAATTGGTTTCTTCACTGACACCGCCGGCTGTTTCAACCGGGCTGCATCCGCAAAGGAGCATCACAAGCGAAAATAAGAAAATCAAAAACATCTTCACAAAGCTACCCCTCCTATTTAGCAGGCTTCGTAAGCGGAAACAACTGCAAGTTAAGGCGGTAGATTCGATCATCATCGTCATCTTCCATGACAATGGCGGCGATGCGTCTACGGAAATCGGCAATTTCATTCTTGATACGGAAAAAGCCTTCCTTGGATATACCGATTGTCATGCCAGACACATCTCGTTCGTCCATCGAAACCTGATCCAGGGACTTTACAGCAAGATCGCCCATTTGACGATGCATTTCTCGGATCGCCATGCTTTCCCCGTCACGGATTCCCGTGGTAACGGACTTCGACGACTTCTGATACTCACCTTTTTCATCTTTCTGGAGCAAACCGGTCTTCACAAGAAGATCCAGGGACTGCTTCACACTCTGGGCATCCGCAGGAAACACGCACTGTCCCGCCATCTTGGTGGGGGAAGCGCCGTGCATCCTGGGAGCCATCTCACGAAGGACCGGATTCAGCCAGTCTTCGTAGTAAACGTAAGCCTCCTCCCCCATAACTTCCATGGAGTTGTCCTTTGCGAGGGCACGCATGGAGTTATAAAGACTACGTTTGATCAGAGAATCCTTGGTCTGGTCAAAATTGACCATCAGACGGAAGTACTGCAGTTCGACACCGGCAAGGCCGATAGCGGCAGCAACTCGTTCCGTCCCCACATCACTAAGGTTAGCTTTACCGTCGCACACCAACTTAAGGAACACGGGCGACGAATATCCGGCAGCCTTAGCAAAGTCACGCCAGGTAAAACCAGAACGCGCCTTGCGTTCCTGGTAATAATCGCGCAGATAATCGCGATAGCTGACGTATTCCAAGACCTGTTTCATGTTATGATGAATATAGTTTCGTATCAAAAGGATTCAAATATTTATGATACAAAATTAGCTTATTTTTTTCGTATTACAAGAACCAATCTAAGGTTTTCATACATTTCAAGCATTTTTATGATACAAATGTTGCAAAAATACGTGATACACAACACGATGTTAAAACTTCAGAACCAATTAGGCAAAATCGCGATAGAAAAACCTATGATACAAAAGCGAAGATACAATGCTAACGGTACAATGCAAACCATACAATGCAGACAATACAACGCAAACAATACAACGCAAACAATACAACGCTAACGCAACAAGAAATCCCGCCAGCACACGCCGACGGGATCCGCATTCAAAATTTCCTAGTATCAGGAATCGCTATCCGAGCTTAACTTCCTTGACCACAAGGATGCCACCTCGTTCGGTCTTAGGATACTGACGCATACCTTCGCCACCCTTGCCACGGTCCAGAACTTCAAGAAGTTCACCCTTGGTAGAGTACAGGTGCAGTTCCCAAGGAACGTTGGGAGAATTGAAATAGCCGGAATTTTTCTGCACATTGCGCTGGAATGATCGATTTAGACGATCCGCCACGCTACGAGCCTGAACTAGGCTGATATCAGCAAGGCTCCAGGAAGTGGGAACGCCACCCATATCGAAAATCAGCAGTGCTTCGGGGTCAGACTCTTCCTTCATGGTAAACTTCCAGCTAAAGTTCTGCCAGCTGGTACTCAAGTCCAGGATACGTCCATTTGCATAGGGCGTATATTCGTCAGAGTCCTTCTTGATATTCACATGGAGAGTACGGGGCTTGTCGGCCTTGGCTCGCATGCTAAAAACATAGGTAACGCCATGACGCATAGACAGGCGCTGCTTGAACTGCAGATTCCAGGATTCCTTGCCAGCCTTCTTGATTACGAAGTTTGCGGCACCATCCTTTACAGAAACCTCGGCCTTACCGCCCCAGAAGTCCGTCACCCAGCCAGACAAAGCCTCTTCAGAAGAAAACTCACCATTCTGGATCAAGTTCGTCCCCACAGAAAGGGAGCCAGTCACATAATCCTTGTTCTGGATAAAATTGGGAATAATGCTGGTATTCTGGATACCGTTGGGGCTATCCAGACAGATTTCCTTACCCCAGCCAACCAGGGTATTTACAGAACCATGGATCGTCATATCCATTTCGGGGCTATCGAAGTTACCGGGGCCCCAGCTCCATGCCAACCAGCCAATGTCCAGACGTTCCGCTTCCGACATAATCAGCTTATAGGGAATCTCCTTGGCGCCACCTACGGCAACAGGAGCAAATTCACCCACAACCAAGGGCAACTTCTTGTCGACAGAAGCCTTAAGGACTCCACGGACGCGGTCTTCGACGGTTGCATACCCTGTAGTTTCTGGATTATGAAGTTCCGAAGGCCACCACATATGGATCGAGAAAAGCAAATTATGTTCAGGATCAGCCTGTAAAAGCCTCGGCCCCACTTCCAGCAAGTTCTTTTCGCTCTGGCCCCACATATCAGCATCAATCATGATGGGAATGCGGATACCGGCAGCACGCATCTTGGTAACGATGGTGTTGTACGCCAGGAAGAAGTCTTCGGCAGGCACAACCTCATCACCAGGTTCATTACCGACATTGATAATCAGGTACTGCTGGTGGTTGGCGATCACCTGCATCATTTCTTCGCTGAGCCAGTAATCCAAAGCTTCGGGGAGTTTTTCCCAGTTACCGGTGGTATCATGAATTTCGGGAATGGGAATCATACCGTTGGCAATGCAGAGACCAATGATATTATCCAAATCACTCACTCGGCCACGGGTGTTCCAGACAATGCGCACACAATTGGCACCGGTCTTCGCGATTTCAGGAATGGTCTTTCCTTCGCGATCAGTCCAGATGAACATGTGGTTTACGCCACGTAAGATAGTCTTTTCGTTGTCTTTGCTGTAAAGGTAGCGATCCTGTACAAAAAATCCCGGTTTTGCAGACGCCATAGTCATTACGCATTTTCTCCATTAATTCTTATCCAAAAGAAAGATACAATTATTTGACTGAAATAGGCTTCTGTGTTAAAAATTATACCATTATCCGGAGAAATTCGCTCAACAAATCAAAAACTAGCCAGACGCGCCAGGGAATTCGCCTTGGCCACGTTCGACGGCAACGAAACCTGCGGTGGAGAATGAGCCGAAAGTTGATTGGCAAAATCCCTTTCGGGCATATGCTTCCAATAATGCACCGGTAGGCACCGCCGCAACAACCGCGGATTCTCGCGTTCCTTGATAGATATGGCGTTATAATAGTCCTTCCACAATTGGGTTATGGCATCAGGCGGCAAGCCCGCCTTCAGGGCCTTCAAATTGGGAATGGTAACCTCCTGAGGAGAACGCCCATCGTAATAGACACCATAATTTCGCCTTGAATCGTAAATTGCCCAGCGCTCGTTCACAAAACGCCGCAGAAAATGGTCCGTCAACAACGTCACGATATCGTACTTCGGCTCAATTTCCGCAAAGTAACAGCCGTCGTCCGTTTTAGAAAAACGGACCATGCCGCGCATGTCGCCGATTTCTCGGCGGACGGCCTGGGCAATCTTGTACAGCGGGAGCATTTCAGCCGACGCAATATTCTTACCATAATTCGGATCAAGGCCCGCAAACAGCTTACGCAGGTAGGAGAGCATCTGCATTTCAACGCCCTCCACCTCGGAACGGAACACCACATCCAACATCCACAGCACATCTTCGCTGGCGGCATTCACAATGGCCCGTTTCAGACGTCGGGCAGAATCTTCGGACGTTTCCACCCAGAAAGGCTGCATAAACAAGTCCGCATCCTCCCCCGCCCTACGGTCAGGCGTAATGTTCCCCACCACCAGGCGCTGGCGGTAGATTTCGAACACAACACTAAGGAATCCATCAAAAGTCGAATCGTAAGAAATATTAAGAGACATTATATCTAGCCACTAAAAGTTAAAGGTTCATAAAACAGATTTTCCAAGACAGTCCCATTGAAACTTGCTTACTGGGGCAGGCTTACAGAGACAAACTCAGAGATAAGCTTACGCATGAGCTGGCAGCATCGCTGGCCTAGAGTCCAGGGCGTCGAACATATTCAATTGCAGAGGCTGCGACGGCCCCACCAACAACGGGCGCACCATCTCAGGGTAAAGCCGGCGTAAACTGGCAGGCGTATCCGGATGGTAGATGAAGTACTTGGCCCGCTTCATGACCACCCCCATCTTCTTCAGCTGTTCCAGACGGATTTTACAGAACCTCCGGCCATTGGCAATAAGGTTTGCGGATTTAACTCCGATACCCGGCACCCGCAAAAGCATTTCGTAGTCCGCAGTCTGAATGTCGATAGGGAACATTTCCGGATGTCGCAAGGCCCAGGCCACCTTCGGATCTAGGTCCAGATCAAGATTAGGATGGGCCTCATCGAGAATCTCGTTATACTGAAACTTGTAGAAACGCATAAGCCAGTCAGCCTGGTACAGACGATGTTCACGGACCAGAGGCGGCTTGGTGGTTATAACGGGCAACCTCTTATCGGCATTGATAGGAACGTAGCCCGAAAAATAAACGCGTTTCATCTGCTGTTGCATATAGAAACCGTTAGACAAAGTCAGTATCTGAAAATCCGTTTCGCCAGACGCCCCCACAATCATCTGGGTCGTCTGCCCCGCAGGCAGGAACTTCGGGCTATAACGGGACACGCCCTTCCCTGGATTGTATTCCAGTTTGCGCTCTGCCAGATAGTTCATGGGGCGATACACCGACGCATGATTCTTTTCGGGCGCCAGGTACTGCAGGGCCTTATCCGACGGGATCTCAATATTCACGCTACTTCGGTCAGCATAGAGTCCCGCTTCGTGCAGTAACGCTTCGGAAGCCCCCGGGATGGATTTTAGATGGATGTAACCGCCAAAACGATGGACAGTCCTCAGTTCCTTTGCCACCTTGATGAGCATTTCCATGGTAGCGTCAGGGCTCCCCACCACGGCGGAACTGAGGAACAAGCCCTCGATATAGTTACGTTTGTAGAATTCCAGCGTCAGGTCGATCAATTCCTTAGGCGTAAAAGTCGCCCTGGGAATATCATTGGAACGACGGTTGACGCAATAGGCGCAATCATACTTGCAGGCATTGCTCATTAACACCTTCAAAAGGGAAATGCAACGGCCGTCCGCCGCCCATGTATGGCAAATACCCGCCTGGCAGGCATTCCCCATCCCGCCCTTGGGAGTGTTCCTATTGGAACCGCTAGACGAACACGAAACATCGTATTTCGCCGCATCCGCCAAAATGTTCAACTTTTCCCTTACGTCCATTATAATTGCCCGCAAAAAACAAATGCACTTTTGTACACCATTTAATATAATAACTAGTGCTCAAAAAAGCAAGTCGTAGTTTTCAATTCAATTCATAAAAAATCAAATATTTCCGTGATTAATGTCATCATATTTCAGCACGTAGCCCTTTTAACACTTTCCACCCTTTTTTTAGAGTGTAAGTTTTATGTATATTTTACGGCGGATGACATGAATTTCCCAACAGGACAACAGAACTCATTTGGATTGGAGTAAAGAATGAAGAAGTTCCTAGTACCGGTCGCCGCAGCATTGAGCCTTATGGCCTGCTCCGACGTAAACGATTCTATCGCCAACAATAGTCAACCCAGCCAAACATTCGTCGCAACTCCCAGCGCCCTCTGGAAACAGTTGGAAACGGATGGTGTCAGCGAATATTTTGAAAGCAATGGTGTACTCCATACCGGTGAAACATCCATCCAGACTAATTTAAATTGCAAGAACAGCCTCCACATCGACGAATACACTCTGCTTCTCGATGAAATGGAAGGCATTTATAGAGAAGGAACCCTTGTAGACGGCGTCTGCGGCAAGGGCGTCGCCCTCGCATCCGGTGAAGTCGCTCCCCTCACCATTAACATGGTCGACGAAATGTCCAAGGGCACCATCGAATTCTGGTTCAAGCCAGCAGAAGATTTCTTCAACCTGGACAGAACCCTCCTGGGTAACGACGAAGCACGCATCCACTTCTTCGTCATGAACAACCTGCTCGTATTCCAGAAAAATCACGCCGACAAGCATTATTACGTCATGGGTCCCGCCAAATTCAAGAAAGGCTGGAACAAGATCGCCGGCCAGTGGGGTGACGGCTACCTGAGCGTCTGGATGAACGACGAGCTGGTGGCAAAGATTGCCCATACAGAAGGCTACAAGCCCTCTAACCGCGGTAAGCCTTTCGGCAACTTGCTAGTCGCCGGTTACAAGAGTTCCTGCTGCATGGAAGGACCCGGTATGTATAGCCCCCTGACAACCAGCGGCGCATACGACCAGATTCGCATTTCCATCATCCCCCGCTACAAGAACGAAGGTTCCATAGAAGACAAGGATGAAGAAATTTCCTCCAGCAGCGAAGAAGTGATCATCGAAGAATCTTCCAGCAGCGAAGAAGTGATCGTCGAGGATTCCTCTAGCAGTGAAAAAGTGATCATCGAGGAATCCTCCAGCAGCGAAGATGTAATCGTCGAAGAATCCTCCAGCAGCGAAAATTCCGATGACGACATCATCTTCTTTGAAGACTTCGACAGCGGAAAGAACTACGGAGTCACACTCATTGAAGGCGAAAGCGGTATGGCGGCAAGCCTGGAATACGGGCAAAAAATCGTATTGGCGGCCTTAGACGAAAAAATTCCCCGGGGTACTTTTGAATTTTCATTCAAGCCCGGCGAACAGTTCGAATCCATGTACAAGGCAGCCCTGGTCGGAACCGACGAAAGCCGAATGACCATCCTGAAAGTCAACGATCAGTTGGTATTCTACAAGAATTTGCCTGACAGCTATATCAAGGTTAGCGGTAAGTACACCTTCAAGGAAGGCTGGAACAAGATAGCCGCCCAGTGGGACGGCACCTCCATTTCCCTGTATGTCAATGGGGAACTGATTGGCGAAACCGCCACCACCACGGTCTACACACCCTCTACAAGAGGAACATACTATGCCGCCTATGGCAATTCAATCCTGGTGGGCTATAAAAGTTACTGCTGTACTTCTGACGGAGAAGGCAGTGCCTACACTTCTGGAAGTTTCGACAACATCCTCGTAACCTCCAAGTTGCTCTACTAACCGCACAAAAAAAATTTTAACGCCTGCGCAATATTCAACGCAGGCGTTTTTCGTTTTTAGGGAGCATCCCTCCCAAATTTCAAAATATTTATGTTTTTTTTGTAACATTCCCGAAAAAATTCAATTTTTATGTCAACGATAGACTAAATTTGGCACGATGTCCGAGAGGTGTAAAGTACAGGGATTGACTAACCGGCAGCTCGAAGTTCTCGACCTGCTGCGCAAGGGGTTGACAAACGCCGAGATTTGTCGTGCCTTGAATATTTCAGAAAACACCGTCAAAATCCACCTGGCCAACATCTACAAGACGCTAGAAGTTTCAAACCGTACGGAAGCAGTAGCCGCAGTCGCAGAAACGGCCAAAAACTGGGTTAATTCCGATGAAGTCCGCATTCGCGTCATCCACGACAGCGACATAAAGGACCATCCCCTTGTCTATGAACTGTTCCACGGCATCGTAGAAAACTTCCAGGAATACCGCCTGTTCCTAATCAATACCGGATTGTCAGACGAAATTGTACAGGATTCAACCTATCAAATTAAAATTTCGGCTTCCCAAGACGGCAACCAGGCATTTATTTCACTGCTCCAGGGCAACAACAAGGCTATTATCTGGTCACAGAACCTTAAACTGGATGACGCAAGCGCAATTGATCTTTACGCAGACCAGTATTCAATCGTGCTGTTCCGCAACATGATCATTTCTGCAGCCAAGGTTCTCGAACAAAACTCCAATGCCTCCCCCGCCTGGTGGTACGCCACGTCATACTCCATCATAAAGAGTGAAAACCGCAGCAGGGACTGTTTCGAAAAGTGCATGTCGATGCTTCAGTCCCTCACGGTGGAAGGAGACATCAGAAACTACGTCCTGTGCAGTCAGGCATCAATCTACTACCTGGGAATTTCCGAAAACTGGGTAAACGGAGAGGAATACGTCAAGAAAATTGGGGAACTGGCTTGCGATACCATGCGCAACAACCCCTCATCGGCCTATTCCATGTTCACCATGGCCCTTTACAATATCCTGTTGGGCAAGAAGAACGAAGCTATCGTCTACTTCGAGGGCATCCTGCTGTCCAACCCGCTGAACGTCATGTGCCGCCGCCTGCTGGTCCAGCTGTATATGCTCATGGGCCGCGAAGAAGACGCCTTAAAGCAGCTTGATGAAATTGCCCGCCTTGTCCCCAACGGTATGGACCAGCCATTCCAATTCGTAGCCAAGGCCATGATCTATTTCCTCCAGGGGAATTACGATTTCTGCGAAAAAGTTTCTAGGCAAGTACTGATGTTCCACCCCGAAATCCCCTTTGCAAGGCTTTTTGTAATTGCCTGCAACAACAAGAATGGGAATTTGGACGAAGTAAAGAAACAGGTGAAGATATTCTACGAATACCATCCAAACTTTACAAGAAATGACTTGGAGCGTTTTATCGGAGGAGTATCTCCCAACCTCAAGCAGATTCTCCTAGAGGCGATCCAAAACATTTTTGACTAAAATCACGAAAAAACGGCAGTTTACCCTGCCTTTTTTCATTTATATAGCCCATATGGGCTATGGCTTTAATCATACCAACTTATTATTTTATGAATACCTAAGAAGGAGAAACGCTCTCTGTCCGACACCTCTTATAGGAGAGCATTATCACTTGGGGGACAAAGAGAGGTAGCCTTCCAATTGGGAGAAGGCTACCTTTTTTTGTTGCCAGACAACCCATCAATCGATACAGTGCTGAGAAATTAACACTCGTTAAACTTGTTATAAAGTTAGACAGTTTATATGTTTGATTCCGGTGTAGAAAAGGAGTCAAAATGAACCTGAAAAAATCTCTCTCTCTCTTGGCAATGGCTGCAGCAGCAGTTTCCGCACAAACCAACGACAGGGACTACTCTGGCGCCGAACTTTACACTAGGGACACCTACGAATACGGTCGTTTCGAAGCCCGTATGCAGATGGCAGCCGGTTCCGGCACCGTCAGTTCCATGTTCCTCTACCACAACGATTCTTACATTGGCTGCGACGAACCCTGGGTCGAAGTGGATATCGAAATTCTGGGCAAGAACCCCAATGAATTCCAGTCCAACATCATTACCGGTTACGGTCCTGCCGATGGCTGCGCCGACAGAAAGCAGTACAGCGAAAAGCTTCATCCCATGAGCCCCGCCGTGAACACCGCCTTCCATACCTACGTCATGGAATGGACTCCGGACTACGTGGCCTGGATTATTGATGGTGTTGAAGTCCGCAGAACCAAGGCTGGCGAACTGAACAGCAAGGGTGCAGATCAGGTCGTAGACCTGAAGAAGAAGCCCCAGGGTCTCCGCTTCAACCTCTGGTCCCATACCGATGCAGGTTGGGTTGGCCCGTGGGACGATTCCATCCTCCCCGTTTACCAGTTCATCAACTGGGTCAAGGTTTACAAGTACACTCCGGGTCAGGGCGAAAACGGTTCCGACTTCACTCTGGACTGGGTTGATAACTTCGATTCTTTCGACTCTTCCCGCTGGCTCAAGGGTAACTGGACCTTTGACGGCAACCGAGTCTACATCAGCTCCAAGAACATTTACGCACAGGACGGCATGATGATCCTCGCCCTCACCAAGAAGGGTCAGGAAAGCTTCAACGGCGTGGTTCCCCAGGATACAGAACCCAGCCCCGTTACAAGCTCTGCAAGCCAGGATCCTTCCTCTAGCGCTTCCGCCGATCCGGCTTCTAGCGCTTCTGAAGATCCGTCTTCCATCAAGAAGCTCACTCCTGCAGCAAAGCTCCAGAATTCTCGCGGCACCTTCAACGCCAAGGGCGAAATGGTGAACAAGGCTAACGCAGCCCGCTACCGCGTAGACTTCAAGCTCTAAAAAAGACTCCAACCCCAAACAACAAAGCCTGTACAGTAGCAATATTGTACAGACTTTTTTTATTTTGTAGTCCGTGAAGAACCGGATTAAGCAAATTTTATTGGATACTCCCCATAAAGATGGAGACCGCCTCCCTTCTATCAGAGATGTGATGAAGCATTATAACACGTCTTCGGGTACGGTACAGTCCGCCCTGAAAGAACTGACGGAAGAAGGAAAAATCTGCAAAATTCAAGGAAAGGGGTGCTTCTGGGGAAAGGAACTGATCAGCCAGAATATACCCATGGTTCACGAAACTGTGGCCGAACGTCTGGCAAAAGCTTTTGACCGCGATTTCGAGCGCGGACTCCTCAAGCCGTCTAAGTCCCTCCCCCAGTCCAAGGAACTGGCCCTGCGTTACAACGTAGCCCAGAACACCTTGCGCAAATTCCTGGATGGAAAGGTTTCCCAGGGAGTCCTGAACAAGTCCGGCAGACAATATTTCTTTGCCCAAAACAGGGTTGTAAACGAAACTTCCCCCCTCAGCGAAGTGATTTTTGTAACTCGATGCAACAGTTGGGGCGGTTTTACGCCAGAAAGTGAACGCGAACTGGATTTTTTGCGTCTAGTATATAGAAAGGCCGGCGCAGAACGGTACAAGCTATCTTTATTAGGCATTAATGATGAAACAGGCAAGATCGTAGACCGTAGCGGAAAGGAACGCAGACTTTCAGACTATCCCAACGCTGTGGGAGCCGTCCTGTCCACTCTGCTGGTGCAGCGATTCCAGCCCCTGTTAAACTTTTTTGCCGACGCCAAGTATCCCGTGGCCGTCTGGTGGGAGCATCCCGAAGAAGCAGTCCCCAAAACATTCTTGCGAAAGTTGAACTGGACCTTCTTCAACTCCACCTTCGGAGAAAATCCCGGTCAGGAAACAGGCCGCTACCTGATGAGCCAGGGCGTCAAGGAAATCAACTACTTTTCGCCCTACCATAATAGTTCCTGGTCCAAGGATCGCCTTATGGGGCTGTTGACTTCGGGCCTGCAGGTACACCCCTACGCAGACGATGAATTTGCAAGTCCCTGGGACTATAAGGAAATTGCCAGAAAGAATGTGGAAAAGCATTCTGTCGAAACATACGCCCGCAACCTGGAAAAGGATAAACTGAAGTCTATGGCCCAGCGCGCAATCGCTGACCGCCAAGGCAAGCCGAACATTCCCTGGGTTTGCGTCAACGACGAAGTGGCCGGCATCTTTATCGAAATGAATGACGATGGCGACATCAAATTGGAACAGCCGGAATACGGTCCCGTTTTGGTGGGGTTCGACAATTCCATCGAAAGCTACCTATTGCGACTCCCCTCTTATGACTTCAATACCGAAGCGTTGGTAGAGCAGATTTTCTACAGCATCAGCAATCCGTCGGAATATTACGACAAAAAGAAAATCCACCACATTTTAGGAAATGTTGTTGAAAAATAGCGAAACAATTCCACAAAAACAAAGGCCCCCAAAAGGGGCCTTCATTTTTCAACAACATTTCCAATTACGAATTATTAAGTACGAATTACGAGAATAATAGTCGCGGAGAAGCCGCCTAACTAAGTCTCATAATTCATACATCGTAATTCATAATTGACTTTGATCTAGACAAAAACAAGTTTACTTGTTTTTGTTGACGATCAAAGTCTTAGCCTTGAAGGTCTTGCGGTCGATGACCTTGACCATCAGGGAAACCTTGTTGTCCTTGTCCAGGGCGTTCCAGTACTTCTTCAGGTTTTCTTCGGCGGTGTCGAAGATGGGCATGAGCTTCGGGGAACCTTCGAAGGAAGGAATGGGCTTGCCGTCAGTCACGTAGGTGCTGATGAAGTGGCCGAGACCCGGGAGAGCCTTTTCGAATTCGAAAGTAGCGCGTTCGCAGCCAGCGTCTTCGCAGTTGTTGCGAGACTTCAGGATGGAAAGCTTGTAGAGAGCCGGCTGGGCATTCTTGTAATGAATACCGGAGATACGCGGAGTGAAGTTGGGAGCGTCGTCTTCGTACTGACGGGTAGCCAGAGCGCTTTCGAAAGTGCCGCCCAGCTTGATGGCGTCATAGATAGTATCAGTCTGGTCACCGTTGGTGATGATCTGAACATCAGCAGTGTGGCGAGCCGGATAGTAGATGATGAGGTGCGGGTCGGTGAGCTTGGATTCATCGAAAGCCTTGGTCTTCATGAAGCCGGTCTTAGCTTCCATTTCGAAAACGCGGTTACGGCTGTTGACGCTGCGGCCCATGATCCAGTAAACCTGAACGAAGGACTTGCCATCGGGGCTGGTGCCGAGAACGATACCACGACCGGGATACGGATTCTTGGTGAGAGCCTTGAAGTTTTCTTTTGCTTCATCTGTATAAGACATATTGTACCTCAAATAAGGTTATAGGTTAAAGATTATAGTTTAAAGATTATAGCTACACGGCTTCGCCGTTCTTAATTATGCGCGAAGCGCCTAACCTCGCCTTTATCCTTTCTCCTATAACCTTTCATCTTTTAGGATTATAATTGTTCATCAGCACCATGGCGATAGCTACGCACAACATAACGACACTACCAACTATGACCTGCTGTTTATGGTCGTACTCGCGTTTGACATAGCTAGGGTTCTCTTCGTTCAGTTCCTGCAAGGTCGGACCTTCCGCCAGCTTTGTACTATCAATACCATAGAGTTCGGCAATTTCAGCATCCGTCATATTTAGGGTATTGACATAGGCGGAATCATACTGGTCCAGCTTGTCGGCGGCAGACGAAACCGCCGGCGTCAGTGCGACGCAGGCGATTGCAAATGCGAATATTGCAAACACACGATTCAATGCCATAGCAACTTGCGAAGCAGAGCCTGCCCTGAGCATAGCGAAGGGTGGCGATTAGGCCGATTATTCCTGAGCCAGCTTGTCGAGAATTTCGTTCACCATACCCGGGTTGGCCTTACCGCCAGACTTGCGCATGGTCATACCCACAAGGAAGCCCTTCAGTGCAACCTTACCAGCCTTGAATTCGGCGAACTGGGCTGCGTTGGCGGCACAGACTTCGCGAACGATAGCTTCGATAGCGCCAGTATCAGCCACCTGGACCAGACCCTTTTCCTTAACGATGTCTGCAGGATCCTTGCCGGTTTCGAACATGTCGGCGAAGACGGTCTTTGCAATCTTACCGTTGATGGTCTTGTCTTCGATCAGGTTCACCAGAGCGCAGAGCTGTTCCGGCTTGATCTTCAGGTCAGCGAGGCCACCTTCCAGATCCTTCATCTTTGCCAGAAGTTCGGTGATGACCCAGTTAGCGAGAACCTTACCGTTCTTGCAGTTCTTGGATGCGGTATCGAACCAGTCGCTGATGTCGCGGTCGTCGGTCAGAACCTGTGCATCGTATTCAGACACGCCAAGGTCATTCATGAAGCGGGCGCGACGTGCATCCGGCAGTTCCGGAAGGGTGCGACGGATTTCTTCCACGAAGGCAGGATCGGTAACGAGGCGTACCATGTCCGGTTCCGGGAAGTACTTATAGTCGTGAGCGTCTTCCTTACTGCGGATAACGATAGTCTTGTCGGCGTTGGGGTCGTAACGCTTGGTGCACTGTTCCACTTCCTTGCCAGCGTCCAAAGTGGCGGACTGCAGGTAGTATTCAGCGTTCAAAGCCTTTTCAAGGTTGGTGAAGCTGTTCAAGTTCTTGATTTCTGCACGGGTGCCGAAAGGTGCGTCTTCGGAAGCGCGGAGGGAAATGTTACCGTCGCAGCGCATGTTGCCGTTTTCCATGTTGGCATTGGAGACGCGGGTGTATTCCAAAGTCTGCTTGATCTTCTTGAGGACCAGCACGGCTTCTTCCGGGCTACGGATATCCGGTTCAGTAACGATTTCGCAAAGCGGAGTACCGCAGCGATTTGCGTCGAAGTGAGAGTCGGTGGGGCTCATGTCGTGGATCAGCTTACCGGCATCTTCTTCCATATGGATACGGGTAATGCCCACGCGCTTCTTGGTACCGTCGGCCTTGATGATTTCCAGCCAGCCGTTCTTGCAAATCGGGTGGTCGTACACCGGAAGACCACCAGTCTGGGTAATCTGATAGCCCTTAGGAAGGTCCGGATAGAAGTAGTTCTTACGAGTCCACATAGCGTTCAGGTCGATTTCGCAGTTGAGAGCGAGACCCAAGCGGATAGCGTATTCCACAGCCTGCTTGTTGGGAACCGGCATGGCACCGGGCATACCCAGGCAAACCGGGCAAACGTGCTTATTAGGAGTAGTGTTCACTTCTATTTCGCAACCGCAGAACATCTTCGTCTTGGTAGCGAGCTGGCAATGGATTTCGAGACCGATAACGGTAGAGTAGTTAGGCATATTAACTCCAGTAAATTTACAAGAGAAAATGTAGAAAAAAGCCACACTAACAAAGTGCGGCTCAATTCAAAATTACTCAATGGTGAAGTATGTATCGTAGTAGATAAAGGGGCGCTTCTTCTTTTTCTTGAACTTGCCCTTTCCACCGCCTTCCAATTCAGAGACCAGATCCTGGAGGCCGCCCATTTCAACCTTGTTGGGATCGTCTTCTTCTTCGGCTTCCTTGACCTTGAAGTAAGGGATTACCAGGTCGAAGTCATCCTTGTCTGCATCCTTTTCGAAGTTGAAGGAATATTCCGTTTCGGTGTTGCCATCCTTAACGCGCTTGGTAGAGATGTTGATGCTCATCAGGCGGGCATTGAGAGTCACTGCATCAAACTGAACAGTCATGTCCAGGGCGTATTCTTCCAGAGGCAAGGTGGTCTTAGAAAAGCAGAAGTCACCAACGCTGTTGAATGCACCATCAATTTCGACACCGTACTTGATCAGGTCGCGGAGCATGCCGTGGGTTGCGCCGTATTCCATAGCCTTGAGGGTGAACTTAGACTTCACCATGAGCTGCTGCAGCTTCAGGGAATACTTGTCCAGACGAGACGTCAGGTTCATTTGCATCTTATATTCATTTGCCATATCGAGTCCTTCTTTTGTCGGGCGCAAATATAATTATAAAACTTCTTCCAGCGTTACCACGGGTATATCCGTAGAGTTCGCAAAGTTCACATTCTCGGTAAGGATGCAATCCGCTCCGTTCACGAATGCCGTGGCCAGTCGCAGGGAATCTTCTTCGGAAAGTTTGTGGTTTGTACGATTGGCAGATGCAAAAAGTTCTGCAGCCTTCACCGCGATTTCGCCATTCACGTCACAGAGTTTAACGTTCTGGGAATGTTCAAAGAACTCACGGTACTGGCGGGCAAGAACGCCCTCCCCTGCCACACAGGCCTTGCGGGAAAGTTCGAACAGGGTGACGCTAGAAGTCAGAATCGTGATGTTCTTTTCGTAAGCATAGTCCAGCACCGACGAAACGACAGGATAGAAGTCCGGATGCATCTGGAGCAGGCGGACAACTGCGCTTGTATCCAGAAATAGAATGCGGGACTGTTCTATAACCTTGTTCATAAAGTTAGAGTGTCTGACCTGCTGTAATTACTCGTAGATTTCCATCTGGGCGATGTCTTCACGCATGCCGGCACGAACCATCCTGAATCGTTCAGCCTTGGGGTAGAAGTACCAGATCCACCATTCACCGCTAATATCGGTGCGCTTGGTCTTGATGGCCACGGGCTTTTCACCCTTGAAGTAGTCGCGCTTGTGGGGAATCACGTGTTCGAAGGGACGATAGGTATGAACTTCTTCGCCAGCCTTACGTTCGATAAAGCCGTTGCCGCCCTTACTCCAGGTGATGGTCACCTTTCCATTTTCATCCTTTTCTTCCTTGCAGGAATCAAAGCCGCTGTCGCACCACTTGAAGTACTTGTAGGTGAAAGCCTGTTCGGGCATGTTGAAGGTTTCGACCACGCGACGGATGCCCCTGAAGTCGTTGTATTCGCCTTCGAGAGTGTAGTTGCCCACGTTGTATTCGGAGCAGCCACGTTGAGCCACCTTCACTCGACGGTTGGCGATTGCCAGGTCAACGGTGCAGCCTTCTTCGCTATAGGTCATGCGACCCTGGCCGCCGGCTTCGCGCATTTCCACATTGCTGGCTTCCAGTTCGGCACGACCAGATTCGGGGCCATTCTGGATGATAAAGGTAAACTGTCTGGGGTTCGTAGGAGACTTCTTGAGGACAACGCGACCGGTTGCGGAGGCGTACTCGCCACTCAGGTCCTGGGCTGCCTGCTGGAAACGGGCCAGGTCGGCGCGCTTGACCCAGAGGGCACCATACTTACAATCGATGGGAACGAAACGGGGCGGTTCAGAGGGAGTTACCTTTTCATAATAGACCACCTTCTTCTTGACGGTCTTCATCTTGGGGCGTCCCTTCTTGTCTTTCTTGACATTGCCCTTCTTGTCCTTGACTTCCACCTTTTCCTTGACAATCTTGGTCTTTTTTACGGAATCCTGGGGAATGGGCAGTTCCTTGATCCAGTCATTAAGCTGGAGGGTTGCTGCGGGGGTACTTTCGTCTACGGTACCGCCAACCTTTTTATAAACGGACAGAGTTTCTTGTGAAAAACCGAATGCAACGGCAAAAAACAATGCAAAAATGATAGATCTCTTCAAAATTCACCTCTTTTGAAGCGTAAAGTTAGCCATTTTAAATGATAAATGAAAGTAAAAACCCCTAAGGAAAGTTTTTTTTACCATACTGCCAAAATTTTTTACTAAAATTTGAACGTGGAATTAGTGAAAGGAGTTCCCTCTATGAAGAAAATGTTTTTAGCCTCTTGCATCATGGCTGCAGCTGTTTTTGCTGCACCTGAAGCATCTGCACCCGCTGCAGCACCTGCTGCCGCTCCCGCCGCTGCAGCTCCCGCTGCCCAGCCTGCTGCCCCCGCTGCCGAAAAGGCCGCTCCTGCTGCTACCGAAGCAGCTGCTCCTGCCGCTGCTCCCGCTGCAGCTGAAGTAGCAGCCCCGGCCGCCGCTCCCGCTGCTCCCGCCGCCGAAAAGGCAGCACCTGCAGCCGAAGTCGCCGCCCCTGCCGAAGCAGCTCCTGCTGAAGCCGCTGCCGCCCCCGCTGAAGAAGTGAAGGCTGCCGAAGCTCCCGCCGAAGCCGCTGCCGAACAGGCACCCGCCGTCGAAGCCGCTGCCGCTGAAGCACCCGCAGCAGAAGCTGTTGCCGCAGAAGAAGCCAAGGCCGAAGAAGTAAAGGCCGCCGAAGCTCCTGCCGCAGAACCTGCCGTCGAAGCAGCACCTGCAGCCGAAGTTGCAGCCGCTCCCGCTGCTGAACAGGCTCAGCCCAAGAAGAAGAAGCGCAAAAAGAAAAAGATGATCGAAAACGCAGTGATGTCTGTTAACCAGATCAACTTCGACATCAACGCTGACTTCGAATTGGAAGCAGGCAAGGTATTCTGGTCTTCCGAAAACGACAAGTATAGCGACAACCTGGAAACCTGGAACGGAGAAGCTAACTTTGCAGTCCTCGCTGAAACCGAAGACTTCAAGGGCAAGATCGGCCTCGCATTCTACCCCGGCGACCTGAAGTCCTCCGACGACAACGTCGACAAGAAGGTCAAGAAGGAACAGATCCGTAACAGCTCCGCAGAAACTGCAGCAGCCGACTACTTCTCCCTGGACGAAGCATGGGCAATGCAGGGCACCGACTACTTCACCTTCAAGGTGGGTCGTTGGGACAACACTGACAAGAGCGGTGACTACTTCGGTGGCTACATCGATGGTTACGTAAACGGCTTCCTCTCCACTCAGGCTTCCGAAAACCAGTTGCAGTTCGGCTTCACCCCGAGCGACAACATGGACCTGTACCTGTCTCTCATCAGCAAGTCTGAAAATCTGGACAGAGGCGACATCCGTGCTGCATTCAACTTCCACGGCCTCGAAGGTCTTGAAAAGCTGAAGGTTCAGCTGGCTTACCGCAGCAACCTCTTCGACGCCATCTACGACGCCGATGCAGACATCAAGCACAACGTTTCCGCCAAGTTCAACCTGCCGGTTGTCTCCAACACCATGGACATCTTCGCTGAAGGCGCCCTCATGGACGTTTCCGACGACCTGGTTATCCCGGTTACCGGCGGTGTTACCTTCTACACCAAGGTTGTAGACCGCATCATCGTCGAAGCCGAATACGTTGCTGACCGTAACGAACACAAGGAATTCGGTGTTAGCGACAAGCAGAAGCATGTGAAGGACGTTCTCGGTGCAATCTACCTGGAAAAGGCATTCACCGACCGCTTCAGCCTCTCTGCTGGTTTCCACAGCTACGGTTCTACCAAGGACTACATGCTGTCTGGCAACCTGGTTGGCCGCATCAACTAATCACATTAGAGAATTTCTCTGAAAAAGTGTCTGGTTTAGCGCCAGGCACTTTTTTTATTCCCAAGGTTAAACGTTCCTTCCCACATATAAACCCAAACAAAAAAAACGCCCGGCTTAAGCCGAGCGCTCGCAAAAAATTTGACTTTAAATTAGAGACCCTTGCGATCCAGATCCATCATGAGAGACTGGAGGGAATCTTCGACGCTGGTGCGGAAGTCAGCAACACCCAGGCTGCAGCTAGCAACAACTTCGCTACCCTTGGCAATGCGAATGATAGTGAAACCACCTTCATTAGAAAAAGAAACAGACAGACCCTTATTCAGAGCCTTTTCCAGCAAATCACGCATTAGAAACTCCTTTTTTGAGGATTGATAAAACTTATAGCCCTAAATTAGGCTTTTTCGTTTGGAAAAACAACCCTTTTTTACAGAATTTGAGCAAAAAAAAGGCATTTTTTAGACCTAGCAAGTCTATATTTTGACACATGTTCGATTTTCACCTCCATTTGTCACGACTCCCCCACTCCGCCGATGTGGCCAAAGCCCTCTTACAAGCCGATTGCGGATTCAACAACGTGGCTTGCGAGCCCTGGGAATGGGAAAAATCGATGGAACTGATGAAAATCACTGACGTTCAGCACGCCCAGTCCGCAACGAAATGGACACAAGCCTTCGGTGTACACCCCATGGCCGCCGCCCAAGTGAGCGAATCAGAAATGAACCGCCTAGAACAGATTCTCCGTAGCGGCGATTATGCCGTTGGCGAATGCGGGCTAGACAAGCGTTTTGAAGGATATGAGTCCGCAGGAGTTCAAGAGCTAATTTTTAAAAGACAGGTAAAGTGGGCGCAGGAATTAAACCGCCCCATTCAGGTTCACTGCGTCGGAGATTACAGCAGGATATTGAAAATGATCGCAGACGTGGAATGCTGCCAACGGGAAACCGCCCCGGTCCCTCAGGTCATTTTCCACCGCTTCGGCGGGGACGCTGGCATTATCAAGGCGACACTGCAACAGCTGGGTACACGGGCCCTCTTTTCGCTGCACGCCGACTCCTTCCGCAAAAAATCAACGGCAGCCGCAATGGGTCTAATCCCTCGGGAACAAGTCCGCTTTGAAACCGACGCCGACGAAAGTTTCTCACCGAACGACGCAAACACTCCAAACGGCGCAGACGTGCCACCCCGAAATGGCTCAGACACCCCCAAAGGCGAATCAGCGTCGGATTGTTCCACCTCAGCCGCCGTTGCCTCCCGAATTCAGGAGTGCTTGGAGCGAATTCATGGGCTGTTTTCGCAGGTTTACTAACCAAACGGGTGCCAAATGGCCAATTAGGCAGTAAAATTTTAATTTGTATGTCTCTTTTTTATGGGTAGCGAGTCTTGATTACGGACCAAACTCCTTTAAAATAGAGATTTAGTTAGTAAAATAAAACACAAATTATCCCGGAACGGATTTTTTTTATGAAAAACTACTAACCAATTACACCAAAAAACGGAGTTTGGTTAGTAAAAATCGCAATTTCGGGGGCTCTCACGCCGTTAAACCGAAATTTTATCAAAAGCCTTGAACTGCTTCAAGGCGTTTTCCGCCAGTTCCGACGCCTTGCCGCGGCCAAGTTCAATCACCACCTGCAAGGGTGAACCGCCCATAATGCGCATGGGGAACAACGCGTTGGCGTACATTTCGCTCAACACGCGGGGGCCAACCGGGGGCGATTCCACGAAGGTGGCCGCAAGCAGCCCCTTCTTCTGTTGCAAGCCCTGGATCTTCAGGCGGCCCGCATGCAGGCCAATTTCAGACACAAGCAAAAGCATCTTGGCCGCTTCGGGAACAGGGCCAAAACGGTCGTTCAGTTCCTGGCCAATGGCTTCCAGATCGCTGGGCTTTGCCGCACGGGAAATCCTCTGGTACAGCGAAATTCGGGTAAGGCCATCCTGAATGTAGTCTTCGGGCAGGTAGGCGTCCACACCCAATTCCACGCGAGTCTGGATGGGCTTTTCCAGCGGACCGCCGCGGAGCATTTCTACCGCTTCCTTCACCAGGCGCACATAAGTTTCAAAGCCAACTTCGGCAATAAAGCCGTGCTGTTCCTGGCCTAGCAAGTTGCCCGCACCGCGGATTTCAAGGTCGCGCATAGCCAGCTGGTAGCCGCTGCCCAAGTCCGTAAACTGTTCCAGAGCCTTCAGGCGGCGCATGGATTCCGGAGAAATTTCATGTTTGGCGGGAATCACCAGCAAGGCCTTTGCAAGAACGCTACTGCGGCCCACTCGCCCACGCATCTGGTACAGCTGACTGATGCCAAAATGATGGGCGTTCATAATGATAATCGTATTGGCGTTAGGAACGTCCAGGCCCGACTCGATAATGCTTGTGCTTACGAGAACGTCAAACTTTCGAGACAGGAACGCGTCCATGGAATTTTCCAGATCGCGATCGTCCATCTGACCGTGAGCCACACCGATTACCGCATTAGGAACCAGTTCCTGAATTTCGTCGGCCAAATCGTAAATGTTCTGCACGCGGTCATTCACGATAAACACCTGACCGCCACGGGCCAGTTCGTCTACAATGGCGTTCTTGATGACTTCATCGTCACGCTTCAGCAACTTGGTTTCAACAGGCAGGCGATTTACCGGCGGCGTATTGATCAAGGAAATATCGCGGACGCCGGTCATGCTCAAATGCAGGGAACGGGGAATGGGCGTGGCACTCATGCTCAAGGTGTCCACCGCCAGACGCATCTCGCGGAGTTTTTCCTTCTGCTTTACGCCAAACTTCTGTTCTTCGTCAATAATCAAAAGTCCCAAGTCGTGGAACTGATTCTTTTCAGAAAGCAAGGCGTGTGTTCCGATCAGAATATCCACCTTCCCTTCGGCCACCTGCTTGAAAATTTCCTTCTTTTCCTTGGTGGTCTTGTAGCGGTTCACCAAAGCGATGTTGGCGCCGAAACCCGCAAAACGATCCATGAAATTTTCATAATGCTGGGCCGCCAAAATGGTGGTGGGAACAAGAACGGCAACTTGCTTCTTGCTGGCGATACTCTTGCAGGCGGCGCGCATGGCCACCTCAGTTTTTCCAAAGCCAACGTCACCGCAAATCAGGCGGTCCATAGGCTTATGGCTTTCCATATCCCTCTTGATATCGGCGGTTGCCTTCACCTGGTCGGGTGTGGGATCGTATTCAAAGGCGTCTTCAAATTCACGCTGCAGACTATCATCAGGCGGGAACTCAAAACCATCGATCAGTTCGCGCTTGGCGTAAAGTTCCACCAGTTCGCGGGCAATCTGGATGACCTTCTGCTTGACACGCTTCTTGACATTTTCCCAGCTCTTGCCGCCCAGCTTATCTAGCTTCGGTTCGTTTTCGCCGTTATCGAGACGCTCAATTTTTTGAAGGTCCGCCACAGGGAATTTCAGCTTGTCGCCGCCGGCATATTCCAGCAAGGCGCAGTCCACCATGCCGCCGTTCACTTCTACACGGACAAGGCCCAAATAACGGCCAACCCCATGATCTTCGTGGGCTACGAAATCCCCGCGGTTCAGGGATTCCACCATTAACGCACCCGAAACAGAGCCAGCGATTTTCCTTTTGCGGACCTTATTGGAATGACGATTGAAAATTCGAGTTTCCGTCAAGAAGGCGACCTTGTCTTCTTCAAGCCAGAAACCTTCGGTCATATTGCCCAGGATATATTCTTCGATGGGGTAATTGCCAAAAACAAGACGCAAACGGTTTAGGCCCCCCTGGGTGGGGGCCACAACATAAACGGTGCCGCCCGCCGCAGTGAATTCCTCAATTTCACGTTCCACCTGTTCGGTTCCGTGAGATGAAAAATCCTGAGGCTTACAATGAAGATCGAACCAGTTGCAGTCATCCACCTTGACGCGGGTCATGTCCATGGAGGCGCGCCCCACAAAGCCGCGGGAAAGTTCGCCGATCTTGTAAATCAAATCGCTGGGAGCGCAGGCTTCTTCATCCACCAGACGCACTTCATGGTAGGCGGCCTCGTAAGCATAATAAGTCTTGGAAGCCTGTTCCGAAAGCAGGGAAAGTTCCTCGAAAACCAGGGAGGCTCCCGGCAAGTAATCCAGCAGACTTCTTTCCAGACGTTCATAGCGACCGCGGTGCCACCAGAGCCCTTCCTGTTCGCCATTATAGCGAGACAGTTCCTTTTCGGGAACGGTAAATTCGCCCATGGGGTACAGCTGAACTTGTTTCATCTGCTCCACAGAACGCTGGCTGAAAATATCAAAACTTCTAATGGATTCGATTTCGTCGCCAAAGAATTCAATTCGGATCGGGTGCGGGTAAAGCAGGCAGTTTACGTCAACGATACAACCGCGAACCGAGAACTCCCCAACCCCGCTAACCACAGGCTGTTCCACAAAACCGTGGTCCATGAACCAGGGGCGAAGCGTAGACGGTTCAAGAACGTCACCCACCTTCAAATTCAGGCAGTTCTTCATCACGGCACCCGGACTGGGCAGGCGCATGATAAAGGAATCCAGGGGGCAAACCGTAATAAAGGGCGCCTCCCCATGATTGGAATTGTACTTATCTACGTCTCGAAAAAACTTTAGACGTTCTTCTAGGACACCCTCAAAAGGAACCTTCTTTTCGTAAGGCTTCAGGCCCACCGAAGGGAAGAATCGCACGAACTGCTCCCCCACCAGGCTTTCCAGATTTTCAACCCATGCCTCGGCACTTCGGTAATCCCTAGCCACCACAATAATGGGCTCCGGATTCTTCAAGTAACGAGTCGCCACCATCATGGCCGCAAGCGGAATCGTCGCTCCGTTTACGTGGATGGCCTCTCCCTTGACCTTGTGAAAAACGTTAAGGGTTTGCGAGTGGGCGAAGGTTAAAAATTCTGATAAGGATTCCATAATTCGGTGTAAAGATAGCTTTTTTAGCTTTACACCACAGCCTTGGATTTCCAGCGGCCGCTACGCCAGCGCCAAATGTTTGCAATGGAACGGTAGAATTCATCGCAGGCAATGCCGAGCCATAAACCCACCAGCCCAAGGTCCAGAACAAAAGCCAGGAACAGTGCAGTCGGAGCCGCCAGGACCCACATCATGCAGCTTCCCACAATGGCCGGGAACTTGGAATCACCGGAAGCGCGTAAGGACGTGGTCACAATAAAGTTCACCGCCTTGAAAGGCTGCACCGCCACATCGCACCAAAGGCAAAGGCATCCAAGCTTAATGACGTCGGGATTATCCGTAAAGAATCCGATTAGATGCTCCCCCATCAGGGCCATGCAAATGGACAGCACCAGACCGCTGACCACGCCAATGGCAAGAGTCTGATAGACCCTCTTGTTGGCCTTTTCAAAATCGTGGGCCCCCACCAGATGGGCTACCA
This sequence comes from Fibrobacter sp. UWH5, assembly GCF_900142505.1. NCBI lineage: Bacteria > Pseudomonadati > Fibrobacterota > Fibrobacteria > Fibrobacterales > Fibrobacteraceae > Fibrobacter > Fibrobacter sp. UWH5. The sequence continues at coordinate 42,407 of NZ_FRBB01000021.1, read as the reverse complement.
GAATCTGGTTTCCGTGGCCAAGGCCACTGCCAAGAATCACAGAAAGGGCTGCGAAGTTTCCCGCAAAGACGCGGGCCGTCATGGCCGTCGTTCCCACATACACAACCATGGCGGTAATAAAAACCTGGAACAGCTGAAAGCTGATGGGTTCCGCAGCGGCAGGCAATCCAATTCGGATCCAGTCCGGCAAAATGGCGCGGGAACGTTTCAGGTCGCGACGGTGAGTCTGATGTTCCACCTTATACCGCAAAACGCACCACAAGATTCCAGAAGAAATCAACCAGGAAAGCGCGGTGGCCAGGGCGACGCCATACACGCCCATCTTGGGTAAGCCAAAACAACCTTCCAAAAAGACATAGTTCATGGCCGCATTGGAAATAATGGTCACCAAATTGCCTAGCAAATTCCAAATTGTCAACCCATGAGTCGCAATAAGAGCTGTCAAGGTGGACTGCGCAGACCTGAAAGCAAAACCGGCAGCCACCACAGAAAGGAACTGCTTGGCAAACTGGGCGGGAGCCTCTTCCAACCCCATCCACTTGGGAATGTACCCCGAAATGGGCCAAATGATCAAGCTGAGGGCAAATCCAAGAATCAGACTGCCCACCAACACCATGGACTGCGTCGAACGGGCGTGACTTTTCTGATTGGCCCCGATAAACTGCGATGCGATACTGGCACCGGATTGGGCCAGGGCATTGAGGGCCGTAAAAAGGGCGGCAAGAACAGGCATCATGGCACCGACCCCAGCCGCAGCCGTTTCCGACGTTCGGGAAAGGAACCAGCTATCCATCAGGGGCTGGAGCATCCCAATGGCAAAAGTCAAAATGAGAGGCCACGAGAGGCTTATAAGGGAACGATCCTTGACTTCAACCTTTTTCATGGCGCGGATTTTAGAAATAAAGACGGCCAAAAACTAGATGGACCTCAAAATAAATTGGTTCTACCAGTATACAGGAAAAAAAACTCACTTTTGTGCAGTGTTCATATTGACAATTATCCATTTGAACACTATATTTATAAATGTAAAGTTCAAAAGCGAGGTTTATAATGGAAATGAACGATTCTATGCAGGGTAACGAAAGTTCCCGCAAGGAACTGACTTCCCGTCAGGAAGAAATCCTGGAATACATCAAGAAGTACTCCAAGGAAAACAAGATGCCGCCCACCGTGCGCGAAATCGGCAACCATTTTGAAATTTCTTCTACCAATGGCGTGCGTTCCATTCTCGCAGCCCTCATCAAGAAGGGTTACATCAGCCGTTCTCCCCGCCTGAGCCGCGGTATCGAAATCATCGGTTCCAACGATGACGAAAATAAGGAACTGGCACCCAGCAACACCATCGAAATTCCTATCGTGGGTCGAGTTGCAGCAGGTACCCCCATTCTCGCAGTGCAGAACCTGGAAGGTACTGTTACCATCGACCGCGATTTTCTGGCTTGCCGTACCGACGTCTTTGCACTCCGCGTCAAGGGCGATTCCATGATCAACGCAGGAATCTTTGATGGCGATTTGATCTTTGCACGTCAGCAGAAAACCGCAGACCGCGGCGAAATCATCGTAGCCCAGGTCGATAACGAAGCTACCGTCAAATATTACCACCCCAACGCAGACCACGTCGAGCTGCGCCCTGCAAACCCCAGCTATCGTCCCATCATCGTAAAGAAAGACAAGGACTTTGCCATTGCAGGCCGCGTCATCGGCGTTATGCGCAAGATTAGCTAACCTGCGATTTTTCAAACTCGCTTGCATTTATACAAAAAAAGGCGGACAAAAGTCCGTCTTTTTTTATACCCACACTTTTATAGCCATAAAGAAAGAACCACCGACGAAAGCCGGTGGATTCATTCATTAATCATCAAGATCGGCGAGATCGTCTTCGGCAGCCTTCAGATCGTCTGCGTCCGGTCCCATGATATCTTCATCTTCTTCATCAAGGGAGTCGCCCATGCCGCCCAGCTGGTATTCCACCTTGCGGGCTTCCTTGGACTGACCAAGCTTGAGGATGAATGCACATTCTTCGCAGTAACCGAGATGCTTATCGACCCAGAATTCCGGAGACACCAGGTTGCGGTTGCAACGGGTACACATCTGGGATGCAGCTTCGCGTTCGAAAGCCAGGTTCTGTTCTTCCAGTTCCTTAAGGATACGTTCAGTCAGTTCTTCCTGAGTTTCTTCAGCAAGAGAAGCCTTGTGACGGATAGCTGCAGTGGGCTTCATTTCGAGACTCTTCATTTCAGAAGACATCTTCTTCTTGTTGGAACGGTCTTCCTGTTCATCAATTTCGACGAACATGACAGACTTAGACAACTTCTTGACGCCTTCCAGCAAAACAGCATAGTCGTACTTGGAGTCAACCTTGGATTCAGCCTTGGGCTCAACCTTCACTTCCACTTTTTCTTCCTTGACTTCAACCTTTGCAGTCTTTGCATGAGCCTTTTCTTCGGCCTTGGGAGCTTCCTTCACGGCGGCCTTTGCAGTCTTTGCAGGAGCCTTTTCAGCAACCTTTTCTTCGGCCTTCGGAGTTTCCTTCGCTGCAGCCTTAGAAGCCTTGGTTTCCTTGGCACTTGCCTTGGAAGCCTTTGCAGGAGCGGATTCAGCAGCCTTGGCTGCGGCCTTTGCCTTGGCGGGAGCAGCCTTTTCAACCTTTTCAACCTTTTCGGCAGCCTTGGCAGCCGGTTTGGCAGCAGACTTAGAAGCAGTCTTGGAGGCAGTTTCCTTGGCAGCAGACTTTGCGGCCTTGGGAACTTCCTTTTCTACAGGCTTAGTTGCCGGTTTCTTGGCTGCACTGGCAGTGGCAGTCTTTTTTGCAGCCGGTTTCTTTTCGGCGGCCTTGGTTTCCTTCGTTGCAACTTTCTTAGAACTCATAGATTACTTCTTTTCTTCGATTTTAATGTTTAAAATTGGGTCGTTCGGTTCAATGCGGCAAACAATATCTTGCCCCTGAAGAACGCGGCCAAACACAGTATGCTTGCCATCCAGGTGGTGCTGCGGTGTCTGAGTAATAAAGAACTGAGATCCGTTGGTGTTGGGGCCACGGTTCGCCATAGAAATCACACCGGCATCATGAACCAGGCTGCTGATTTCATCGTCAATGGTGTATCCAGGACCGCCGGTGCCATTTCCCTTAGGATCGCCACCCTGAATCATAAAACCGTTAATCACACGATGGAACAGAAGTCCATTGTAAAAACCGCTATTGGAAAGTTCAACAAAGTTTGCCACCGTATTCGGAGCAGCCTTAAAATCCAGTTCCACGACAATAGGACCTTCATGAGTAGAAATGGTCGCTACAATGGACTTGATTCCAGTATAATCCTTATTGAAGACCTTCCCTTTTTCGCCATCAGCAAATGTCAAGGAAAAAAGCCCACACAGACCAACACAAAAAACACATGCAAGTGCTAATTTCTTGAACAGTTTCATAGATTCCATCATGTAATCGTATACGAACGAGTTTTTGTCAATAAAAACTAATTGCCTGTAGAATATAGAATATATCGGTTCGGGGGAGGCTGAGCATTTTCTATATTTGGGCGAAATTAAGACGCTTTTAACGAAGTTCTCAACAACTGGAACCAATAGCTCACTATGGCTCATAACGACAATATCAGAAACTTCAGTATTATCGCCCACATCGACCACGGTAAATCCACCCTGGCCGACCGAATGATCGAACTGACCAAGACCGTTTCCAAGAACGAAATGATGAACCAGCTCCTGGACGACATGGACCTGGAACGCGAACGCGGTATCACCATCAAGGCCCACGCCATCCGCATGGTCTACGAACGTGACGGCAAGGAATACATTCTGAACATGATCGACACCCCGGGTCACGTGGACTTCACCTATGAAGTGAGCCGTTCCCTAGCCGCTTGCGAAGGAGCCATCCTGGTGGTGGACGCAAGCCAGGGCATCGAAGCCCAGACCCTCTCCAACCTGTACCTGGCCATCGAGAACAACCTGGAAGTGATTCCCGTCTTGAACAAGGTTGACTTGCCGGGTGCCCAGCCCGACCACTTCGCCCAGATGATCGGCGACCTGCTAGGCTACGATCCGGATAAGATTCCCCGCATTTCTGCAAAGACGGGTCTCAACGTGGAACAGGTCCTGGACAAGATCGTCGATGAAATTCCCGCCCCCACTGGCGAAAGCGATAAGCCCCTGAAGGCATTGATCTTTGACTCCGTGTACGATTCCTACCGCGGCGTCATCAACTACATCCGTATTGTAGAAGGCACCCTGAAGCCCGGCATGAAGATCCGCATGATGAAAACCGGCGGCGAATACATGGTCACCGAAGTAGGTACCTTCAGCATGCGTCGCGACCCCAAGCCGGAACTGACCGCAGGCATGGTAGGCTATGTGCTTGCCAACGTCAAGACCATCAGCGACGTGAAGATCGGCGACACCTTGACCGACGCAGCAAATCCTGCAACGGAACCCCTGCCCGGCTACAAGGATATCCTCCCCATGATCTACTCCGGTATCTACCCCATCAATCCGGAAGATTACAAGGACCTGCGCGAAGCTCTTGAAAAGTTGCGCTTGAACGACTCCGCCCTCACCTGGGAACCGGAAACTTCCGAAGCCTTGGGCTTTGGTTTCCGCACTGGCTTCCTGGGACTCTTGCACATGGAAATCGTGCAGGAACGCCTGGACCGCGAATTCAACGTGGACATCATTACCACCGTCCCCAACGTGGAGTACCACGTTTACATGAGCGATGGCGAAATGATCAAGATCGAAAGCCCCAGCAAGCTCCCCGACGCCAGCCGCTACGACCACATCGAGGAACCTTACGTAAAGGCCCAGATCTTTACCCCCAAGGAATTCGTGGGCGCCCTCATGACGCTTTGCGACGAAAAGCGCGGCGAGTTCGAGACCATGGAATACCTGGACGAAACCAAGTGTATCTTGAAGTACAACCTGCCCCTGGCAGAAATCATGTTCGACTTCTATGACCGTCTGAAGTCCGTGAGCCGCGGTTACGCCGGTCTGGATTACGCCCCCATGGGCTACCGCCAGAACAACCTGGTGAAGCTGGACATCCTTTTGAACGGCGACCCGGTGGACGCCTTCTCCGTGATTATCCATCGCGACAAGGCCCACACTTACGCCAACGCCATCTGCGTCAAGCTGAAGGACCTTATTCCCCGTCAGCAGTTCGACGTGGCTATCCAGGGTGCCATCGGCGGAAAGATCATCAGCCGCAGCACCGTGAAGGCAGTACGTAAGGACGTGCTTGCCAAGTGTTATGGCGGTGACATTACCCGTAAGCGCAAGCTCCTTGAAAAGCAGAAGGAAGGGAAGAAGCGCATGAAGAGCATCGGCTCTGTGGAAGTGCCTCAGAAGGCATTCCTCGCAGTTCTTTCCCTCTCCGACAATTCCTCCGGCGGCAGCGAAGACTAATCGAGGCGGGGTTAAGAGTTGTCTAGACTAGACCGAAAAGTTAGGCGTTTGCAGAGGCGTAACAGCCAAAGCCACGCCTTCTTTTTGTTTTTCGTCCTGATAGCCATATTCGCGGCATCCATTTTAGCCCGATACTACGTAATCGATCCGGTGCAGATTCCCGACTCTTCCATGTTCCCTAAGTTCAAGGAACGCTCGGTTGTCTGGGTATGCAAGCTCCCCCAATGCGCATCATCTGCCAAGGAGCAGGATTACGTCCTGGCAAAGTTCTATAGCAACGAGTATATGATCCGCAGGATTATCGCCATGCCGGGCGATACAATCAGCATCTCGGACAAGGGTAAAGTCATTACGCCCCACCGCCACTTCAAATGGAAAGGCGAAGACGCATTCATCCAGACCCAATCCATCTACATTCCCAAAATCGGCGACACCCTCAGATTCGAACAACTGAACGAAGTAGAACAGGATTACCTGATTTCATACCTCCATAGCCTAGGCGAAAAAGTATTCGTCAAGACCACCTTGTGGCAAGGCGAAAGAGAAATCAATATTGACCGTGTCGGTGCAACCAAGATCGCAAACAGACAGGTCAGCCTAAAGGAAATTGACTTTCTGCCCTGGCAAGACCGTTACCTGATAGAACTCCAAATTAGACGGAGTGAACCCGGTAATTCACCAATCAAGTTAAAACGCAAACTATATAGAATAAAGCAAAAGGAACTGCCTCCTACAAATATCGCGGAACAAGACTCCCTGCAAGACTCTGTAGACATCTCCTTGACCCCACCAGGCGAAGTTACAGTCCCAGAAATAGCCAAGGTCGATACGGCAAGCGACGAACCGCAGCCACCTCCCCCACCCGAAGAGACTGCGGAACCACTAGACGAAGTAATCATTACAAAGGACTGTTACTTCCTAGCCTGCGAAAAAGGATCCAACTGCCCCGACTCCCGTGAACTAGGTTACTTCTCTGCCGACCACATTGTGGGGCTCCACCTAAAGACCCCCGACAAGATAAAGGCGAAGTTCGTAGACCCGGCCCTCACCTACGTCAAAGCAGCAGAAGTCGTAGCCAAGGACATCTGGAGGATCGTAAAGGACTCCGCAGAAAAAGCCTACAACTTCGTGGTTGAGATCTTCAAGAGCGACGAGGCTGACGAAAGCGAAAAGGATGATGAAAGCGAGGACGCTCCCAGCAAGAAGGTCAAGAAACCTCAGCCGACTAAGCCCCGAAAGTCAGCCATCAAACGCGAAGACATGGAGCCCTAACACGAAATCCTAATCGTAGGTTCCAATCGCAAAACCAAACACTAAATTTCAAACACTAAACTTCAAACGGAATCATTCCGATAAAAAAGAAAGGCGGCCGGTAAAACCAGCCGTCTTTCTTTATAGTCCATTCGCTTTCGGAATTAGTCCAGAGTGTGAACCAGCAGACCGTCGCGGAGCTTAGGTTCGAACCAGGTGCTCTTGGGCGGCATGATTTCGCCAGCGTCGGCGATGTTCATGAGCTGATCCAGAGTGGTCGGATACATGGCAAATGCGCAAGCGCATTCACCGCTATCGACACGCTTCACCAGTTCGCCGAGACCACGGATACCACCGACGAAGTCGATGTTCTTGGAGGTACGAGGATCATCAACGTCGAAGAGGGGCTTCAGGATGAGCTTCTGGAGGAGAGCCACGTCAAGGCTATCTACGGGGCCAAGGTTCTGGAGGTATTCAGCCTTGAAGGTGCAAGCATACCACTTGCCGCCCATGTAGAAGTTGACCTGGTTCTGCTTTGCGGGGCTCTGCATTTCAGCCAGCGGAGCAATGTCAAAGACCTTTTCCATTTCAGCCATGAGCTGTTCCGGAGTACGGCCGTTCAGAGACTTGAGAACGCGGTTGTAGTCCAAAATCTTCAGCTGGGTGCTGGGGAACAGGATAGCGAGATAGCGGTTGAATTCTTCGTCACCGGTGTAGGTGCCAGCCTTCTTGGCTTCTTCGGCACGGTAGCTAGCGGCGCGAGCGCCTGCAGCACTACGGTGGTGACCGTCGGCGATGTAGCTCACGGGAACAGCTTCGAAAGCCTTGCGGATAGCGGCGATCTTGGCGTCGTCTTCGATAACCCACACAGTGTGGCCAAAGCCATCAGCTTCGGTAACGAAGTCATAGGTGGGAGCAGTCTTGATTACGTCGGCCAGCAGTTCAAACTGACCTTCGTCGCGGTAGGTCAGGAACACCGGACCAGTGTTGGCGTTGGTGCCGAGAACGTGGCGGAGACGGTCTTCTTCCTTGTCTGCGCGGGTCAGTTCGTGCTTCTTGATGGTACCATTGAAATAGTCTTCTGCAGGAACGCAGCAAACCAGACCGTACTGTTCGCGGCCGTTCATGGTCTGGCGATAAATGTAAAGGCAGTCCTTCTTGTCGTGAGCGATAACGCCATCGGCAATCATCTTGTCCAGGTTTTCGCGAGCGTGGGCATAGACCTTAGGATCGTATGCATCCAGGCTGTCGTCCAGTTCCAGTTCGGAACGGGTAACGCGGAGGTAGGAGTGAGGAAGGCCCTGAGCCATTTCCTTGGCTTCAGCGCGGTTCATCACGTCGTACGGGAGAGCGGAGATGTTCTTGGCTTCGGCCGGATCAACGGGGCGCAGAGCCTTGAACGGGTAGATGTGCATCATAGGTTTCTTTCCTTTGTTGCGTGTTTCTTTGATTAAAACTTCATCTTCGGCAATCAGATTGTGAATATAGCCCGTCTTGGCGGCAAGCCACTTCTTTTTGCGGTAGCCCACCACGAAGTAGGCGATAAAGAAGAAAATAAAGCCAGTAATGGTGGCAATAATTTCGATACCCACCAGGAAGGCGAAAAGGTGACCGGAAGCGTTGTGCCACAGGTTACCCATGATCGTACCGAAATTGCTCCAGGAGACCTGTTCGAATTCCTTGAGGAAGTCAAAACTGATGGCTTCGGGCTGCACAATGGCACAGCCAAGAGCATAACCTGCCGGATAGAAAAAGCCGAACTGAGTGACCGGGTTAGCCACAAAATCTGCGATGACACCGGGAACCTTGGGCAACTTGAACAAGGCGCAAGTAGCCACAGTCATAATGATGGCAACGCCAAAGGTGGGACTCACACCAATAAACACACCCACAAATACAGACCAGGCCACTTCCAGAGCATCGTGACGCCTCGGGAACATTCTATTGTAATAAATGCGGCTAAGGCGCTTATACTTGGATTCCTGACGTCTTTTGGGGATTCTATCTAAAACACTCATATGGTTTGCAAAGATAGCAATTTTTCTACATTTTCAATCATGAAACATCTGATATCGCAAGAAGGTTTTGACAAGTTCAAGGCGGAATGGGAACATTTGAAGTTCGTGGAACGCCCCGCCATGATCAACCAGGTCCAGGCAGCCGCTGCCGAAGGTGACCGTAGCGAAAATGCAGCCTACACTTATGGCCGTATGCGAGTCCGCGAAATCGACCGCCGCCTCCGCGAACTGGATCGAATCCTGGACGGTGCCCAGGTGGTTGCCGCCCCCGCCTCTGACGACGGCTCCATCAGATTCGGCGCTACCGTCAAGATGAAAGATATCAAGACCAAGCGCGAACGCATCTACAGCATCGTAGGCGAAAAGGAAATCAACCCGCTGGAAGGCAAGATCAGTATGAAGTCTCCCGTCGGCGAAGCCCTCATGGGAAAGAAGCAAGGCGAACAAGTGCAAGTACAGGCCCCCAAAGGCCTAATCACCTACGAAATCGTGGAAGTAAGTTATTAAGTATTGAAGCCGGTCGCTTCGCGCCCTCTGAGGTTCGATGCGGAAACCCCTCAAACCTCAAAGCATCCGAAGGATGCGCCCTCTCACCTCAAAGCGGCAACGCCGCGACCTCGTACCTGTTATGTTTATCGATTCTCATTGTCATTTGGATGCTTACGAGGAATATTCTGGCGAAACGCTGGATGCACTTTTTGCCCGCCTGCAGGCCGCAACGGATGCCGCACGCTTAAATTCAACCAGCACCGCCGCCTTCCCCATTCCCGACCTCAGTAGCCAAAAAAGCTGGAGCAGCTCCAAGTCCAACACGCCCGACCCTAACATACGCATGCCCGAAGCATTCATCCACGTGGCCTGCGACCCCAAGGATCTTGACAAAGGCGTCGAGCTTATCGAAAAATACAGTTTCGTATACGGCGCATTCGGAATCCACCCGGAATACGTCAGCGTCACCACTCCCGACGACGAAGCCCGCATTGCAGGCCTCCTGAAGCACCCCAAGTGCGTCGCCTGTGGCGAAATCGGCCTCGACTACCATTACGGCGCCGACAAAAAAATCGACCAGTGCAAACTCTTTGAACGTCAGCTGTCTATCGGCATAGACTCCGGCAAGCCCCTGGTATTCCACCTCCGCGAAGCCGACGAAGACGCCCTGGCCATTCTCCGTAACGCAAACCTGCACGACCGCAACATCCACGTACATTGCTTTACGGGTTCTCCCGAATTCGTCGAAGAACTTCTGTCCCTAGACGCAAACGTGTTCATCGGATTTACCGGGATCGTCACCTTCAAGAGTGCCCAGAACGTCCGTGACGCCGCCATGCTGGTCCCCTACAACCAGATCCTGCTAGAAACAGATTCCCCCTACATGGCCCCCGTGCCCCACCGCGGAAAAACCTGCCATTCCGGATTCATTCCCTACACCGCCCAGATGCTTTCGGACATCAAAAAAATACCTGTAGATGAACTCTACAGGCAATGTCGCGAAAATACTCGCCAGTGTTACGGAATCTAGGCTGAAAGTCTACGGCTTGTAGTGCTGTTCCAGATAAGCCAGGGCCTCACCCGTAGTCAAAGGCTTGCTGAAATAGAAACCTTGAATCAGGCGGCATCCCTCTTCCTTCAAGAAGTTCAGCTGTTCTTCGGTTTCGACACCTTCGGCCACCAGGTCCAAACCCAGCGACTTAGAAATACCGATTACCATTCGGGCGAACGTGGCGTCTTCCTCGTTTTCGGTCATATGATCGATAAAGGACTTATCCATCTTCAGCGTATGAATCGGATAGCGCTTTAAGTAAGAGAGGGAGCTGTAACCCGTACCAAAATCGTCAATGGAAATCTGCAACCCCATATTCGACAGGGCGCGCATGATCTCGATGGTCTTTTCGGCCTCGCACATGGCGGTATATTCGGTAATTTCCAGCTTCAGGTTACGGGGATGGAGCTGAGTCTCGATAAGCACTCGCTTGATGTCATCCACCATGTTATCAAGGGCAAACTGTTTAGCCGAGAAGTTAACAGCAACCTGAATGTCCTTGTAGCCCATGTCCACCCACTGCTTAGCCTGCTTGCAGGCCATGCGCAAAATCTGGGCGCCCATAGGAATAATCAAGCCCGTTTCTTCGGCAATGGGAATAAACTCGGCCGGCGAGACAATCCCCTTTTCTTCTTGCTGCCAGCGAACCAGAGCTTCAAAGGCCACCACCTTGTCCTTCGCACCGGTATCTACAATGGGCTGGTACATCAAGATAAATTCGCTATCCTGAATGGCACGGCGGATTTCAAATTCCAGCTTATAGAGCCTCATGGCCTTTTCGCGGATGCGGCCACTAAAGAACTGGATATCGCCGTGGTTAACGCCCTTCTTCATTTCGCGGAGGCTGGCCGTCGCATTGGCAAGAATATCTTCGACGCAATCCACGTCGCGGTTCAGGGCTACCGCCATAGACACGCTGATATAAAGTTCGCGGCCATCGATCTGAATAGGCATCTTTACCGCATTATGAATGCGGCGTACAATTGGCAGAACATCATCATCGCTATCGGTACTGCGGATGCCGTGCAAAATAAGAGCAAACACGTCGGGGCCAATGCGGGCGATGGAGTCGTTGCTGCGGCACTGGGCCTTAAGACGTTCCGACATGACACGCAAGACGTTGTCGCCTACGTTAATAGAGAACGACGTATTGATCGCACCAAAACTATCGATATCCAGGAGGGCCACCGCAAAAATATAATTGGGATTCTGGTGGGCCATGTCCACGTCTACCTTGAGCTTTTCCAAGAAGAACTTGCGGTTGTAGACACCCGTCAGAGCGTCTTGGTAGACATAATAATAGTTCTGCTTTTCTGCGGCAAAACGATCCAGTTCCTCGGTCAGGGAACCGATCACACGAATGGGCCTCCCCTCTTCGTTCTTCTGCACATGTCCAGAAATCTGCAGACGGTGCTCCCTGGAAACCGCATTCTGGAGTGAAATCTTGATATTGAAGTTTTCGCAGCGTTCCAGGGCGCCATTCAAGGCTTCGCGGAAATTTTCCCAGTCGTTTTCGACAATACGGGTTCGCATCACGTCGAAGGTATCGTCCACATTGACCATTTCGGCCATGAGCAGCTTAAGAGCCTTCTGGGACCAGTAAACCTTTCCGCTAACCACGTCGAACGTCCAAAAACCGTTGGCAGAAACGTCTACCATCATCTGGAACAGTTCGTCGCGTTCCAGCAAATCTCGCTGAAGATCTCGGGTCGGATAAGAAGTTATGGTTGGCGGCGGCACGATATTCACATCGTTGCGCATCTTCTTGCGGTTACCCACGATGGGGAACTTATAAGTGAATGCCACCAGGAACAGGAAAAAGACCGACAGCACGTAAGGTACCACCATAAACACGTTATGGATACTGCGTACCAGCTCCGGTATAAACACAGCAAAGAAAATTCCTGCAAAAATCAGCAGGAAACGAACGATCTTCTTTTCATCGAAAAGCCGCATTTAAACCAAATCCCGTTAATCCAAATACCAAAACCATATAACTGAACAAAAAATATAACTTTTCTTTTACAAAAATACATCTGACTTACAAAAAACATTCAACAAAGCCAAAATAAGGCCTCAAACAGGCCCATTATACGCAAAAAATCCGTAGCATTCCCGCTACGGATCTTTTTTTATAGTGCCAGAGGGACTCGAACCCTCGTTGCCGGCGTGAGAGGCCAGTGTCCTAGACCACTAGACGATGGCACCGAAAAATGTTTCTACTTAAGCCTTCGCAAAAGCGGTGCTAAATGTAGTAAACATTTTTGAACTTGTCATCAAAGACCGGATATTAGTCTCTGTAGTACAGGTCCAGGTTGTTCTTGACCGGAGTTGCAGCTTCCAGGTTGTTCACGAATTCGTTGAACAGGCTTGCAGCACCGTAGCTAGAAGCGTTCTGGACGTCGGACTTAACAGCGGACTTCAGAGCTTCTTCTTCAGGAGTCTTCTTGGAGGTGACCTTCAGCATCACGGCACCAATATCGGTTGCCATTGCAGCGGTCCATTCACCTTCCTTGGCGTTCTTGACAGCCTTGGCGAAGTTCACGTTGCCGTAGCCGAAGCCCGGAACGTAACCGTCAACAGAAGCGCTCTTGGTTTCTACGCGGACCTTTTCGATCTTGGTGGTAGAATCGTCGGCGTTGAAGGCCTTGACCTTGTCGGCAACAGAGTTCAGGTAAGCTTCAGCAGCGGAAGCAGCCTTGTTGCGGAGGAGAGTTGCCTTGATGTCGTTGAAGAACAGGTCGAGGCTACGTTCGCCAGCCTTGAGGTCGGCAGTCTTGATAGCGACAGCAACCCACTTGTTGTTCTTCATGACCGGAGAAACCTTGCTGGATTCTTCGGGCAGGATTTCGTTGGGCCATGCGTAGGCAGCCAGACCCTTCAGGTAACCGACACCGTCGATGTTGTCGCCACGAGAAATCCAGTTGGATTTCTGAACCATCAGGTTCTGATCCTTGGCAGCTTCTTCGAAGGACTTGCCTGCATCAACGCTAGCCTTAACCTGAGCAAGAACGTTTTCGAGGCTGTCGATAGTTTCAGAAGAAGCGTTCACGACCAGCAGGATGTGACCGACCTTGACCAAGTCAGCACCGGTAGAGTCCTTGGACTTGCCGTAAGACTTAATGATATGGTAGCCGAAGCGGGTCTTCACCGGTTCAGAGATAGCGCCGGAATCCAGGGCGAAAGCCTTGTCTTCGAATTCCTTGACATAGACACCACGACCAACGTAATCGTCGCTCAGGATGCCGCCCTTTTCTGCAGTACCCGGATCTTCGGAAGAAATGCGAGCCATGTCTTCGAAGGTGGTGGTAGAAGAGGAGTCGGTGAGCTGGTAGTAGAGAGTCATTGCATATTCGCGGATGCGTGCATCGTCACCGGCGGTAGCTTCGATCGGCAGGTAAGCATACTGGAACTGAGCCATGTCCTTCATCACGAAGAAGCTGTCCTTATGTGCATTGAAGTAACCGGCAACCATGACGCTGTCGACAGTGTTTTCGTCAACGGCAAAGTCAGAAGCAGAGGCGACTGCCACCTGCAGTTCGTAGTCAGTCATACGGCGACCGACGGTCCAGTTAGCTTCGAGAGAAGTAGCGTGGAAGGAAGCACCGACCAGAGCCTGCAGTTGGCGAACGGGGATGGTGTTGGTCTTCAGGTCTTCTTCGTACTGAAGCATGACACCCCACTTGAAGGCTTCGGGAGTCTTGAGCCAGGCGTCGTATTCATCCTTGTTGAAGGTAGAATCGGTGAGGAACTTGGGCAGACTTGCGATGTAGGCCTGAGAGCGCTGCATCAAGTCTTCCTGGGAGGTAGCCTGCTGCTGGATAGCATAGAGGCGACGCTGAGCTTCCTGCACCAGACGGCCGCGGACTGCATCCGGATTGCGGGTGAATTCAGATTCCAGTTCGGCGACCGAGGCCTGCAGTTCGGCCTTTTCGAATTCGCCATTCAGGAGAATCTGGCGAACGAAAGAGCGGAAGACTTCGGAACGGAGCTGGTTGTACTGTTCGTCTTCGAGGTGCTGACCCTGATACTGGTTCTGCACGATCATCTTGATACGGGCATCGAATTCAGCATAGGTGATCTTGCTGTCGTTGACTTCACCAACCGGGTAGCTCTTGCCCTGGTTCGGTACACGGTCCATGGCCAGAAGGCCAACAGCGATACCTGCGGCAAAGATTACAATAATCCACTTGGCTTTTTCATTAATCCACGTTAACATAGAGTAGACTCCATTAAAATTTTGTCGGCGCAAAATGTAGTAAAAAAATCCATTTGGTTTTATTTTGTTGTCATATAATGCCGAAATACGGCTTTTTTTCTATCTATTACACATCCAAAAGTCAATAGATTCTGAACGGAGTTTGAACATGTACGATATTTTGGTCCTCGGTGCCGGCATTTCCGGATTAAGCGCAGCCCTTCATGCTGCAGAAAAAGGTCTCTCTGTAGTCATCCTCACCAAGGGAGCTAAACCGGACGGTTCATCAAACTACGCTCAGGGCGGTATCGCTACCGTTACCAAGAAGACAGACAAGTTCAAGTTCCATATTGACGATACCCTGGAAGCAGGCGCCGGCCTCTGCAAGAAGGAACCGGTAAACATCCTGACCAAGAGTGGCCCCGCCACCATCCAGCAGCTTGTAAAATGGGGCGTCCAGTTCACCCCCAATCCGGTGAACCGCGAAGAGTTCGACCTCCATCTGGAAGGCGGCCACAGCCATCACCGCATCCTCCACGCCGCAGACCTTACCGGAAAGGAAATCATGCGCGCCCTCCTCTGCGAACTTCACAAGCAGAAGAACATCGATTACCTTGAAAACTGCTACATCAAGGACCTGATCTGCCAGGGCGAAGGCAAGGAAAAGCGCTGCATCGGCGCAAAGATCATTCACCAGAAGACAGGCGAAGTCGAAAACATCTACGCCAAGTCCACAGTCCTTTCTACCGGTGGCGCCGGACGTATCTGGCAGTACACCGTATGCCCGCCCGACAGCTGCGGCGACGGCATGGCCATTGCAGCCCGTGCAGGTGCAGCACTGCAGGACATCGAATTCATGCAGTTCCACCCCACCAGCCTTTACGCCCCCAGCCTCAAGAAGCCCTTCCTCATTTCCGAAGCGGTCCGCGGCTTTGGCGGCATCCTCAAGAACGACAAGGGCGAAGAATTCATGAACCAGGTGCATCCGCTCCACTCCCTGGCACCCCGCGATATCGTGGCCCGCGCCATCCACAGCGAAATGCAGCGTCTGGGCAAGCCCCACATGTACATCGACCTGACCGGCCACACCCCCAAGGACATCCGCAGCCACTTCCCCAACATCTATGCCAAGTGCATGGAAGTGGGCGTCGACATGACCAAGGAATGGATCCCCGTCGTTCCCGCAGCACACTACATGTGCGGCGGTGTTCTGGTAGACACCTGGTCCCGTACAGAAATCAAAGGTCTCTATGCATGCGGCGAAGTCGCAGCAACAGGCGTTCACGGAGCAAACCGCCTGGCCTCCAACTCCCTCCTCGAAAGCGTCGTCTACGCCGTTCGCGCCATCGACAACATCGTGGAAAGCGGCCTCCTCAATGAAAAGATCTCCACACCTCGTTCCAACAAGAAGGAAAGGGTTTCTTACACCAAGTCCGCTTTCTGGCGCAAGCGCAAGAAGATCCTTCAGGACATGATGTGGACCCACTGCGGTATCGTACGTACCGTGGCCGGCCTGAACCAGGGCCTCAAGGTCATCGAAGGTCTAGAAAAGGAAGTGGACGCCGCAATCAAGAACAAGGAAACCGAAAACTTCTACTTCCTTGAATTCCTGAACGCCCTCCAGGTCTCCAAGATGATCCTGATCGCAGCTCTGCGCCGTAAGGAATCCCGCGGTCTCCATTACATTCTGGATTACCCCAATCCGAATCCCAAGACCAAGCACCAGAGCATTTACCTAAACGACAAGGAGTAAGGGGTTTGAGGTATGAGGTATGAGGTATGAGGGCGGAGCCTGCGGCTCCTTTCAGGTAAATAATCGCGCCGAAGGCGCCTAACTTTATAACTCATATCCCATAATTCATTATTAGACGTCTAGATCCCTCGACTTCGCTCGGGATGACACCCCTCTGTTCACTCTTCACTATCCACTATCCACTATTCACTCTTCACTGTTCACTATTCACTGTTTTCGGGATTTTAATTGGCTGCAGGTAAGAACGACAAACCTTCTAAGATTGGCGGTTATAGACCGGTACAGGAACTGGGTGCCGGCGCCATGGGCAAACTGTGGCTTTGCCACGACCCTTCCCTAGACCGCATGGTGGTGGTCAAGCAGATGCAAACCACCCAGGAAGACAACCCCGATGCCCTCAAGCGCTTCATGCAAGAGGGTAACATCCTAGCCCACCTGAACCACCCCGCCATTACCAGACCCTACGGCCTCTGGAAAGAAAGCGACGGCAAGCTATCGCTTTCGATGGAATTCGTTCACGGCTACACCCTGCGCAACATCCTGGACAAGTGCAAGCAGCCTCCCCTGTGGGTCGTTATGCTGGTGCTCTACGAAGTGCTGAGCGCCCTGGGCCACGCCCACCGCCAGAACGTAGTCCACCGCGATATCAAGCCCGCCAACATCATGATCGATAACGACGGTCGTGTGCGTCTGCTGGACTTCGGCATCGCCTATACCGACAACAAGCTGGACTTCAACCGATTCTTCAAGGACGAAGAGGAACGCAGCCGCATCACCCAGACCGGCGCGATTCTCGGTACAGTCACCTACATGAGCCCCGAGCAGACTCTTGGCGAAGACGCCTCCCCCGCTTCCGACCTGTTCGCCGTCGGCATCGTGGCCATCGAGATGCTCACCGGCCAGAATATATTCCGCGGGGCGAACTTCAGCGAGACCATCCAGCGCATCCAGAAACTGCGAATCACCCCCAAGGTATTCCCCAAGGAAGTCCCCATGGCCCTTCGCAAGTTCGTGCTGAAGCTGGTAGCCAAGAAGCCCAAGAACCGCCCCCTCACCGCAGCCGATGCCGCCGACCAGCTGGCCGCCATCATGAAGAACTACCCCCGCGACCTCACTCCCTATATGAGCGTCTGGTGTTCCGCCCTCAAGGAATCCAACGGTCCCCTGTCGGAATCCGATTATTCGACCCCGGCACTCTACAAGGATAGCCGCAAGAAAATGTTCCTGCTTGGACTATCAATTGGAGTAGTCATCAGCACCGCTGTGACCGTCCTCATCCATACCGCCCTGTAAAAAATTTTATTTTTAGCCTAAATATGAATACTATCGATATAGTCAGTCTCGTGTTGATGACCATCCTGATGCTCATTGGCCTCTGGCACGGACTCCTGCGTGGTATTTTCAGACTCCTGGCCTGGATTGCCGCCATTACCGACGCCTACTTCATCAACAAGTTCTTTTCCGATACCGTAGCAGGATTCGGCTTTAGCGATTTTTCCGCTTCGATTATCTGTATTTGCATAGGATTCCTGGTTCCCTTCCTCGCCCTGCTCTTTACTGGCCACATGGTCAACCATTACGTATCCGACACAGTCGTTGGAAAGGTGGACCGCATCCTTGGAGCCTTCTTTGGACTGGTGAAGGGCGCCCTGGTCATGTTCGTCATACTGACCATCCTCCATGTAATGCCCTTCGGGGGCTTTGTGCAGGAGACCCGCGACAATTCCGTTTCTTATGCCGCCTACAAGACCGTCCTTGCGACTATGGGATACTCAACGGAGCCTGTAGACCTTGTAGGTGCCGCCGAACGAAAGGCCTCTGAAATCACAGAGAAGATGGCCAACAAGGCCTCCGAAAAAGTAGAAGAGGTGGCCAAGGAAACCGTAGAAAAGGCAACCGACGCCGCCAAGGAAGCAGCCAAGGAAGCCGCCGCCAAGGCCGTAAAGGAAGCCTCCGAAAAAATAGCCCCCACTTCAGAAAAGTAGGAGCCAGATCAAAAACCAGAAATGGTTTTACTGAGCAAGTCGCCGGGCAGTCAGCTCGGCTTCTTTCATTATATCCTCTTCGCCATCCACATGACGGTCCCTCATTACGAACTGGCCGTTACATATAACGTGCTTGATTGCGCTATTGTCTGCGGAATACACCCAGTTGCTAACCAGATTGTGGTTGGGGGTTAGACGTTCATTCCTGAGGTCCACCAAAAGGGCGTCAGCCAAAAGACCTTCAACAATGGCTCCGGCCGGAACGCCATAGGCAATGGCCACATTGGAAGAAGCCATTTTCAGAGCATCGGCGGCAGGCAACTTTTCGGCGCTGCTAGAAACCTTGGTCAAGAGAGAAGTCAACTTCATCTCTTCGTGCATATCCAGGTTGTTGTTGGAGGAAGCACCGTCGGTCCCGACGCCTACCAGCATGCCGCTTTCCAGCATCTTGTGGATCTTGGGGATGCCACTACATAACTTCAAATTGGAACAGGGATTGACAATGGCCGCAGAACAGGATTCCGCCATGAGCGTCATGTCGTTTCCGCTAAGGTGGACGCAATGGGCCGCCACGAAATTTCCGCCAAGGGCGCCGAACTTGTCCATCAGTTCTACCGGCGTGCAGCCGTACTTCTTTTTGCAGTCCTTGACTTCGGTAGCAGTTTCGGCCAGATGGGTATGAAGAATATACTCCTCCTTGCGGGCCACTTCCACACAACGTTTGAAGGTCTTGTCGCTAACGGTATAGACGGCGTGGGGCATTACCGCCAGAGAAACACGGTCAGACTCCATGCGGTGTTCCTGCAGGAACTTGAAGCTGGCCTCGGTCAGTTCGGGCGTCTGGAGCGCATCGGCCACCGTCACGCCAATGGCCGCGCGAACCCCCATTTCCTTGACCGCCTTGATGGTCTCTTCGCGGTGCCAGTACATGTCGGCAAAGAACACCGTACCCGACTTGATCATCTCGAGAATGGCCAGGCGGGATCCCACCCGGATATCCTTGGGAGTAAGCTTCGCCTCGAAGGGCCAGATGTGCTGAGTCAGCCACTGCTGCAGGGGCATATCGTCGGCATAACCGCGAAGGAGGGTCATGGCCGCATGGGTATGGCCGTTATAGAACGGCGGGAGGATCGCCAGGCCGGAGCAGTCCACGATTTCGGCATTGTTGTAATCGGCTGCGGTCAGCGGGCGTTCCACCTTGGCGAACTTCTTGCCCGAAATAAGGATGTCCCTGACGGAGCCGTTAAAATAGACGGACTTCAATACCATTTTACCCATAAATGCCTCATTTTCGCGAAAAAAAGAACTTTTTTGTTCACAGAATATAGCTCTTTTTCGCCTTTTGCAACAAATTTTTAAGAAGGATCTCAACTTTCACTTAATTTATTGTATAATTAAGGTATGGCTATAAATGATCTAGAAACACTTCCTATTTCCCGTTCCGAATTTCAGCGTCTTGACATCTTCAAGAACGTCACCTTTGAAAGTTTGGCAGGATATTTGTTGAGCTGCCATACAGTAAATGTGGAACCGGGAACCCTTCTTATCGACCCTGAACACCCCAAGCGCCGCTTGCTGGTGTTGTTAGACGGAATGATGGAAGTCAAGATGGAAGTCGAAGGCGGCAACTTCAAGGATGTCATCGAACCGGGCCACTGTGCCGGTGAAATGTCCATCTTCGACAGCGTAAAGCCCAGCGCCTACGTATTCGCCAAGGACCCCTGCCGCATTCTGGTGATCGAGCCCGAAGTCGCCCTGGCCATGATCAACGCCTCTCACGACTTGTGCCTGAACTTTTTGCATATGCTGAGCCAGCGCCTGCGCAACAACAACCGCGTGGTGTGCGAAGAAGAATACCACATCCGCTGCATCGAAGAAAATGCAAAGGTGGACTCCCTTACGGGCCTCCACAACCGCCGTTGGCTCGAAGAAATGTACACCCGCGAAATCAACCGCAGCAACGCCGGCAATTTCCGCCTGTCTGCCGTCATGATGGACATCGACCATTTCAAGCGGGTAAACGACACTTACGGCCATCTGGCCGGTGACCAGGTCCTGATCGCCGTGGCCGGAGCCATTACCGACAGCCTGCGCCCCTCCGACATGCCCGTACGCTACGGCGGCGAAGAATTCAGCGTGTTCCTGCCGGGAACCTCCACCGAAAACGCCCGCATAATCGCAGAACGCCTGCGCAAGGCCGTCGAAAAGCTGCGCATTCCCCTGCCCGACGGCCAGGTGATTCCCGTAACCATCAGCCTGGGCTTTACAGAACGCCAGGATGGCGACACAGTCCGCTCCATTATCGAACGTGCCGACCAGGCCCTTTATAACGCCAAGCAGAACGGCCGCAACAGAGCCTGCCTGAACCTTGGCGAAGGCGGCATGCTGCTGCTCTAGCCTCTACAACTAACGATCCATTTTTATGACGGTGCCAGGTTTATTATCTGTGTCACCGTCTTTTGTTATGACCCAGACAACATCCATTCCCTTGGCCAGGTCAGGGTCTACCTTTTCGGCAACACCATCAGTCAGAATGACCACCTGCGAAAAGTGCCTCTCCTGGGCATGCTCGAAAATAGGTGTAAAGCTAGTCCCACCACGCCCCTTGAACTCAATCTGGGCAATAGAGCGGCGGTTGAACAGTACCGTTTCATCGGGATCCTGAACCGCGGTGTCAAAACTCCAGAGGTATACGCCGGTATAGTTGGCAATACGCTCGATTTCCACAATGAATCGCGACAAGTCCTGGGTGCCCACGCTGCCCGAGGTATCGGCATACACCGCCACCGGTTCGACGCACTTCGTGGTATACCCCAGAAAGGGTTTGCCGTAATGTTTATTCCAGCGCCTGCGGGACTGTTCCTTCTGGTAACTCAGGAAGGGCCCCAGCTTGAGCCTCAGAATATCACCCCAGTTCAAGGGCTGCTCCTGGGCCTTCATCACCATCTCGATACCAGTGCCATCGAGATGCCCCCAGCCGTGGTTTCGCCCGATGTTCTCCACCACGTTTCGCACATAGTCGTCGATATAGGCATCTTCCTCGAAACCTTCCCCATGCCGGTTGTCCAAGCGCCACCTTGTGATTTCGCCCAGGGGGCAATTCTCGTCGATTTCGCCATCCCCACCCACAAACTGGACGGTAACATCGGGGAAATCCTGATCTAGCAGAGTCAAGTACTGCTCGAAACTCAGGCAGTTCTTATAGCCAAACATCATGGGCAAAAGGCTCATGACATCGCCCTTTCTGCAGTTGCCCACATCCTCCTTGAAACGGGGAATCTTGATACCCGTCTCTTCATAAATCAGGCTGTTAATGGCCAGATCCATGGCCACGTTCTCTTTGTAGGCACGGCGACGGTCACTGGAACTGCGGTGGGTGCAGTGGTGCAGCAGCACATGCATCATCTCGTGGATCAAGACATAGGTGCGCTCCCCCTCTTCCAGCGAAACAAAGAACTGGGGATTGTACCGAAGGCTTATGCGGCCATTCTTGACGCACACCCCCATGGTTTCTACAGAATCCGTAGCCACCGTATTCATACCCACCAGCAAGTTGAAGCTGAACGGGCTGTACACAAGGAGACGGCATATGGTCCCCTGAAAACTCTTTTCAAAATCCGTCACGACACCCCCTAAGCCGCAATAATGATATCGTCTCGGTCCAGGTCAGACACCGAAATATTGTTCATCTTGGTAAAGTTCAAGACCCAGGCGTCATAGGCAGAAGCTCCGCCGTTCTTGCCCTCCTTATTCATCAGGGCGGCGTTATAAATCTTGTAGCGCCTGGGAGTCTTGCGCCAGGCCAGGAACTGGTCCTTCTTCTCCTTCATCCAGCCCTTTACAAAGGCTACAATGGCCTCGTTGGGGCAGCATTCCAGGAACGCCAGGATGTTTTTCTCGTGCTTTTCGTTAAGTCTGGTAGACTTTACCAGTTCCAGCAAGGAATGGCAGGTCGGAACAGCCAACTTGATGTTATTCTTGAAGGCCTCCCTGACAACCCTAACCATGACCTTGTCCATGGACTGCAGGATCTTCTTGACGTCAATCTCGTGAACGCGATCCACCTCGCAGAATTCCGCAAACTTCATGGCATAGCTGAAACCCACATAGGCCGACGCAATCTCCGTCAAGAAGTTGACGTTACCCGTGGTAATGTCATCGTTATTATTGCTGAAATTCATCAGACATTCCCCCAGGTGTGTCCAGTCGCGGGGCGAAGGCCCCTTCTTGCCCTGAATGGCAAGCTCCTCGATGGTCTTGGTGGGGAGAACGATGAACCCCGGATACTTTCTCAAGAAATCGGGAACGGCCTCGTGAATCTGGCCGGCCTCCACGCGGCGGCTGAAATCCTCGAGGTACTCCTTGTCGGTGGGCGCGAAAGTGAAGTTCTTGATTCGGCTTTCCTGGGCCGGGTCGCGACGGGTGCCGTTATAAATCGTGGCGTTGTCGTTGTCGGCACAAACCACGTAAGTGTTCTCCTTGAGATCCACCCCGAACAGGCGGTGCTCCAGGAGCAGTTCCATAATACCGTCCTGGATAACCGCATTGCCGCGCTTACATTCGTCCAGGAACAGAATATAAATATCGTCGTACTGGGTCAGACGGCTGTAATGCATGCCGTTTTCTTCGTACAGCTGGGCCATCTTGTCGTCGTAGGCCTTGCAAGTGGGAATCCAGCTGGGCGGGCAGCTATAAGTTCGACCGCCGAATTCCTGGAAGTTACCGATCAGGTCGGCCGGATCCATAATAGACACGCAGCGGCTAATCACATGCACCCGATCCAGGGGCAATCCGTGCTTCTTGGCGATAATCTCGCGGACAGTGTTGTGAACGTAGCTGGTCTTGCCGATACCATGGTTACCCATGAGCCCCAGAGTGTGAGACGGCAGAAGACCATTTTCAATGAAACGATTAATCGAATTGATATCCATATTTTTACACCTCACCTATATTATCGTTTGATCGCCTCAAATTGTATAATCAAAAAAAATGACCCGCCATCTAATGGCAGGTCAAGTTTTATTCGTCAGAACCTTACGAAACGGAACCGCATCTATTCCTTATATTCAAGGAAGTTGAAGCCAAGCTTAATCTTGTGATGACGGGGATGACCTTCACCATTGATATCTTCGTAAAGAAGAATCTTGACCTTGACGGTCTGTTCCTGGGTAGCCGTGTAGCTCAACAGTTCATAAGGAGTTGCGCCGCTATTGGAGGCACTGGCAAGAGTCTTGCCCGAGTTGTCAACCAGGAACAGGTCGAAGTCCTGGGGAACGCGGTTATACGTTGCAATATCGTCACCAGAAGAGAGCCAAGAAATGGCGGCACGATACTTATATCCCGGCTTTACAGTAAAGGGGATGAACAGTTCGTACTGATTCTTGCCGCTAACCTTTGTGAACATCCTATTGACATCGCCATACCAGTAGTTAGACTTATTGATGTAATGTTCATAACCAGGTTCGTTAATGTATTCAGAACCCATGAGAGCCGGATAGTAAGGAATGCCTACGGCACCGCTCTTGTTTTCATCGTTGATTTTCAGGATGCTGGAAGTAAGGAGTCGAGCCTTGGCCATTTCGGGATGGTAACGCATGAAAGGCTGTCTCCTAATGAGATTGGCCATCATGTTGGCGGTATAAGCCGTAGCACCCATAGTTCCATCCATAACCTCGTACTTGGTGTAGACTGAATCACCCTTGGAGTAGGTCTTGACATCGGTCTTGCGCTTGGACTTATCGAAGAAGCTAAAGTCCGTGTAGTTCGCAATTTCGGGCTTCTGGCCCCTTACGGTCTTGCCAGCGTTGGTGTACGGGGCGTTGGCCCAGGCCGAGAAGAAACCCATGGTATTCTTGGTATCTACAGAACCGACGGTGATTGCGTTGGCGGCATAAGCCTTGGCATTCATCAGGCCCTTTCTATTGTTCTTGTAGTTACCGGCACCCACGATTTCAAGCATGTGGTTTTCGTAGATGTAATTATCCAGCTCCCTGGTCTCTTCGGTATACTTATCGGTGGGAGTATCTTCGGCAGCATGAACACCCATGTAAATCTGGGGGTCACGGCTAGACGGATTTTCGGGATACGGGCTCTTTTCGCACTTGGAGTTGTGAATAAAAGTGTAAGCACCCTTATTCTGACCCGGCATAGCGTAATTCAGGAGAGTGGCGTTGTATTCGTCATTCGGGGTGGGTACATGAGCCTGGCAAGTGATATTATCCAAAACACTGCCTTCCAGCAAGAAGAACTTCGAGGGAGTCTGATCCTTCAACCAGGCCGGGTAAGCCTTGGTATCTACATAGATGCCGACATAATCGTCACTAAAGTTATAATAGCTGTATTTCAGATTCTCGTAAGGGAAGGCCTTTCCGCTCTGGCTGTACGGCACTTCATCGAAGTTCTTGAACTGCAAGTAAACATAGTCATTGTAGGAAGAAGAAATCCCCACAATCGTAAGCTTGTCGGAATTGGTCTTGGAGAAACTGACATCGTAGCCCGTAGCCGTCTTTGCACCATTAACCGTATAGGGGGTAGTGGAGAAATTGTATATGACGGGAGTTTGATCGTACTGGCTCCACCCGAAATAATACCTGGCGTTAGGAGTATGATAAAGGGAGTAGCAATTGGTATTGTAGTAGGTCTGGTACGTGATGAAATTCTTCGTAGGGAGACCATCAGATCCACGATCATGATTGTAAATACCTTCGTCGAATTCGGCTCGGTACGCAGTCTTAACAGCTACAGATGCAGCCTGCAGGTTGTCGCCACCAAGGCCATTTTTCTTGATAGCCATGTGGTCAGCATCCTTATAGACCATGGGTGAATTCATCTTGCTAGCCTTACGGCCAAGAAGGTCATAATTAGTCGCTGCACCTGCAGTTACGCAGGCAAGCGCCGTCGTCATGACGCACAGTGTCTTTTTTTTCATCTTTTCCTCTTCATTTTCCCTACGCAACAGTTTTACGACCGTTAATACGATCGTTGGCGAAATATAAAATAGTTTGTCATAAATTTCGGTAAAATTTTGTACGAGCAAAAAATCTGCAATACAGATGCAGTTAATTTGTCATACATATACAGCAAAATGCTTGTAAATCAATTTTAATACAGGAGCAAACGATAAAACAAAAGGCTGATGGTTTTGAAACCACCAGCTGTAATTTTATCCGTAAACTACCCCTGATAAAAAGTCCAAATGTTAAGAAAAAGCCTCGGAATTTTCTTTCTTCCAGACTTAATTTTCGCCCATCGTTCAGCCTGTTCTCGGTGTTTCGTCAAATAGAAACCAGGGCCGCAATCAAGATCCGAGCGACCTATTCCCACAAGAGGTCTTTCAACAACAACCAAGGAGCCATGATATAAAATCACAAATCATTCTCCCAGTTGACTAGGGTTTCGGCGATGTCGTCTGCCACATATTCCTTGCTTTGAGTATGCAGCATTTCATAGCCTTCCAAAAGACGCTTTTCTATCAGATTCTATTTTTCAAGACGGTTTACGAATTCAGTCGGTTCCACGCCAAGGACTTTCGCCCCACCTTCTATGGCAAGGACTACAAACTGAATAACGTCGCTTTCATGTGTTCTCGGCAATCCTTCCATAAAACCTCGTTCTTATCGTAAACAAAACCGGGCAAAACCCACTAGACAATTATAATAAAGTTCAAGCGATAACGTATGTTGTCTTTCGCAAATTTCTCTGAGGGGGTGGGCTTAAGCGGCGGATTCCACGAGCACAACCGTCTCGGCGGCACCATCATCCGACTTGGCCCTGGCAAGAGCCCGCCCGGCCCTTCCTGTTCTCTAATTCCTGCAACCAGGCAATTTGTCAATAAAGTTTTTACCCTGCTCAAGTTTTTTTTGAAGTTTTTTTCTCGATCGTCTTGATAGAATCCAAGAAAGCCTTTTCTACAGACGAGAGCGTCTTTTGCTGGTATTTTCGATATTCACCGGAAGCCTTTTCGACCGCCTGTTCATGGGAAATAGAGCCATTGCCTTTAAGCAAATGTTCGCCACCAGCCGTCAGGATTTGATCCAGGTGCTTTGACCAGTCCGCCATAGTCATCGGTTCATGGCGTTCGGCCTTGCGCTCTGCGAAGTCCAGATAACCTGAAACGATTTGCCCCATGGCTCGCAATTCCCTTTCATCCAGATAATTTTTGGCAATCAACGCCTCTTGAAGAGTCGGCTTATCCCCAGAAAAAGTCGTAAGTCCCATAAAAACCTTTTCGGCATCTGCGCGGCTATAGATGACCTCCGCCGCAGTCTGCCCGTGCACGGCAAAATGCATCTTGTTCTGCACCTTCTTGAAGAACAGAACCGATGTATCCGCCTTGGGGTCATAGTCAATACTCGTCGCGTAAATGTCGAGAACCTGTCGGTAGAACACCTTCTCGCTGGCACGGATGTCGCGAATCCGCGCCAGAAGTTCTTGCCAGTAGCTGCCTCCGCCAAGATTTTTCAGGCGTTCATCGTCCATCGTAAAGCCCTTGACAATATACTCCTTGAGGCGTTTCGTGGCCCACTGCCTGAACTGGGTGCCACGCAGGGACTTTACGCGGTAACCGACAGAAATAATGACGTCAAGGTTGTAAAAATTGGTCATTTTCGTCAAATTATGCGTAAATTCGGAATTTCCGAATTTTCTCATCACCTGCGATTCGACCAGTTCACCTTCCTGGAAAATGTTCTTTATATGCTCGTTTATGGTCGATTTAGACTTGCTAAACAGCACGGACATCTGGTCCTGCGTAAGCCAGGCCGTCTCGTCCTCGAAACGGACCTCCACATTGATGGACTCGTCATTGGTCCTGAAAATTACAATCTCTTCGTTCATATCGCTCTAAAAATCTATACATTTGTTCACTATTAAATGTACGCAAACGCAGGACGGTTGTCAATACCCCCGGCGCATTTTTTTGAAAAATATTTCGCGGGGGCGCGCCGGCGACCCCGTGGGCATCTTGCGCCCCGCATCCAGCAACAGCCCTACCTCAACGGATTCTTGTCGCTCTTGTACCACTTCATGAATTCGGCGATGCCGTCGTGAAGGCTCCAGTAGGGCTTGTAGCCGCATTCCGCCTCGAGTTTCGCGGTGTCGGCGTTCGTCTGGTAAACATCGCCCGGCAGCATCAGCAGGAATTCCTTCTTTGCGGGCACGCCGTTCGGGCATTCCGCAGCGATAGCCGGTGGCCTCCTCGATGGCGGCAAGGATTTCCAGCTTCTTCGGTTCCGCTACTTTTCCTGTTCCAAAATTGCCGAAGTTTTTTTGTAGAATCAAGAGCGCAGCGGCTTCAGCAAGTGCCTTTTCTTTCCGAGCGAGTTCCGCCTTGAGCTTGGCAACTTCATCCTCATGCTGTTTTACGGACATCACGTTTCCGTCACCAGAGTTCTCCATTGCGGACAGGGACAAGTCTCTCCAGGACTGAAGCTCGGTAAAGGAGACCCCGTTCTCTGCACAGAATTTTTCCAGTTCGTCGATGCCCATGCCCTCGGATTTTGCGACGAGGCTGAACTTGCTGAGGGTTGTATCGGTAGTTTTTTTTGGACATGAGTATGCGGATTACATTCATCTACGTGATTCAAGAAATCAAACCCATTCTTTTGGTAGAATGGAATCGCAGCCAAATACGCATCTACAGTAAGGAATCTACAATGATTTAGCAAATGGAGCCGACTGATTTAAAATGAAGTCATTCAAATCAGCATCGCCACAATCAAATGCTTTAACAGTTTCCGAAGATTTAAGTTTTAGAAATTTAGGGACAATCACACCTGTCTGAAACAAGGATCAACACCTCCATTTGCTTCTTCGAAAAAAAACTAGCCGAACAAGATCGGGGTTTCTCGTATTTCACGAGCCATAAGTACCTCTTTTTCCAAAAGCAAATCTAGAATCACTAACCCTGCCGCATCAAGGGATACAAATTAGGGTTGATCATTTTGCAAACAACTGTTTGCATGAGTGTCGCGACCCCACGTCATCCTGAGCAAAGCGAAGGATCCATTCAAAAGAATTATGAAAGCGTTATAAAAAAAGCCAGGAAGAACCTGGCTTAAAACATGATGTTGGAAGTTCAACCTAAGGATGAATCGAAGAACTTTTTCTGGAAATCTCTCAGAAGCTTACTGTCAGAAGCAGCGAGAACAATCTTATCCATCGTTCTGGTATCAACATTGCCTATACGGAAAACCTGGCCGTTCTTCATCAAATTTTTGAATTCCTCAATAGTCTTCACGAATAGGCTAGAACAATCAACATAGTTGAGTTTCTGGTCCCCTCTTCGGATAAGGTTTAGAGTTAATGGTAACAAGACCAACCTTTCCGGAAAGTTCGTTCACAAACACAAGCATTTTCTGGTGTTCACAATTAACAATCGTTCCTGTCATTGAACGAACGACATCACCTTGTACAAGTTCTTCATCAGCCATCGTTAACGTTCAATGCAGAAAGTGTTTCACGCTCATTCTTGACAATTTCACGGATTTCTGCATCGGCATCAATTTCATCAAGGATTTCACTCATACGAATAGACGTATTCTCCCCTTCTTTCCAAGCGGAATTCCAAGCAGAAGCGTGAGACTTCTGGACTAGGCTCGGAAAAGAGAGGGAAGCATTTTCATCCATGGATTTTTGAAGAAATTCAACATCAGACTCAGAGAGGTACTCCCTGTCGCTTTTCTTTGAAATATCAAAGAATCCATTCTCGTACTTTGTGAACACTCGCAATTCAGGCGAGCAGTTACCCTTGATTATATCATAAAGGGCTGATGGCACAGGGCCATAATTCATAGCAATATAAGTATCACCAGTAATTGAGCAACCATACTGCTTAAGGTGATGTAAATCAGCAAACCAAAGAATCTTGAACAGTTTGTGGATACGCCTATCCTGATCAGGAAGACGTTCTGCAACCCACAAGGCCGCATTCAATAAAACATCTGTTCCATATATCGGATTAATCATTGGACATTTACCACCTTAAACACAATGTACATTTTTACAGACTCCTCCCGCAGCCTACAAGCGAAAAAGGTTGCACGAAACAACGGTTTTGCCCCAATACCAATGCACCAGCAATAGCACAGGCGCTACCCTTGAATCTAATGTTATGGGCATCTACCTTTTTAAAGAAAACTGTGACCCAACCTTCAAAATGGAAAGTTGAGCCAGAGTTTTTGATCTATGGATTATACAATTCTACGATAAGAAAATCCTCCGTTTCTTATAAGCTTGACCGCAGTTTGATTGCGGATGGGCATAAACATTCAAAGAATATAGTGTCATGGAAGGTTTTTCTACAAATCTTTGCATCTTTTTCTTGTCATTTTACAACTATTTTTTAATAAAATTTGACAAATTTAAAAAAAATATTGATATTTATGTCGGTAATTTGCTAAATTTGGCTTGAAATTTTCACGAAGGAGGACTTGAATGATCATAAGAGCTTCGTTTGAGAATATTTATTCATTTAATGAAGAAACAAGCATAAGTTTTGTTGCAGGAAAAAGTGACAACCTTGAGGAACTTGTTGTTCGAGCCCAAAAGAGAGATGAAATCTCCCTTCTGAAATCTGGTATAATTTATGGTGCAAATGCTTCGGGCAAAAGTAATGTCATAAAGGCAATTCATCTGCTCAAGGAAATTGCTTGTGGAAAGTGGCCCGCAAACCTTATTGAACCATTTAAACTAAAAGGACCCGATAACGAACCTTCTAGAATTGAAA
Source organism: Fibrobacter sp. UWH5 (assembly GCF_900142505.1). Lineage (NCBI taxonomy): Bacteria > Pseudomonadati > Fibrobacterota > Fibrobacteria > Fibrobacterales > Fibrobacteraceae > Fibrobacter > Fibrobacter sp. UWH5. Next base: position 12,522 of record NZ_FRBB01000021.1, on the reverse strand, counting down.
TTGAATTCAAGTCTGGGGCAAAATATTTTGCTTACGGAATGAAATTCAATATTCAGGGCGTTGTTGAAGAATGGCTTTATGAAGTTAAGGCGCGTTCTCAGAAAAAGGTTTTTGAACGTACTGTTAAACCGGGAGAAAACAGCATCTCGCTGGGAGAAAAGAAACTTAATACAGAAACTGCAAAGTTTATCGAATTCCTAGCAAAGGCAACGCCGTCAAAAAAGAGTTTTCTATCTGAATACAATAGCAGGAACGGTGAAGGCATTGACTCTATTAAGAACGCTTATAGTTGGTTCGACGAAACTTTGCGAATCATATTCCCCGAATCTAGATTTCAAGGTTTGTCCTTTAAAATAGAAGAAGACAAGAATTTCGAAAAATCATTCAATTCTCTGTTAAAGTACTTTAATACCGGCATCGACCGGATTAAACGTATTCCGATAAATAAAGAAGAACTCAAGCTGTCTAGCGATATTGTTGCCGAAATACAGTCTGAACTAAAACCTGATAGTAAAAACATCGTCTTTTCTGGAAATGGAGAGGATTTGTATTTCTTCGAAATGGCTGAAGATGGATCGATAAAGATTTCTATGCAGAAAACCATCCATAAGGGATCGGATAATAAGGAATACACCTTTAATATGCACGAGGAATCGGATGGGTCTATTAGATTATTCGACCTTATTCCTATGTTGATTATGCTGAAACTGGGCAACTATGTTTTCCTGGTTGATGAAATCGATAGAAGTCTGCATCCAAGACTTTCGTACCAAATTTTTGACTTCTTCTTGCAAAGACTTGCTCGAGATAGCGAGAGCCAGCTGATCGCAACAACACATGAAAGCAACCTTCTCGATACGAAAATATTTAGAAGAGATGAAATCTGGTTTGTGGAAAAAGAGAAGAACGGCGCTAGCCACGCAACATCTCTAGCAGAATTTGATTTTAAGGAAGACATAAAGAAGGGCTACCTACAAGGTCGTTATGGAGCCATTCCATTCTTTACATCGCCTGTGAATCTTAAACTATAGGGATAGAATGCGAAAATTTAAGGGTTATGGAAGGACTGAAGGCGGTAAATCATCACGTCTAGTTGTGATTGCCGCAGAAGGTCGTTACACTGAGAACATCTATTTCGAAACAGTCAAAAACAGTCAACGCGCAGCCAATGTTCATGTTGAAATTCTGAAAAGGGACAACAATAGTTCAAGCCCGGAAAACGTTGAACAGCAGCTTGAAACTTTCGCCAAGGAATTTGACCTTGACAAAAAGGATCAATTGTGGCTGGTCATCGACAAGGACAAGTGGCTTGATAAAACATTGTCCGAAATAGCAGCTCGCTGCGAACAAAAAGAATATATGCATTTTTGCCTTAGCAACCCATGCTTTGAGCTATGGCTGCTATTGCATAAGATTGACGTTTCTCAGATTAGCGACTCGGAGAAACAGAACCTTTTGGACAACAAGAGAGTATCAAAGAGTGGAGACCCGTTGCTGAAGAAGCGTCTTCGTGAATTGATGGGGGCATATTCAGAATCATCCTATGATGCAGAATCTTTGATGCCTTTTGTTCAAGATGCAATTAAACGAGCGGAATCTTTGGATGTAAATGTCAAGGATCGTTGGCCGCAAGGCCTGGGAACTAGGGTTTACTTGCTGGTAAAGAGCATTATTGACCAACAATAAAATATTTTTGCCCGGCAAGACTCTAGGCTTGCCGGGCGATGTTCTTATATGCGCTTCTCTGAAAACGCAATCAACTCACATTTTGTAATCTACTTTTGGCAGGACTAGACAAGCAAATGAGGAAAATATGAACCAGAAAAATACATTCTCTGTCGAATCCTTCCTAGTATCAATTATTGATACGGAAAATAAAGTAGAACAGCTTAAAGAATTAGGAATAAAGCTTTCTCTTGATAAGGAAATCGAACTTCGCAGATTTATTCACAACAATCTTCGAGACGTTCTATATGCGCATCAAAAAGAAATTGAAGATTATGGAATAAAAATCTTCAATCTAGAATGTCAAATATATGAAATATGGTCTAATGTTTGTGGAATCGGGCATGACGACAATTGTTTGGAGAAAATAAAAGATTATTTGCCAACGACAGACAATCCCATGTTCGATACTCAAAGAAAATATAAAATGGAACTTTCGTATTCTGAAATTATGATACTTGCAAAAGCATTTTCATATGCATCGGAAAACAGCTTTGACGGATACCCGAATGATTGCGTGTTTGCCGAGTTTAGCATGCGTCATTTTTTTAGCGCGGCAGAAAAGTTGTTAGACGAAAACGACCAAAGTGGACGAGAAATACTTCTATACGCACGACAACGCGCATGTGGAAATACCTCGGAAATCTAGAAACCTTGCTATGGGCGGCCCGGCACAACAGTGCCGTCGCGCTTTATGTTGCGGGACCGTTTCGCCGCCAAGGCGACGCCCCGCCCCTCACGCGCAGTTGCTTCTTTTTAATGGCTTGATAAACCTGCATTTTCCCGAGGGAATCAGTGACTCATAATAAACTGATAACATTCATACGGAATAAAGTCCGACATCCTTGCACCATTACGCATCCGTTCGTACAATTCATGAGAAACATCTTTTTCTAAGCGATTACGAGGAATCAAAGAATACTTCTCAATTTTTGCTCTCTTGTAGGGAATATATGAGGTATGCTCAACAGAGCTATGATCCCCTGGATTTAGAATGCATGTCGTTTCTTCCGAAGGTAAACCATGATATGTAGAACGATTAACCACCAAAACATCATCATTGGAATCAACATGGGTAATCACAAAATAGCGATGCGTGGTCTTATCATCAAAACGAGAAAAACTTTCTTCAAGATTACACATTAAGCTAGTTCCCGCTCGTAGAGTTCAATTTCTTCAACAGCCGCATTAATTTCATCTTCGCTTTTGCCCAAAGCAAGCATCATTTTTCTGAGAGAAATCGGACGAGAAGAACCATTGGGGTCTTCCCACTCGGGAAGCTTATGCATAACCTCGTTAATAAGAGCCCATCGATCCCAATTGCCATATTTTTCAACAACATCGTCAATGACCTTCATTTCGGCCCGAGAAAGTTTGTTGATTTTTTCCATGGCAAAATTTTCATTCATACGAATATCATTGAAACTTGTGCTAAAATATTCGTTCCACGTTTTCTGAAGATTTTCACAAGAATCATTTCGAATAAGATTCAAAAGTCTAGAAAGAACCGGGCCCTTGGGCATAGAAACAAAATCATCATTAGAAATGGTGCTGTCATACAGTTCCACGAACTTTCGATCCGAAAGATACATCAACTTTATAAGCATGATGTACTTCATGGAATCGACATCAAGCTTTTTCATGATATAGGCAGCAAAGCCAACTAGTTTTTCTATGTCAAAAAGCACCGAGAAAACTCCAATCATTTCACTCCCCCAATATACATTTTGTAAATGACCATGTTCAACACACCTCCTTCCATTTCTTTGGATTCCTCAAACATAAAAAGAACCCCGGCTCGCAAAAGCTACACAAATGTACACTAACTCAAATAAAAAAGCAAGCCCATCAAAATTTTTTTTCATTTTGCAAACAATAGTTGACAAAATTTTATTCCAGCTATTTTCCACATAGGGGCTCCCCAATAAACTGCTACAGCAATTTCCTCTTCACACGGCCAAGGATGCCGCGAATTTTCCTGTATATGCAAACATGCCGCGGCGGGAAGGGTCCCCTTCCTGGAAGACGGCCTTACCATTTTTTTGAGAGAGCCTCCTGAACGATTTCAGCCTTGAGACGTTCCTCTGCGTACATTTTCTTCAGCTGCGCGTTTTCGCGTTCCAGCTCCTTGAGGCGGGCGATGAGGGAGGCGTCCATGCCGCCGTACTTTGATCGCCAGCGATAGTAGAGTGCGGAACTGATTCCGTGCTCCCTGCAGATTTCCCGGCAATTTTCAGGCAATATGTCCGCTCGGGTTGTTCAGTTAAAAGTTAATTCGTCATCCCGCCTTTGGCAAGTGTATACGGTGCTTTAAGCAGACTGTTTCTTCAATTTTATAGAACTTTCTCCTTCCCCCAAAGCGTTCGGGATGCAGTTCTCTAGATCTTTCCAGCAGGGCGTTTCGACGATCGAGAATTTCCTGATGGTAGCCAAAATGGACTGCGCAAGGCGGCAATAGATCCAGGCCTGAATGCAGGTGTTCATTGTTATACAGATGCTTTCGGCAAAAGCGTTGTCGTTACTCGTGTGCGGCCTGCTGTGGCTGGACATCACATGCCGCATTTCGAATAGCGACTTTAGATCCTTGCTCCGCATTGGCTTCCCGTTGTCCGCATGGACGAGCAGCGAAATGTTCTGGTCAGGACAACGCTTCTGGATTGTTTCCGCAAAAAGAAGTTCCGCCAGTTTTCCGTCTTCCCTTGTATGCAGACTCCAGCCTACGATATACCTTGAGCGGCTTCAGCAAGTGCCTTTTCTTTCCGAGCGAGTTCCGCCTTGAGCTTGGCAACTTCATCCTCATGCTGTTTTACGGACATCACGTTTCCGTCACCAAAGTTCTCCATTGCGGACAGGGACAAGTCTCTCCAGGACTGAAGCTCGGTAAAGGAGACCCCGTTCTCTGCACAGAATTTTTCCAGTTTGTCGATGTCCATGCCCTCGGATTTTGCGACGAGGCTGAACTTGCTGAGGGTTGTATCGGTAGTTTTTTTGGACATGAATCAACACCTCCGTTAGCTTCTTCGCTATAAAAAAACTCGCCGAACAAGATCGGTGTTTCTCGTATTTCACGAACCACTTTCATTTAATGTCCATCAAATCAAAGTACATCAACCGGGTATGCGGATTACATTCATCTACGTGATTCAAGAAATCAAACCCATTCTTTTGGTAGAATGGAATCGCAGCCAAATACGCATCTACAGTAAGGAATCTACAGCCAGTCTTGTTATCCATTGAAAACAGAGACTTGATATAGTCCACAACCATCGATCCAACATGTTTTTTCCTTGCAGAAACATCAACCCCAAGGCGACATATTTTAACTGCAGGATAACATTTAAATCGTTTAGCTTGAGGAAAACCTTGATTTTTACGGAAACGATTAAACTCAGTCCTGCCCGGAAAATCTGTTATGGCAACCTTATCATTCGCCAAGCTACAAAATGCATAAACGTCACTAGCATCTTGCGGATTGACACACACATAACTTGTAGCTAGCAATGATTTAGCAAATGGAGCCGACTGATTTAAAATGAAGTCATTCAAATCAGCATCGCCACAATCAAATGCTTTAACAGTTTCCGAAGACTTAAGTTTTAGAAATTTAGGGACAATCACACCTGTCTGAAACAAGGATCAACACCTCCATTTGCTTCTTCGCGGGCGCGTTTTTCACGCATTCCCTCCTCATACGCTTTACACATGATTTCGTAATTCCGTAAGCGTCTAGCGCGAGCTTCTGGAGACTCGGTGCGTTTTTCCTGCATACGGGCTAAGAAACGGCGAGCATCCTCACCGAACAAGATCGGGGTTTCTCGTATTTCACGAGCCATAATTACCTCTTGTTTTGGTTCATCTAAATAACAGCCTTTAGGCAGGTTGGCGACCGACCGGTGGTCCCAAAAGCAAATCTAGAATCACTAACCCTGCCGCGTCAAGGGATACAAATTAGGGTTGATCATTTTGCAAACAACTGTTTGCATGAGTGTCGCGACCCCGCGTCATCCTGAGCAAAGCGAAGGATCCATTCAAAAGAATAATGAAAGCGTTATAAAAAAAGCCAGGAAGAACCTGGCTTAAAACTGATGTTGGAACGTGTTATTTTTCAAAAAAACTTGACTCTACCTCAACGAAAACATTGGTACCCACAAAGAGTTTCATTATGCCCCATACCTTTCGTCAAGATATTCGCATTTTTCTCTGCGGCAATCAACTTGAGTATCAGCCTTTATGCACCCAGTAAACTTTTCAAACAGTTTCACGGCAGCTTCGTCATCCATGGATTTTCTAGATGATACGCGTAAAGAGTCCAGGATTATGGAAATTATCTGAAGCTTATCATCTTCGCAGAGGTTTTCCACCTCCGAAATAAAATGCTGAATCTGCGTCTTTGACATAATAGCCGTTTCCCTACTCAACGTCAATATACATTCATTTTGCATCTTTTGGCACATCATACCACAAACGTCATCCACCTGCACCCCACCACGTCATCCTGAGCAAAGCGAAGGATTCAACCTTCCCACCACAATTTTGTAAATAGAAAGCCTTTTGTCTTGAAAAAAAAAAGGACGACACCACGACTAAATAAAACAAATTTTACTTCAAATATCTTACACAAAACAAAAATCTTTCATACAAAATTATATTTAGCGCGTAAAAACAAAAAAAGGGGCGATTATGCCAAATACTAAACATAACGGGACAATCAAGTACTACTACAAAGCAGAATCAAATATATACGTGGAAAATAGAGACGAAAGTAAGGATTCCGTCTTTAGCACGATTTACGAGTCGTTTTTCCAGGAACTGCAAGACTACATCGCCATAACAAATAATTCTGGGAACAATTTTGGTCAAAAGCCCAAAAACAACATTTTTGCATTCATAGGCGAAAGAGGTGCAGGTAAAACATCCTGTATGTACTCAATCACTCATATGCTTAATAAAAATGAAAATGATCTCATCTACGAAAACGAGGTTTTTGCCAAACAAAAATTCGCGGTTCTTCCATCAATAGACCCATCCTTTTTTGACAAGAACACAAACATTCTAGATGTATTTTTGGGCCAAATATTTTCAGATTTCAAAAAAGATGTCGAAAGCGGTAACGAAAATAAAACAACGCTGTCCCAAAAGCAGGATATTCTAGAAAAATTTGAAATTGTAAAAAATACGATTTCTTACATGAACCAAAGAAAGTATTCCGACGGGAATTGCCTTTCAGAAAGCGACAACGTTGAAAAACTGATAGATCTTAGCGCATCGGTCAATTTAGAAAGCTCAATCAATAAATTGATAAGCGCCTACCTAAACATCAAACAGAAAAACATTCTTGTACTCCCTATCGACGACATAGATCTTCATTCTTCATGTGGCTACGAAATGGTTGAACAGATCCGCAAATATCTAAACCATAGTAATGTCGTTATATTGATGGCTTTAAAAATCACTCAATTAGATAAAGTGGTTGAAAAGGAATTCTACAAAGAATACAAACTACTCCTCGAATCAAACAACATGAGCAGTGACACTATTGCCGACATGGCAAACAAATACCTTATCAAGCTCATACCCGAAAATCACAGATTCGAACTTCCCTCCTTCGAGAATTTATTCGATAACGTTTTAGATGTATATTTACCATATTCTAAACAAATCCCAGAAAGCAAAAGTTTCTTAGGTTCCAATTGGATAAAAGACGAAAAAAACTCTGGATATCACGCAAGATACGCTGTCACAAAGCTCATTTTTAACAAGACCCGTTATCTATTTTACCATACAAAGGGAACAACAAGCCTTATTGTACCCAGAACCCTTCGTGAATTCAACCAACTTCTGTCATTGCTCATACAAATGAAGGATAAGGAAGAATTCAAAGACAATATCGTAGAATTCAAGGAAAACCAGCAACGTTTTTCTCATTACTTCACAACATCCTGGGCAAGAAGTACACTCACCGTTACCGACAGCAATTTCATTACAAACTTATTCAACATAGCAGACATCGCAACAATCAACAAAACGGTGGTCAGACATCTTCACAATAAATACCTAGAGGATGGTAGGGGCAATCCTAAGGGTTCAACGAAGACAATAGATTTTATTTGCAATGAATTCAACACATCCTACAATATTTCTCTTGGCGACGTAAACAAAGTCATACAGTATATAAAGCAGAAGATTGTATTCCAGCAAGACAAGGCCTTTTTATTCGCCATAGAAACATTCTACTCTATGCGACTATATGATTTATACGACCTAAAAACAGAACAGGATCTAAAAACAACAACACCCCAAATTGAAGAAAATATTCGGCAAAATTCATTACTGAACAATATTTCAGATTACGACATCTTGTCTGCTGGAGACTATTTCGACACCTTTGATTACCAGCTTCTCCCCCAAACAAAGGGAAGCTATAAGCTAAGACGAGACTGGCGAGTCATTTCGTTGAAAACAATTCAAAACGAATTCAAGACTATAGAAGACAAAATAGAATCTGAATCAATCAATAATAACGATTCAATAAAAGAACTTCGCCTAATTGAGTTTTTCGCATTGATGATTTCTAGACGTTTCTACAAAAAATATCAAAACGACAACGAATATCGTAAGGTTCAAGAAATCATATGGCAAACCTCAACTAGCAACGTTGACTACGTTTGTTTTGATGTATTAGCCTTCTTTTTTAACCTGAATCATATCGAAGAGTGCTACAAGCGAATTGACGAAGATTTATATACAATCGCAACAAAAAAAGAATGCGATTCCCTATACAACAGAATTAAGAAAACTTGTATAGAAAAAAGGACAAACGGAATAGAATCCTTTGTTTCAATCCGGAATATGGAAGTATTAAATGACTTTCTGAATTCCATTGCCTACACCCCCGAAAGTAAATACCAGGGCTCTGATCGAGAAGTCATAATTAAATTCTTTAACAATGTCAATCAATACAACATTCGCAATTATCTTGAAACAAACAATGGAGATTGGCACGCTATCGAATACAACTTCGTCAAAGAATTCCAAAATGTACTAAACGAAGCCGACAACAAAACTTTCGACAAGCTTTTCGCCATACAATATTCAAAGGCTAGCTATAACGAATATAGCCTTGATGACGACGATAAAAAAATCATTTACCCCCCGTCATATGAAGTATACGAAGACATTTTTAAAGAATTCAGCTTAGCAAAAAATTACCATACAGAAGAAATTAGAGCCACATTCCGTGAAGTCTTGAAGCCTAAGGAATTCTATAATCAAAAAATGTCACAATGGATAACAAGAAATATTCCTGCAAGAGAAAATCCATGGCGCAACCCCGAAATCCAAAATCTTGTAGAAAAATTCATTGAATTCTACAAAAAAAATTATTTGGATCTCTAAATGACCAATATAGACGCAGTCCTCCAAACATATTTCGTTGATCTTGACATCAATTCCGTAGTTGAATCAGAATCAAAAATTGATAAACATAATTCAATCAGGCCTTTCTATAAAGGTCTCGAAGAAAGCTGTTTTCAAGACAATTTTTTGAAGCACAATTCCATGTACGGGACCGACGTCATATCGGCGGTTCACACCATGGCCAAGGACTATTGGTTAAAATCTAACGAGTCCAACAACGTCCATATTTTTAACATTCCTTTGGTCGCTGCCGAAAACTTTTTGCTTTGGCAAAAAGATGAACCTGTTTGCAAATACAATGATTATCTAAGTTGGAACGATATATCATCTATCGTCGGCGAAGATTTATTCACAACAGCATTTTTAGCAAGCAAAGCTGCACGGCACAACCAAAAGATTGATTCATTTGCATGGAAGCCTCACATTACTTCAGACAATACAGAACTGTCTACAGTATTAAACCAAGGGCTCAGCGAACTGCACTTTCACCTGTACGGTTCATCCCTATGCTTCTATTTAAATTGGTTGGCGTTAATGAACGCCACTGCCGAAGAAGCGAAAATCCGTCAGTCTCTTTTTGACATATCAAACGAAATGTATGGTATTGTAGAAAAAGCCCGTGCTTCTCGACTCTACCTATTCAAAGTTATTCAAAATCAAGATACAGACAAAGATCGAAGAAAATTATATCAAATTTTAAAAAGCGACAAAGCATCCATCAACATGTCATCTAGGGAACTTTGTGCTGGGATTAGTGCAGCAAAGTTCGATGCGTTTAACTATAAAGGCAAGTACGTTGATTACGCCTTGCGCAATCCAATCACATCGCAAGACATCAAAAGATATTACAACGTGCCCTTAATCGGAGAACGAAAGCTCTTGTTTGAACTTTTCAAGAGGATTTATAGTGAGTCCGAAAGCGCGTCAAAAATCTTTTTACCTTTCCATGTTTACCTACTAGCAAAAAATAAGTTCAGCCGATTCCTTCTGCAAAACGACGGCATAAAGGGATTTTCACATTTTTCTGAAATTGAACGCAGAAAATCCACTTTCATCCCAGAAAGATCCATTTACGAAAAGCTGTTTACCTTCATGGCAATCCACTGTACAGCCTGTAATCAGCCAATAACAAATTTAGAAATGAGGATTTCTCCTAAAAATTGTCATCAAAACCAAGCCCAGGCTATCAAGGAATTCGGAGAAATCATTAATAGCGAGGTATTCCGTTTAAACCAGCCAAACCTTCTTGAAAGCAAAGTCAAGGCAGGCTACATTCTTCACTTTATCAAACGGCCAGACAATAAAACAACCAAATCAAGTTCCCAAGACTGCACCATTTATTGTCGAAACCAGAATCTTAGAGAAAAAATAGCCAAGCAGGCAGCATCCTTAGCCTGGTTGATCAGGACAAATAACAGATCAGTTAAGGGGGGCATCTCTGCCGAAAAATATCCAATCATTGGAATCGATGCCGCTAGTTCCGAATTTGGCTGCCGCCCCGAAGTATTCGCCCCCATATTTAGATGGCTAAAGCAGATTCCTCGCCGAACAACTTTAGACTACCTATACCCAAAAAGGGATCTGCAACTAGGGCGCACTTTTCATGTAGGAGAAGACTACTACTCTATTGTTGACGGTCTTCGAGCAATTGATGAATGCATAACCTTCTTGAATTTCGGTAATGGAGACCGTTTAGGTCATGCGGTAGCTTTAGGAATAACACCTTATGGCTATTATAAAACGCGAAACTTTAGAATCGTGATTCCCAGGCAAGACTTACTCGACAATGCTGTATGGCTAATCAAAAAAATGGATCACTATTCTATTCCCGACAAAGGAGGGATCAAATTACGGCTCAAAAACATTTTCAGGGAACAATACCTGGCCATATATAATAAAAAAATCAGCGATTCTATCGACGACTACTATGACGCATGGTTGCTGCGAGGAGACAAGCCCTCCCCAAACATGACATCTAATGAATATATCTGGAAAAAAAACATTAGAAATAACGCTGATCCAGCTACAAACATTGCAAGGCAAAATGAAGCGGCCCTAGAAATCTATTGGAAATATCACTATGACCCCCAAGTCCGAAATAAAGGCAATCAAATTACGGAACAAGCTCTCGAAAATAGTGATATAGACATTATTGCAAGCATTCAAGAAAAAATGCGAGAAGAAATCGCAAAAAAGAAAATCGCAATAGAAACAAACCCGACATCGAATCTGAGAATCACAGATCTCGATCGATATTCAAAACACCCTGTACTAAGATTCTACAACAGGGATCTTGTTCCAAATTCAACATCATACCAAATAAACGTATCTATAAACACTGATGACCAGGGGGTATTCGCCACTTCACTAGAAAAGGAATACACCCTGCTTGCCTGCGCTCTTGAAAAGAAACGTAATGAAGATGGCCTACCAACCTATTCCGCCAAGGACATCTACAAATGGCTTGACAACATTAGAAAATGTGCTGAAATGAATTCATTCATTGACAATAGCTAAACGTGGATGCGCCCCCCCCCCCACGTCCCCCTGAGCTAAGCGAAGGATCCATTCAAAAGAAAAATGAGGCATCATCAACATGTGTGGAAGCATTTAGGCAGCCTTGCTAGATGATTCTCTCGATTCCGATTCCCATTCGTAGGCTATCTGTACATCTACATAGGAACAGCTCAGCATTATCAGCGACAGCATGTTGTTCATGTTCCTGAAGCCATAGGCAGTCCGTATCAGTAGCTTTATCTTGTTGTTCGTCGCCTCGATCCTTGCGTTTGACACGCCCAGCCTGATTGTGTTGAGGATTCCGTCGTAGTTGCGCTTGATCTTTGCGTACAGATCCTTTACTGAGCCGATGCGTGAGTGGCTTGCCCGCCACAGCCACCTGTCCAGATTTTCCCTGGCATCGGCATAGTCCATCTTCAGGATGATGCGTAGCTCCTCCTTGAGCTGGTATGCCCTGTAGAGACGCGGATAGCGGCTGGCTATGAGCTCTATTTTTCTCTGCTGGCTTTCGTTAAGGTTCTCTGGAGCCTTGCCCAGAGCGTACCTGGAGTTCTTTATCCCCTCCGCGGTGCGGTCCTTCGGGACGCTATCCTTCGTGGGCCTGCCTCGTCCCCGTTTCGGATTGCAGCGTTCCTTGCGGGCCTCCCTCCAGGCTTCCACACGGACCTTGTCCAGGGCGTCTGTCGCCCACTGTACGACATGGAAGCTGTCCACGCACCGTTCGGCATTGGGCAGGAACTCCTCGATGCTTGACCTTATCCACTTGGCCCCATCACAAGTCACAAGCTCCACGCCCTTGCGCTGCTCTTCGCTGAGTTCCCTCATGAAGATGTCCAGCACCTCCTTCCCGTAGCCCTCGTGCAC